>JBIKII010000363.1:0-3197 GCA_044361705.1 Caulobacter sp.
CACCGTTCGGTCCGAGATGGTGCCGTGTGTATGTTGCGAGCTCTTCAATCGAGTCGTGTAACGGTTGCACGCCTATTGCTACTTGTCGGCCTGCCCACCGTGCGGTGAACCCTGTGATCTTTTCGAAGATTGCGAAGAGTGCAACGATGAGTGATGCGACACCAACGAGGATTCCGATGGTGATGCTTATTGTTTGGATGGTTTCAAGCGCCCCGAACACGATCGCATCAGCCGCCGAGGGAAACGATTGCAGCGGCAAGACCATCAGTGATTGCTGCTTTGATCTCTGGGATAGTCCCAGCAGGGTCAAGCCTGATGGTTATCTCATCTGAGATCGCTTGTGCAGCCACAACTTCTGCTGCCGGTGGTGCAACCCAAGGTTCGTAGGTTGCAAGCCCTGTGAGCAGTGTGACCGTAAGTGGGTTAGTGGTGTGGTCTGTGACTGTAGCTGTGCCATCGCCGTGATCTTCTCTGCTTTGGACAAGCACCCCATCGGTGTACGTGTTTTCCATTATGCCCACCTTGCTCTCACATGGTAATTGTGTGTTGCGACTGTGCCTGCTGCACCGTAAACATCTGGTGCTGTGGCTGTTGCTGGCAAGCCTGTTGCTACCAGTCCGCCTTGGGCTCCAAGGTACTGCGAAACCTGATATGGGTTGCCTGCTGTACCGGAGATTGTTGGGAACGAGTTTACGGTGCCTGCTATCTGCCGCAAGGTGGGTGCGGTGCCACCAGTGGGTAAAACAAAAGCACAGCAGTAACGGCCTGGTGAGAGCGTCACGTTGATCGTTGCCGCTTGGATACCTATTGCATCAACAGCCACAGTGCCAGCGTCAACAACAAGTGTTGTTGGGGTCCATGATGTGTTGGCGTTATAGATACCCATGCGCAACAGTTTCCCTGCAGAACCAGCAGTGGTAACAACCTCAACAGCAAGACGGTCAAGTGTCGCTGTTGAATCAACAAACCAAGGCTCATACCAGAGACGGTCTTGTGATTGTGATGCAGCGCCCTGCCCTGTTGGCCGCAAACCCGGTATCCCATAAGACTTCACGCCTGACGGTGCAATGAACGCCGGTGCAATCCCTTCAGCGGCAGCCCACTGCTGATCGCCCCGTAGGAAAGTGGTGGCTGATGCTGTACCACTGGTTGCCAGAAAGTTTGTGGCGATGAGGTTGGGTACATCGTTTGTGCGTCCCGGTCCAAGAACCATCACCGAGCCTGTTGTGGCGTGAACACGAGTAACTCTGGCGACGTTCTGAACCAAGTCTGTTGCTGCGGTTGGGCGTGTGTTGGTTAGCCCTCCACCTGGTGCAACAAACATGCCGGAGTTGATTCCATAGCCAGTGGTGTTGAGGCCAGTGATAGTCCCCATAATCATCACAAGGCCCGTACCGTTATTAGCAAGGTCTTGCATAAGCAGGCCAATAGAGGGCATCTTTGCGCCTACTGAAGCGTCAGCGCCAGCAATCTCAATCACAGCAGTAGCACCAACAGTGCCAGTTGCGTAAACCGGAGTTCCTTTAGTGAGCGCACCTCCAGATGTGTTCTTTACACTGATCTGTAGGGGGACATCATCTGACCATGAACCATCGCCACGAAGAAATGTATCTATGTTGTAGGTGCCTGATCCGAGGCGGGCAGGTGAGAAAATCCCTGCTGTGGTCTGTGTGGCGTTAATCCCGCCAAGGGTCACGTTTGGTGTTGTGGTTGGTGTGCCTGTGATGACCACAGGTGCAGTAGCGGTCACACTTGTGACGGTGCCTGACCCGCCGTTGCTGGTGTTGACACTTCTATCAATGGTGATTGTGATGCCACGCCCACTGGTCAGGGTGATGGGTGGTTTAGATGATTGGATCGTTACTGTGGTCATGTCAGAGCGTCCAATCCTGAACAACAAACAGGCCGGCGCAGAGCGCAACGTCATCGGTGCCGTCGTTCCATTGCATCGCCCACCAGTAAGTACCAGGGGTGAGCGTGGTGAGGGTTTCGCTGATGCGTATGTTGAACTGGCCGAGCGCAGCGTTTGTTTTGGTCACGGTGAACGTTTTGAGCGCAGTGTCAGAGGTTGGTGCAGCGGTCACTTCTGCGGTGATCGTGATGTTTGTGATGTCTATCGCAGCACCGGTGGCTGTGAGGGTTGCGGTGAAGTCATCGGTCCATGTGGTGTTCTCACGAACAGACCAGTTGACTTGCGCTCCGGTGTCGTCGAGCTGTACTTGTGCGCTCATAGGTCGGGCCCCTTTGTGCTTGTGTTCATTGATGCTAGACCGATGCCGAGTAGTGCACCGATGACACCGAGCCACAAGGCTGCGGTGCGTTGGTCGATTATCCCGTAGGCGGTTACGAGTGGGACTGCTGCAGTGAGCACACGGTAGATCCATGCTCGTGTTGCTTCATCTTTGAGGCTCATGCGGACTCCTTCATTTTGTTAGCCAGTACCAAGTTGCAGGCCCAATGATTCCGTCTACTGGCATCTGCTTGGATGAGAGTTTGAAGAACCGTTTGACGTTTGTTTGGAAGCGTTTAGCTGCTGCCACTGATGCTGGCCCAAAGTTGCCATCTACCTTTAGGTCTGGACCATCAAGCTTGTTGTTGAGTAGGGCTTGCGCCCACTTTGCAGCGTCGCCTTTGGTGCCTTGTTTGACGATCTGTTTGGATGCTGCCGCTATGCCTGCTGCGATTGCTGCAAGGTCAACTGTCGGTGGTGCAGGCGGTGCTGGTTCTGGTTCCGGTGGTGCTGGTGTGCCGATGCAGAGTTGCATGACTCGAGCACGCATCTCATTGCCGCTGATCGTGTGCATGTCAATCTTGCGTGACGGTGCCCACTCCTTGTGCATGCAGCAATCAGCGACGAGTGCAGGGTTGTAGCTGATGAGCGCTGCGGTGACCTCTGCGACGTTTTGCAGTTGGTCGGGCCGCCACGGTTCAGCCACCGTGCCAACATTCTCTACTTCCACGCCCCAATAAGCGCTGTTGCCAACACTGCTGCCGTTCCAACTGCCCGCACCAGCATGATTTGCCCTGCCTGCTGCAATCACCACGTTGCAGTTATCACGACCGGTAAGCACATGGCAGAGCGGGCCTGCAAGGTCTGCACGCCCGTTGGTCACAATGTTCAGGCTTGGAAGGTTGCGGTTCATTGCTGATGCTGTGTGATGCCACATCACAGCCCTTGGCGCAAACAGCGCTGAGCC
>JBIKII010000350.1:0-25774 GCA_044361705.1 Caulobacter sp.
CATGGCAGAGCGGGCCTGCAAGGTCTGCACGCCCGTTGGTCACAATGTTCAGGCTTGGAAGGTTGCGGTTCATTGCTGATGCTGTGTGATGCCACATCACAGCCCTTGGCGCAAACAGCGCTGAGCCTCGTGTCTGCCAACCTGGTTGTTCTTCAACCACAAGACCAGCGCCACGCAGTCTGTCAGCGATCCCAAGGTCTCTCATCTTTCACCCCCAAGCATGGCCACGAACCCAACCCCCAATAATTTTATCAACACGGTTGATTTCATTGAGATAAGAAACCCACAGTTTGTCTGTGCCATCAACGCCAAGGCCACGAGGTTGTGGGTTAGGAGTAGGGAACACGTTGGGAAGCGTGTAGAGAACATCGGTAAACGTGTTTGTTGCAGGGTCGATCCGTCCTACACCGTTGTTGTTATTAGACAAGCTATTAGTGGCAAGCCAGACCGCTGTTGAATCTGCGGTTATCGCAAAAGGATTTGCCAGACTTAGCGAAGGTGTTGAGATTGTTGCGGTGACTGTGTTTGTTGCAGGGCTAATCCGTTCCACAATGCATGTGCTTGTATCGCCTGCCCACACATCACCAAAGGCGTAAACCAAATACTGCGGAAAGATAGACATGGCTATCGTTGCTGTTGTTGCAAGCGTCGAAGGGTTCACACGGATGACTGTGCCCGCACTGCCATCTGCAACCCAGACGCTGCCACCCCCGGCAGCTAAACCGTAGGCTGCTACCGTTTTGGTGAATGTGCCAGTAATCGTATTTGTTGACGGGTCGATACGTAACACCTCAGATGGCGTAACGTAATTGGTTGCCCAAATATAGTTAGCGTCAAACGTCAGGTTGTAAGCAAAATCAACGTTGATTGTGGCAGTGATGGTGTTGGTCGTAGGGTCGATACGTGATACTGCTTGACCGCCAGTTCTTGCATGGCCTACCCAAACGGAACCAAACGCAGACGTGATTGCAAACGGTCCACCAGTACCCGTAGCAATCGTTGCAGTCACAGTCAACGCTGTGGGGTCAACACGAGAAACTGTGCCACTCACACCATTTGCAACCCACAAGGAACCAAACCCAAAAGTGATCCCATACGCTGTGGTCCCGACAGTAACAGATGGTCCCCACTTGTATCCCATGTCAGGTTATTCCCATATGAGACGGCCAACAGGTTGCACATCTTCGCCTGAAGCAAACGCAGCCCATACCTGAACCTGCAACTGCCCGCCGCCAACACCCTTATCAACCAGTCTGAAAGACAACTGATCGTTAGCTTGAAACGTGTGATCCATTGTCAGGTATGTGGCAGTGAACTCACCAGCGGCAATGAACATGGAAACGTCGAGCTGCGCACCGTTCTTCAGCATGATCACTTCGATAGCAGATGTGAGTGTGCCGAGCTGCGACAGTTTGATGTAGGTGAGTCGTACAGGCCGTTGGAAAACCTCAGCAGTTGACTGACCCTTCAACGGATCCTCGGTGTAGTCAACTAGTTCACCCTGTGAGAACCCGTCGACACGGTACAGCTGCACAAGGCCACTGGTCCCACCATCAGCCAACCAGCGTGAAGGTGTCGCAACCTTTGACAAACCAGCCAACGCTCCTGGCACACCACGCTTCAACATCTGAGCGATCCTGTCAGCGTCCTGCTCGGATGCTGATGCAAGTTCAAACGATAGGCCAACAAACCCGTTTGAATCCTCGGACACATCCAACGTTTTGAACCTGACGTTCTCAGCGTTAGCGCCACCCTTGTACAACACGATGGTGTCGCCAATCCGGTAGTTCAGATACGGTTGATCGCCAGCGTAGATGGCAGACACAGACAACGACTCTGTGCGTGCTGCGAACAGTTCGAGTTGTGCTGTCGCAACTGCTTGTGCTGATACAAGGTCACGCACATCAGCTATCTGGAACGCTGCTTCAATAATCCCAAACAGGGCAACCTGTGCCGCATCAGTGGAAACAAACTGCCCGCCCGAATAGGTGCACACAAGTGTGTTTGGTTGCGGTGGCCGCTCATCACGAGTCACAGCCTGCAAATTCACACCCGCCTGAATGCCTGCAGCAGAAGTACCGCCACGCCCAAAAGCAAACACATCAAGTGTTAGCCCAGCGGCACGCATCCCGAACTCATAACCAAGATTCTGCAACTGCTGGCAAACATCCCAGATCGTGTCACCAACACGCACCGTAAACACATCCAAAGCAGGCCAACCCAACCCATCAGAATCAACTGTGGCACTAAACCCAACAGCGAACCCTGCTGGCAAAGAACCCCGTGCAATAGCCTCATTGATCAGAGTGATCAGCACTGTGCCCGCTGTCGGGTTAGGGACCACAGCAGGATTGTCTAACGCAGACCAGCTGTCATCAGAAGCCATGACCAGTGTTGAAGCTGTGAGCGGTGTTTCAGGTGATTCAATCTTGTGCAGGTTCAACGCAAAACAATGTTCACGGTTCACAGTTGCAAGGGTGCCAGGTAACGCCGAGTTGTCTGGGCCTGCAACGTGGTCAAGTTCCACAGCAAACACATGATCGCCAGCTGTCAGTTCGATCATTGCCCGCCACGGTGAACGCCACGAATCCGTGTTGTCTTTGCTGTAATACAACTGGATGCCGTCAACGTACACAGCACCACCCGAATACATCGCCAACCAAAGGTCATACAGGCCATCTGATGCAACAGTGAACGTGCGTTTGAACAGGGTCGTGCGAACATCTGATGCTGCGATCCTGCCAACAAACCCTTGTATAGGTTTCGTTGACCCGATAGGCCAACCATCAGGCGGTAGCCAAGGTTCAAACCATTCCGGCTGCGTGTTAGGTGTACGCCACGCAATAGAGATTGCGTAGGAGCGGAACGTTGCAGGAGACCAACCAGTAGTGGAACCTTCTGCTGAGTGCCATGCGAACGTTCGCAAATCTGATGCAGGGACCTTGCCTAGACCGTTCTGCGGAAACACGGTCGCACGATCAAGGATTGATCGCACATCTAAACAGGTAACCTCGAACACTTTGTCAGAGTCTTTGATGTCTGTTTCAACAACCTGCGTGGAGACAATGCGCCCGGTCCACGCCAGCGTTGTGCCAAGCGTGAACCGTAGGTGCCGGCCTAGTGTCATACCTGATGTTGCGCTGATATCCGCTGCAGTCGCATAAGGCATGCTGATCTTGCCTTGGCTCAGAGAGTCCAGGCTGTCTTGCCATCTGCGAGAACCAAGAATGGTCGTTGGTGTGGAGATAGCAGTGGCGTTGTTTGTGTCGAACAGTTGGACGCTGATAGCAGGCACTGGTGCAGCGTTTGCTACTGGTGCCGGTGGTGTGGTGTCAGCGAAGAATCCTCGCACTGATGGTGCACGGTTTATGAAAGGGATTGCAGCGGTCTTGTTTCCTTGCACTGCTGTGAACGCAAGCGGTGCAGGAGCACCGAGCGCTCTTGGTGTGAGGAAAGGAAACGCAAGGGTTTGCGCCATCAGATAGCGATAAGGCCTGTGGCTGAAAGTGTGAGTGTGATGTTGGTGCCGTCAGGGATCACAGCGAACGCTGCGCCAGCTGCAGTGGCGTTCCAAAAACAGATCAGGCGTGATGTGGAAGCGGTGCCAGTGTCTTTAAACATCGCAAAGCTCACAATGGTTGAACCTGTCACAGCTGTGAACACTGGGTCTGCTGCATCAAGCACACCACCAGTAGAAGTTTTTGATGAAAGGTTTGCCGAGGTTGCAACAACGCCTGACAGATCGTCCCGAAAGTCATGTGCAGCTGAGTAGGTGTAGGTGCTGCTCATTGCAACAATCTTGATATCATCGACTAGCCAGTCAATGTCTGCATCTGCAAAGGCTTTCATGCCTGTTGGGTAAACAACGTTTGCCATCAGTTCAACCTTCTTTTTGGATCATGCTAGAACACCTGCTGGGACTGAAACCTCTAACACTGCAAGCGCCCATTTTGCCGTCGGTACAACCTCACCGATAGTTAGGCCAAGAATGTGTACTGGGCCTGTGATCGTTGCTGCTGATGGCAGTGTGAGCACTGCTGTGCGCGTACCGTCAGCTGTTGCTGGGATGTTCGTGAAGTACGTTGCAATGTACGCAAGATTGGTTTTCAAGCGTGCAGGGTAGTTTGTGTCAGGTGTGCCGGTGGTTGACACTTCACCGGAGATGATGAGCTCGAGGCTGTGTGTCGTTGGTTGCACCAAAGGTTTGCGTGCAGTCATACCGGTGACACCAGCGAGTTTGATGTTTGATGCTTCGAGTTGTGCTGGTTGCCAGAACGTCCAAATGTTTCGGATCTTGATTGCACTGTTACCTAGTGAGACACCATCAAAGGTGATTGAGGATGCGGTCACAGTGCACCAGCCAAAAACAGAGAAGCCTTGTTAGCTCTGATCACTTCTAGCGCTGTCTGGCGTGGTGAACTGGTTTCATTGATCGTAATGTTGTTAGTCATACCTCCACCACCCCCACCGCTAACCAGCTGTGACACACCCTGCACAAGCGCTTGTGCGTTCGCTGCGTTCATAATAAACCCACTGCTCGATGGTGTGAAAAACTCACGCCCACCCTCATTGACCTCATACCTACCGCCAGCAATGGCAGGCCCACCAGAGTATGAACCACCCATGTTTGACGCAGGTGGTGTTGAAGGGAACCCACCGCCAGCAGGCCCAACAGGGTTAGGTCTGCGTGGTCTGCGTGGCGCTGGTGGCTGGTTTGTTTCACGCCCACCAGGTGGAATGATCACAGTTGGAATTTTAATCGGGTTACCGTTTGCAGCTGCTTGAGCAGTAGCCACAGCAGCGTTCAACTCAGGTGCAAGGTTAGGGTACGCTGCAAGCACAAGTTTCATCTCAGCAGGAGACAACTGTCCTGTAAACGCCTTGACTAACAGTTCTGCCCTAGCGAACTCGCCAGCGTCAATAGCATCCTGAATAGCAATACGCATCTCAATAGGTTTGCTATCAAGGTCTGTTTGGAACAATGCCAACAGGTTGTACAACTTTGCTTTTTCTTCTTCTTTCAAACTGAGTATGACAGCTGCTTCAATCTGCAACTCGGACAACCCAGCAAGGCCGATGTATTCGGCAATCTGCTCAGGTGGAATGTTTGCATTCTTCAATGTTTCTTCAAGTCTTGACCTAAAGATGCCACCCAGCATGCGAGGATCACCGCCAGTTGCAACAGCCTGCTCCAGCACGCTCCCAGCAGAGTCACCAAAATCAATGACCGCTTGAACAGCTTTGTTCTGCTCATCCGTGTAATCACCCAAAGCAGCCTTAATCGGATCAAACGACTTCGGCAGATCATTCAACGTATCAAACAACCCTTTATACGCGCCGTTCATCCCGAACGCTGCAGTGGCCTGATCATCAAGCGTTGACGTATCCTCAATAGTTTTCGTAAATGCTGCTGCACGATCAGCGCCAAGCTTTTGCGTATCAGCAATGAACTTCAACTGTGCGTCATAACCTTTGGTACTGACAGTTGCTTCTTCAGTAGCATCTGCTGTTTCACCAACAGCCGTGCCAAGCTCAGTAGTTGCGCCTGTCGCACTTTGCGATGCCTGTGCACTTAACTCAAGCGCTTTACGGTTCTTATCAATAAACTCTTGGTTCCTCTTAAACTCTTCTGAATTCTTTGGAAGCGTCTTATTTGCTTCTTCCAACTCGTTCAAAATTTTGATCTGTGCTTTAGGCCCCTGATTCTGGCCAACAGTGTCAAACACTTTTTGCACTTGTTCAATATCATTCTGAACACCAGTGCCAACAAGGGTGATCTCTGCACCAAAGTCTGTTACTAGCCTGCCTAAAGTGAATATGTTTTTTTCTGCTGCAACAAGTTCTGCGAACTCAGGCAAGCTGGAATCACCGGCTGTGTTGATAGAGATTGTGAGCTTGTCAACACCAGTGCGCACGCGTTCAGCAGCATCGCCAGCGTTGAGCAGCCCAAACACAAAGTCAGTTACCAGAGCAGTTGCAGCAACAAACCCCAACCCCGCTGCAGCCTTGCCCATACCTGTCAGGCTGCGTGTCGCAACACCAGATGACATGTCCACTGTGGTGAACACGCTTCTCAGTTTGATTGCTTGCCCTGCAAGGATTGAAAGCCCGCCAACAGCTAACGAACCGGCTGCACCGATAGCACCGACCTTGCCTACGGTTTCACCGATCTGCGGGTTCACTTCGCCAAGCGCACCACCGATACTCAACAGCGGGTTCACAACATCCAAGATGCCTGAGCCTATGGATTCCTTTAGCTCACCGAACTTGTTGTTCATGATCTCAAGCTGGCCTGCGTAACTGGCACCCTCTGTCTCAGCAAAAGAACCAACGCTATTACTCAGCGCAGAAATCACATTGTCTGTATCGGAAGCATTCCCGCCAAGGTCCACAACCTCAATGCCCATTTTCTTTAACGCACCAGTAGAACCATCGGAAGCTTTACCAACCGCTTTCGCAGCTGCGTCAAGGTCGATGCCCATTTTGCGTGAGAGATCAACGACAAGAGGTGTCAGCGCCAGAACTTCTGCCTCTGTGCGCCCAAACTGCACAAGCAAAGACTGTGAAGAAGCAATCGCATCATCATCAGCAACGGTGACCTTCATCAGCGCTGCAGCCTGATCACGCAAAGCTTTACCGTTGCCAGCAAAAACGCTTTCACTGTTCTTAATCGAGTTGTTCAGCTTCATCTGCTGTGCTTCAGCGTCGCTTGCTTCTTTAGCAAACGTCGCAAGACCAACAGCGAGAGCACCACCCGCTAGGACTGCGCCTGTGCCAACGCTTGTCAGCTTTGAACTCAACTTGTCTAGCGACTTGGTTGTTTTACCAAGTTCACGGTCGGCAGTTGTGCCCATCTTTTTGAACTCTCGAGCAGCACCGGAAGCGTCTGCGTCGATGATCATTTGTAGGCGTTCAAGAAATGCCACTGCTTACCGCCTCGCTAAGAAGTTTGAGATCCCTGATGCTTAAGCGTCGGGTTTGTTCTGGGGTCCAGTTGAATCGGAGGGCGCACCAGACGATCCAGCTGTCTGTTGAGCGTCCACCTCTTTTGGGATACTGCCCTCATAAATGTCAGGCATGTTGTCTGGCACCTGGACAAACACATCGGTAAGCATCCGCACTGTTAGCACTGCAGGCTCAACGCCTTGTTGTGCGCACGCTGCGGCGTAAATGTACTTGGCATTCTTCGCACTTTTGAACGGGTGCGATAGGAGCGCCCACCACTCCTCATCACAATCCGATTCAAGTTGCACCAGCTCATCAAGCGTGAAGTCAGAAAGCCTGACCTGCTTTTTGTCTGGAAGGTTGACGGCCCACTCGTCAGCCATGATCAGGTACCAACGCTGCTGATCGAGCTGGCCGCTGAACCGGTACCGCTGATCTCAACCGCACCCGAAACCGTCTGAGTGATGCTCAGGTCGAAGTGCGCCTGACCAAAGAAGTACTGAGCGTTGTCAGTCGACGGATACAAGTAGAACTTGCGACCTGCAGCAACCGAGTTAGTAATACCGAACTGCGAACCTGCAGCAGTATCCCAGTAGCCACCGAAGGAAATTGATCCGTCTGGAAGGCCCACAACGTAGGTCTTACTGGTGTCAGAAAACGAAGTCACTTCGGTCTTGTCGGTGGTGGAATCAAGTCCCCATGTGTTCAGGTTTGCTACCGGTGACGCTGCTGCCGTTCCATTGGCACTTGCATCGATATATACACGGCCCTTACGACCGCTTATGGGATTAGCCATTAGCTTTCTTCTTTCACTAGGCCGCACGATGCAAGCAACGTGTGGGCATTATTTGGAAACGTGCGATCTGCGACCACTCGTTTTGCCTGCTGCGCAGCGATCTGCCGCTCAACGGGATTCTCAAGAGCCCAGCGTATTAGCTCGCCAAGTTCTTCAGGACTGTTAAAAGTAGGGAGCATCGGAAAGAGCTCATCGGATTCGCCACGAGACTGCCTAGCGAACCAAGTGCCAGATGCTGCAAGCTCGATCTCACGAGGCCCAACAGACCAACCATCACAACCATCAACCACATCACCGTTGGTTTCAGTACGGTAAATGTTGAACGATGTTTTAGCGCCACGGTACAACTCTGCGGTCTGAGCGTTATCAATGCAATCCTCAAGATCATGCACAACACGATCAGCCAGGATGGTTGGCACGTTCTGCCAGTTGCCCGCCAACGCAAGATCAATACCATCAAAGTTGCACCGCTCGAGGAACGCAACCCTGCTTGGGTAGCCCGTACCAACAAACACACAGTCGCTCAGGTAGTCCTCGTGTGCTTCGCCTTCAAAGTGGATGTCAGGCCGGTATGCGTGCGGTGTGTAAACCGCTGTTGTCAACGTCGCATACTGACCCATGTTCGTCGGATCGTTCAACGCCACAGCATCGAAGTGCGGTGCGATCAACAACTGCCGTGATTCCTCATACGGTGATTCGGTCATCACACAAGCGGTTTTAATACCACGACCACGGCAAACCTCTAAGAACTGCGGGTCAACCGTGAACCCGCTGATGAACACGATGAGTTGTGGCCACCAGTACAACGCAGCCTGTGGCAGGCCACTGATCGCAAAGGAATACACGTTCTCTGTTTTCGGAAAGGCTTTGATAAAGGTGCCGTCATCCATACCCAGATGCGCAACGCTGGCCCATGTGAGACGGTCACCAAGATTGTACTGCTGAACCTCGTGGCCTAACTGCTCGAAACCCTCAACCCAACCATCATGCACATCTTGCACACTGAAATTAGGACCGGGGTGGACAACAAGGATACGCACTCAGAAAACCTTGCCCAACGCCTCAACCTGTTTCTTCTTATAGGCACGTATCGCATCAGGTGTGCCCTTGGCAATACCAACCGACCATGCCTTCTTACCTTTGGTGCCAGGGTGGCGAACGTATGCGGCAAAGTTGCCGTTGCCCCACACCATCACCCTGCGTTTCTTAGATCCTTTGCGGGCACCTGCAAGCGCCCCAGCAGTATCAGAACCAGTCATCAAAGACATCAGCTGAGCACCCTGCCTCATCTTCTTGGTAGCACCAGGAACAATCGGGTGAGCGCCTGCACCGTACTCAACAACTTTCCACACACCCATCGGAACAGCTTTTAAAACTGCTTGCGCTTTCCCGCCAGTGTTTTCCATGTCATACCGTGCGTTGAGTTTCACCCCGCCCTTGTAACCAACCTTGGTGCGGTCCTTGCCCCAACGCGAAAGCTGCCCGTCACCGCCAGTTGCTGCACGCCCAGCTATCAGGACGGACTCTTTGTATTCCTGCGCAGCAGCTGCAGTTGCAAGAGTGTTTACTTCCAGCATGCTGTTGCCCGCTTTGATCATCTTGGTACCAAAGTTCTGCGGTGTAGATGTGCCCATCAGGTCATCACTCGCACAACAACATCTGCTGCGTAATACCCGACATCGGCCACAACAAGTTCACGGTATGAACCGAACGATTCGACAAAAAAATCAATGCCAGGTGGGTTCGCTTCTTCGATAGCTGTGATCGCAGAACTCGGATCGTCCGCATCGAGTAGCTGGTCAAGGCTGGCCATCTGATCAACACTTCTGCGTGACACAAGGATGATCACTTCAACAGTCGTTTCACGGTTCCCATCAAACGTGGTCGGTTTGACGTTAAACCCTGAAATCATTGCGCACGGCACGTTTACGTTGTCCGGTGGGTATCTGTAAATGTTGAGTCCAGGGACCGCACTGATTGCTTGTGCGAGTGCTTCTCGGATCTCACGGTTACTAATAGCGGTACTCATGCGATACCAAAGTTGCGCCCATGCCGGTACGGTGCAAGCAGTTGCATAGCCCTTGGCGGCATCGTCTTAGATACTCGCATAACACCGAACTCGCCGAACCCTGCAACACCCAGCGGTGATTCTTGCATCTTGGAAATCTCGGCCACGATAATCCTGCACGCCTGTTTCACATCAAGCGGCACTTCTGGCCAACCCCACACACCAGTTATCTCAACCGTGTTCTGCCTCATATTGAACGTTGGTACTGGCCACTGCACACCACCGAGTAGTTGCAGGTCTGTGTATGGCTCATCTGCTTGCGGTGCGTTGTACGGCAACAGCTGAAAGCTTGTCGCACCGATAGTCGTGGAGTAAACGCCTGCGCCGGTCGGATCAGTCTTGAGTGTCGTGACGCTCACGAGGTCGTTGAACGAACCGAAACCTAGCGTGTAGATATCATCGGTTGTGGCAAACGTGCGTGCCTCGGTCACTTGAAAGAACTCTCGCCCGCAGTAACGGTCGATCATCCTCGAGCTCGACGTAACCACATCATCCAAAAGGCTTGTGTCTTGCACAAGGTTCTGCCCAACGTAAGCAAGTGCTTCAGCTTGTGTGAGATAACCGTTTGTAATTGTCATGCGTTCATCTCCATGCTGCAGCCCTCACATCATTACCCTGCACATCAATCACATGCTTTGCAAAGTTGCGTGTGAGGATTACAGAAAGGTTGTCGGGGTCTACGTTCAAGTAGTACTCGTCAGGTTGTAACAGCCCACCATCAGACGCTGAGTGTGGTGCACGTTCAAAGCAGGCTGCGGTGAAGATCAGCAGGCCCTTGCGATGATCAAGCAAGTTTTTCATGTGTGCGATGTGTAGCGGCCAATCAGGTGTGTGCTCAGCAACCTCAAGATACAAGCCCACATCAAACGGTTGTGCGTTGCCGTAGTCGAGGATGTCGCCAACCCATGTGACCTCTGGTGCCGGCACAAGGTCAACCACTTCAAAGGTTGCGTGTTCAAATAGGTATTCAGGATTGCCGTTGATGTCACGCCCGCCACAATCCAGCACGCTGCAAGGCGTTGCTGGCACCCACCGTTGCACCCATTCGAGAACTGCGTGATGCATCAGATCACCTCAGGTTTCCGCCACCAGAAGAAGTGTGCAATCAAGATCAATGGTAGCCACTGGACTGGTAACACTTGGGCTGCAGCAATGGCCATCACAGGCCCAGCAGCCGTGTGCAACAGGCGAACCGTGTCAGTAGCAACCAACAGCTGTGCATACGCTAGAACGAGTATCAGAAGCGTCTGCCACGACGGGTGGTACAAAGCTGCGAGTGTTGCACCCCACGGTGCGACCATCAACCAAGCGTCACGCCACCGCCCACGATGAGCTTCCATCGCAGTCTTGAAAGGATGTTCATACACTCTGCGCAACACAGGCTGTGCGGTCACCTGGTCAAGTTGTGGTTTGCGTACAAACCACACAACAGCCGGCACAATCAAACCGATAAGCATGATCGGATGCCATGCCCACACCGCAGCAAACACAGGTGATGTTTCCTTGATAGAAGCGGCAACCAAAATCAGCAACACCGCTACAGGCCACAGCCCATGATCGAAACAAGCAACAGCCATGATCGCCACAGCCATCGCCGGTAGATCAACGCCAATAGGCCGAACAACTTGCGGGCCCCACACTCCAGGCAATGCCAGCAACAACACTGCTGCAGCTGCCGCACGTTCCAAACCAAGATCCGAGCACCACCACAACATGCCAACCGCTGCAACAACCCATGACGTAACCCACACTGCACGCCATCTGCGCAGATCATCCTTGCAGATGGTCGGGAGCAACCATCTCAGGTTGAACGGTCGTGCCACCGGCACTCCACGACCAGCAAGGATGTACCTGCTGGCATCAGGTCCTAGCATTGTCGTCCGTGGTGCGTGGTTCTTCAGGCGGTGTCACACCCATTGTCTTTGTGTCTGACGGCCAGTAAACCCTGCCGCCTTTGTGATGCCCAACATGCGCAGTCGTGTCAACGTAAACCTTGTGGCCCTGCTCGCCCGCACGCAAACAGAAACTCACATCTTCGCCCAACGCCCACTCAGAACCATCATCACCAAAGCGAATATCGAAACCAAACCAGCAGTTAGTACTACCACCACTCTGATCGAACATCTGTTGCAACACGCTGCGGTGAATGAGCAGGCAACCAGTACCAGTAGCTGCAACCTCTGCCAGCTGGTTTGGTGCCCAATCCAACATCACTTGTGTGCAAGTCAAAGAATTTTCGACAAAAAGCGTAGGGATCACGCCGTCGGCGGTGAGGATCACACACAGGGCACCAAGAATCTTGATGTCATGTTCGACCGCTCGTGCAACCATCTGATGCATCAACTGCGGTTCAAACACCATGTCAGTATCAACAAACCACAACCACTCTGCATCGGTGTACGTCTTTAAGAACTCGTCACACAAACGGTTGCGAGCCTTCGCAAGATTTGCTGTGGCCTCGAGCGCAACGTAATTGTGCAGTAGGCGCAGATCAATCGGGTTCGGTGACTCAGGGCAATCAAGCGCTTCCCACACTTGCACCGCACGTTCACGATCCCAAACGTCAAGCTCCCAAAATGAACGCATGAACCGTGTTGAGATGTCGTGGCCTGTTGACGGGAACGCCAGCAGGACTTGTCCAGGGTGATCAAAAGTCTCTTGCATGTTTGTCCTTTGGTTGATCGGGTTAGGTGGTGGTGCAAGCAAGCCCACTGCTTGCACCACCCATCCTAGTTAACTCAGGAAAGAACCTGCTTGAAGCCTGTTCCCTGCAGGTTGCAGGTGGCTACTGGGTAGCGTCCTGCGGTGAATGCCGAGTAGCCGTAGGTCACCATGGTGACGTTCAAGCTCGCTGCGGCAACCTCGTTGAGGGTAAGCCCGATAGGTGCTGATCCATCTTCCATGAACAACACATCGGCCTTGCGGGTGATGATGATCCGATCCTCATCGGTGCTGGCACCGAGAACGATTGGGACACCAGCGTCAGTTACGACCGGCACACCGGCGATGGAACCAACTGGCCCATATCCTGCGGCAATTCCAGCGCCAGAAGCGTTGAAGGAGTTGTAACCCTCGATGGCGACCAACGGACGCAGCGACGAGTCAGACTGGGCGCACAGCCAAGCCCAACGACGAGGGTGCATGACGATGAGGTCTGCTGCTGCGTAGCGTGCGGCGTTGACCTTGCCAAGACCATTGTGGATTGCAGCAACGAGGCTTGCGCCTGTGGTGCCGGTCCACGCTGCGGTCTGCACCGAGGTCGTGTTGAGGATACCGAAGTGGCCTCCAACGGTTCCGTCACCAGAGATGGCAGAAACGTTGACCTTGGTTGCGTACTGCTGATAGAGATCAGCTAGGAGGATCTGGCCGATACCGGTTCCACGGTCAATGGACTGGCGTGAAACAACCTGCTGGCCTGCAAAGGTCCGCACTGGAACAGTGAGATCGGACTCGGTGAAAGTCTGGTTGGTTACTGCAACACCCTGTGTTTCCTGTGCGGCAACACCTGTGGAGGTAGCTCCACGAGGGATCACCATATTCATTCCTTGTGCCGGCAACGCCACTTTGGTGACATTTTCGAGGAATGGCCGACCGGATGCAAGCGTCGCAGCGAACTGCTCTGTGAGGTACTGAGGAACAACAAGGCCACCGAAGTTGCCAGTCGTTGAACGGTACTCGGCAAGTGCTTCATCACGGGCACGAGCAAGACGATCAGACGCAGCGTTGTCATTGCCGAACTTCGCAGCGATAGCATCGCTCAGGAAGTCATGCTCGGAATCTGCACGGTAGGTCTTCTCTTCTGAAACAACACGGATGTTCATGGGTAGTACTTCTTTTCTGACCTCAGCGGCCTTGTCGGAACGGGTAGCAAGATCCACGAGGTCAGACTCACGAGCCTGCAAT
This sequence comes from Caulobacter sp., assembly GCA_044361705.1. Lineage (GTDB taxonomy): Bacteria > Pseudomonadota > Alphaproteobacteria > Caulobacterales > Caulobacteraceae > Caulobacter. The sequence goes on from JBIKII010000350.1 coordinate 13,713, forward strand.
GCGGTGATCTTGTCATCAATCTCACGAAGCTCAGCACGAGCAACGTCAAACTTTTCTGTTTCTTCAGCCGTCATATCTGAACGGCCTTCGGTTTCAGCCAAAGCAAGGATCGCTTCAACTGCTTCTTGCGACGCATCACGCTCATCAAGCGCTGCGCTAATCAAACTACGGATCTGCTCCAACATCTGTGGAACCTTTCTGTTTAGGAATGGGATCAGCTTGTGGCTTCAAGTGGACTGCATGTGCCAGGAGGCGGCATGCGTTCCGGCTTGTTACCGGCGTGCTGGTATTGCTGCGAGCTGGCGTTTCGCCATCTCAACCGAACGACCTGAAGCCTGCTCGGAAACTTGCGTATCGTTACGAACCTTTGCCACCGTGGCCGGGTTCGCCGGGTACGTCACCATTGAAACATCAAACAGTTTCAACTCATAGATTTTGCGCATCGAGTAATCATCGTTCCACTCGTCACGCAGAACACGAAACGCAAAACTCATCTGATCCATGTCGCCACGTTCCATCGCAGAACGCAACGAAGCGCTCACAGGGTTGGACGGGTCGAGCTCGGCCATAACCCTCAAACCGATATCATCAGATGTGAGCGTCATCGTCCCAGATTTGGTGCGTGCCAACGGGATACCCTCATGGTTGATCAGCAAACGCACATCAGCTTCTGCAGCTGATTTCGTTGCGGCACCAGCGGCAATGATCTCAGTGAACCCGCCACGCTCAACATCACCAATGTTGTAAGCGTAATCGTAAACAGTTGCGTAACCCTCGAGGATCGCACCACCATCAGGGGTTGCACGCACCTCAAGCTTTTCAAGCTTGCGCACCTCACGCTCAGGTTTCACACCACGCTTAAACCCATCAATCTCAACCACAGGTTCAGGCTCAACCTCAACCTCAACCACAGGTTCAGGCTCAACCTCTGGTTCAGGTTCACCCTCAAGCAAACCTGCAGGGATCACCCACAGCTTGCACAAACCAGCCGCAGCGATCTCACCGCTCACAACCTCGCACATGCCTTCCATGAAGAACACGCAGTTAGCACAAGCAATGCCATCACTGGCCTGCTCAGACTCTGCCTGATAGCCACAGCCATCAGCACCAGCAGTCTGATCGTACTGGCCGAACACCTCAACAATCGACTCAGTACTTTCGTACTGCGCCTTCTGGCGTGGGCTAAGTGGGTGGATTGGTTCTTCTTCCATGCGGATACTCCTGTCAGCTTCAGATGCATACAGTGCTGCGATCTGATCAACTGCTTCTGCTCTGCTGCCATGGCAGCCTGCTAATGAATTGTCATCATCTTTGCGAACACCCCACGGTTCAGAAACAGAACAGCCCGCATCTTTTTCCACCACATGCCAAGGCATCAGGCAATCACCTGGTCAACAGGCAAAGGCTGATCCTCTGCAGTGAGCGGTGGAAGATCCTCATACGCTCTGGCCTCGTCAACTGTGAGGAAACCAGAACCGATACCAACAGCATGCGCCGCATATCTCGTACTGAGATCGGAGCGCAACAGCCCGTCAACATTGAACTTCACACGCTGCGCCCTTGGCACCAGCGTTGAAAGCGCATCTTCAATCGGGATCAAATATGGCATCAGGCCAAAGCTCAACCAGTCCGCTGCACGCTGCTCACGGTTCGCATAAGTAACCGAGCTACCAGATGTGGCGGCACCGACAAGCTCAGGCGGTATGCCGTAGATGCGTGCGATCTGCTCAACCGTAAACCGTTGCGAATCCAAAAATTGTGACTCGTCAGGGCTGATCTGCACACGCTCATACTTGAGCCCACTGCCCATAATGGCGGGTTCACGGTTGCCCTGTGTGGCATTGATGAACGCACCCTTGATGCCCTGTGCCTGCTCAGGAGTCAACTCAGAGTCCGAATAGATGATGGCGTTAGGGTTGCCACCACTGTTGAAGAACTGCGCACCGAACTGCTCAGCGCTGATGCCTGAACCGATAGCTTGTTTTGCACTGTTGATCGGGCTCATGCCCATCGGCATACCTGGCATTACAAACATTGGCATGTGCCACAGCGGTCCGTTAGGCCAACGGTTGATCCGCTTCTCGTTAATCTGTGTGGTCCACTCGCCGTCAACGTGCCGCCACTGGACGGTGGCCGGGTCGAGGATCTCTACTGTGACAGGGAACCCGTTTACGCCTGTTTCGGTCACCAAGCCGTAGGCGTTGCCATCGAGTAGCAGTGACGACCACAGCTGGTAAAGCCATGTGGTGATGTTGACGTTTGGTGCTGGCGCACGAAACAGCGAACTAGCCGGCAGTTGTGTACGACCGCCAGGACCATCACGGTACTGATCCAACGGCAACGTCGAACCCACACCCGCCAACAACCGCACGCAAGCCCACACTGCAGCCAACCGCATCGCCGAATTGGCATCAACGATTGGCGCACCAGTCCGCATACGCATCTGATTCACCGCAGCAATAATCGAATCCGGTGTGATCGCACGCTGCTCACGTTTAAAGAAACCCATCAGGCACCATCAATCAGAAAGCCCACAACGAACAAACACACGCCAGCAACACCAAGGGCCATGATCGGTGACACCAAAAACACTGCAACACAAACAGCCATAATCCCAGCAATCTCCAGAACGGTCGCAAGAGCATCTTTAAACATTGGCACCGCCCTTTCTAGTATGCGAACACCTGTGGGCTAACGACAGCCGCCACAGGCAACAAAGCTCGAGCAATCGTCACAGCAACCAGCGGTGAAATCGGCACAACCGAAGAACGCAGATCCCACGCCCACGCATCACCCAACTGGCGTTCCGCAGCATCAGCCGCAGCAACATCCAACGGTCCCTGATTATCAGGCCGACTCAAACGCCCCTCAATCACATCAGCAAAGAACCCGCCGCACGCCTGCTTGTAATCAACCGTGTTCACCTGGTGCAACAAATCGGCGCTGATACCAGCATCACGAAACGCAGCCAACACAGGACCAACAGCAGCGCCAGTCGGGCCCGCACCATTACAACCAACAGCAGTCGGCTCCCAACGTTCAACCAGCTCAACAAGCCGAGAAGCCAACCAGCCCGTACCCTCACGATGCTCAATAACCTCAACATACGGTGCGCTAATCGAACCAGCAGCAACAGCAACACTCGCATACTCGCCACCACGAGACACATCAAAACTGATCGTGATCTCACCCACACCCAACACCGGTGGCCGGTTCGTCAAAGTACGAGCCCACGCCAACTCAGGAATCTTCGCAGCCTTAAACCGCAAACTATCCGGCTCAGAATCCCACACACCCAAACGCTCACGAGCAAACTTCTCATCACCCATCGCACTCTGCTCAGCATCAATGTAATCAGCAGAAATACGAGTACCGAACGCAGGGTTAGCCAACGCCACCAAGCTGCGATCATTCACATCTAACCGCTCACTCGTACAGTTCCCCTGGTCATCAAGTGTGACCCGCTCAGCAGTGTGCTCCAAATAGGCCAACCGCCCAGCGTCACCCGCAAGGGCACGCCGACGGATCTTCCACAAAGCAGACGAAGTACTCAAACCAGCAGACGACGCATACCAAACCTGCGGGTTCGGATGCGTAGACAACACCGGCAACGAAGCCGCAACATGCTCAGCCTGCAACGCATACGCCTCGTCATAAACAACCAAACTCGCACCAGCAAACCCACGACCAGCGCCACCAGTTCGAGCCCGATACTTCAACCGAGCCCCAGACTTCAACTCGATACCCTGCTCACCATTCGCAAACCTGATACGAGCAATCTTCGCAGACAACTGCTTATTCGACTCGATCAAACTAACCATCCGCAAGAACGCCTCGTTAGCGGTAGGAAACTCATGGGCCGTGTGGATGATCAACTGCTCATCAAAGATGAACAACCCTGCAAGCTCCCTAGCTTGGATCGTCTCGCCCTTGCCATTCTGCCTTGGCTGCACATCACAAACCTCAAACGCAGACCAAGTGAAATCATCACGCTCAGACAACGCCACCCGCAACGTGTACCGCTGCGAATCATCCAACAACATGCCAACCGACTCAGCCAGCTCTATCGCCTCGGTCGCTGCGTCTTGGCTGTGAACGCTTACCGGCAGATGCAGAATCTGCGGCACCTGAACGCCTAGCAACTCTGGCCGCTGCAAGATCGTCAACAGTAGAACCCTCCACACCCGAACCCTCGAGCAACGCAAGCTTCGCCAACACCATCTGCAACCTGGCACCCAACGCAGCAACCGCCTGCGGAGGAGCAATCAACAACGTCTCAGCCAAATGAGCCCGCAACGCCACCAAAGCCCTGCGCTCATCACCCGAATTCACCTCATCAACAAACGAATCGACCATAAACACACACCCATTCTCGGCCCATTAATTAAACCCAAAATGCGTTTATCGGCCCAATAGATCCATTCTCACAAGTTCCCAAAAACCAGATTGCTCGACGTTGAACGCACAGCAACCGAGCCGACCACAAACCCAAAAAACCGCTAAAAACCGCCTATGCGGCCACCTGTGGCCTCTCAAGGGTACTCAGATATTTCGACCTAGAGAGAGATGGGAAAGAATCGGGGTCATGCTGCAAATTTTTGAATTTCTAAAAAATCTGCGCAAGAAACTGCAGAGTTTCAATTAATCACCAGTTGCGTGTGGGCTTGAACTTGCGCCGAAGGTTGTTGCCATAGGTGGCACCTGCACTGGCATTGCAGCGTCTGCACTCTGGTAGGAGTGGACCGCCTGCTTGCCCATCGTGCAGGTGGCCTGCCTGCCATGGCTGCTGGTGTTCTGCTTTGGTTTGGTTGCAACGCCAGCATCTTGTGCTTGGGTCAGCGTTGGCTGCTGCTCTGACTGCTCGTGCTTGTGACTGGTATCCGCCTTGGTGGTGTGGGCGTTTGCTTCGTGCCATCAGCCACCTGCTTCTAGGCTGGGTGTGGTGAGACTGCCGTAAGCGTTACATGTGGTGGTGGCGATCGTCAAGGTTATCTATGGGTTTTATTTTCGTGGAGTGCTTGGTTGATTTCTCGTGTGGTGATGCGTCGGCCTTGGCGTTGTCGGTCAACGAGTGTGGTGGGTGGTAGCTCGAGGGTGATGTTGTGTTGCATTTGTATGCGGAGGATGAGCTCGTTGCATGTGCGGCACATGGGGTTGTTCTTGGTTCGTGCGGTCCATGTGCCTACTCGTGCGCAACTCTTGCAGCCGTCGTCTGCTTGTGTGGTGGTGGCTTGGATGTGGGTGGTTGTGCGTTTGGGTGGGCGTGCACGGTTGAGGATGTCTTCTAGTTCGATGAGGATTTGTATGGTTCGTTCGTAGTCTTGGTCTGATCGTTCTGGGCCTTTGTCTGCTCGTGTGGTTGCGAGTCTGCCTGTGCGGTCGGATGTGGATGATGGTGTGCCGCCTGTGCCGCCTGCGGGGAAGCCGGAGCGTTGTTCGATGAGTGCTTGTGCGCCTGCTTCGAGGATGCGTGTGATGGTGTGGGCTAGGGCTGTGAGCTGGTCTAGGTCTTTCACTGTTGGCTCCTGTGGTTGGCGATGATGGCTTGTGCTCCTGGTGTGAGCGGTGGTGGTGGTCCGCCGTGGAGTGCGGCGGTGAGTTGGTCGATGGCGATGATGAGTTGTGTGATGTCGATGTGGGTTGTGGTTGAGGTGGTTGGGTGTCTGGTTGTGGGTTGGGTTTGTTCCCAGTTGCGGTGGTGGTCTCGGTGTCCTTGTGTGAGTAGGTCGCCTCGGTATTGGCATTGACAGTTGGGCATGGTTTGTTGTCCTTAGAACTCTTCGTATGTGGGTTGGTTTGGGTGTTCGGTTTGTGGGCCGTGAACTCTGTCCCCCCTACGGGGTGACAGAGTGTCCCGCTGTGCCTGCGGAATAGTGTCCCGCAGTGTCCCGCTCTCTGTCCCGCCTTTGTTTGTATGGGTTTTGGGTTCTGTCCCAGAGTGTCCCGCAGTTTGTCCCGCAGTTTTGTCTGGAGGCGTGTCCCGAGCTTTGTCCCGCCCTGTTTTTCGAAGCGAATACTGTGCTGATTTGCGGTATCTGACTGCGGCTTGTACATCCTTTTTGAGGGTGCCTGTTGGCCCGTTTGTTTTGGTGTGTGCCCAGCATTCTCGGATGGGTGCGTTGGCTGGTATTCCTTGTTCGTCGAGCCAGTCTGAGAGGTCGAAGATGTGTAGTTCGAACTGTTCGAGGTTGCCGCCTTCCATTGTGAAGGTGGCTTGGTCGTCTAGTTCTGCGATGGTGATGTCTGATTGTTCTGGGTACCAGGACATGCGCCTGTGGGTTGCTGTCCATGTGATGCCGGTTGGTGTGCGTGTGAGGTTGACCACTATGTCTACGTCATCGTTCTTTGCTGATGATCCTCGTTGGCCTCTGGTGGTGTCTTTGCCTGCGTGGTCGAGGCGTGCCCATGTCATGCCCATGCGTTTTAGTTGCATGCCTGTGTGGCGGTAGAAGTTTTGGTATGTGTTCGCATCGTTCTCGTCGCCTTCGACTGCACGCCCTGTGGTGTCGATGATGACTATTTCTGCGCCGACTGCGTGTGCTGCTTGGCATAGGGCGATGCCTCCTTTGGGTGTGTCGAGGGGTGGCAGGTTGGGTAGTTGTGCGTAGTGGAGGTGGTCGAACACTGTGTGTTCGTATCCGAATTCGGTTAGGCGGTCTGCTAGGTCTTGTGGTGTCATTTCGTAATCGACGTAGAGTACGTGTTGTGGGTTTGTTTGGGGTTTGCGTAGGAATGGTTGGCCGGTTGCGAGGGCTGCGCAGGCTGCGAGTGTGACGAATGATTTGCCGACTTTGGCTCCGGCGTAGATGGCGTGGGCTCGTCCTTTGGCGAAGAGGGGTTCGAGTAGCCATTCTGTTTCGGTGTGGTCTGTGGTCCAGAAGGTTTGCCAGTTGATGAGGTATGGGGCGAGCGGGTTCGGATCTCCTTGTTCACCGCTGATGTTGGTGGTGAGGTGGTCGAGGATGTTTAGGTCGGGTTGTGGTGTTGTGAATCCTTGTGCTGCTAGTGCTCGGGCTGCTGCAGCGTGGTCGTGGTTGTGGTGGATGGCTGCTAGGTAGCCGAGTTTTGTGTATGTTTCTTCTGCTTTGAGGTTGGGTACTGAGCTTGTGAATACGTGGAGGTTGTCGTTGGCTGTGTTGCCTGTGGTGGCGCTGATGCCGTCTCGGGGTTCTTTGCCGGGTCGTACCCAGTATCGTTCGCCGTTGTTGTCGGTGTGTGAGAGTTGCCAGCCGTCGGGTATGAGGATGTATGCCCAGTCTGTTTGTTGTGCCCACAGGTCTCCTGGTCGATCGGTGGCAGTACTGCTCGGGGTGGGGTTTGTGGTGGTGGGTTCGGGGTCTTTGTCGCAGATGAGGGCTAACAGCCATTCGGGTGCTGCAGCAATGTCTGTGCATTGTTCGTCCCATTCGTATGGGTTGCCGTTGGGGTGGATGGTTGGTGGTGCGACGATCTGCCCGCCTTCACCCCTGACATCGATGCCTTGTATGAACCCGCTGGCGCTGTTGTGGATGGTGCGCCCGTCTGCCGGCCACAGGTATACCTGATGTTCTCCGCCTGATCCTGTGATCGATGTGAGCGTTGGCGGTAGCTCACCGTGTTCACGCTCGAGCTCGTACAGTGCGTCTCGGTCATCGATGTCTAGAACCCAGATGCCGGAGGCTTGCCCGGTTGCGATGCCGACACCGCAACCGGAATGTTCTCCCAACCACCATCGGTCAATGGTTGTGGTGTCGGTTGTTGCTTGGTGTTGCCACTGGTTGAGCGCTGGTCGTTTCTCTCCTGGCACAATGGGCACTACTCGCCATCCTCGTTGTGCGTATTCGTTGGCTGTGTTGTGCGGGTCAGTGGTCATGCGTGGTGGTTTCTTCCGTTGTTTGGAACATGTCGAGCTGTGCGTCGTTGCGGATTTGTGGCCGGTAGATATCTCGCCCCGGTTCCCATATCTTGATCCTGTTGTTTGCGTATTCGGCCCACTTTGGCGAGGCATCGCAGCCGATGAACTGCCGGCGAGTTGAGAGCGCAGCGATGGCGGTCGTGCCTGATCCTGCGAAGCAGTCGAGGACGAGGTCGCCCTCTCTGGTTGAGCTGTTGATGATGTGGCGCATCATCTCGGCCGGCTTCTCACAAGGATGACGGACACTGTCTCTTGCAGGCGGTTCATTTGGGTAGGTCCAGACGTCAGTGAATGGAACTTCAGCGCTCACTGTGAATGGTCGCCGGAGCTCTTCGTAGTCCCGCCGAAGCTCTTCGTAGTCCCGCCGGAGGTACTCGCCGCCGTTAGCGTTGAACAGTTGCTGCATTGCCTTGTAGTGCTCTTCAGTTGGTAAGCACCACTGAGAGGGCGAGAAGTAGTGGCGCGACGCCATGCCGCCCGGCGTGGCACTGAATCCGCAGGCTACGTTCACGTCAATCTTCGAGACTCCGCTCCTCTGCAGTTCTTCGACCAGGTACTGCCGCAGCGGCTCGAATACTCCGGCGTGTAGCTCTGCGCACTCTGCCGCATATCCTGAACCGGCGAGGGCTGAACCATCTGCTCCGAATTGCTCAGCGAAGATGAGTCGCTCGGTCTGCGGGAAGAACGACCTGAGCGAGTCCTTGCCTGAGCCATCATGCCGGCCGCGTGCCTTGACCCAGACGATCTCGTTCAGGATCTCGAACGACTCCGCTAGGACCATCTGAACCGATGCGGCCATCTGCGGCGAGGCGAAGCAGTAGAGCGACCCGTTCGGCGCTAGGACCCTCTGCCACTCTTTAGCGAGTTGCCCGATCCACTGCAGAAACTTCGAGCGGTCATCCCACTGGCGATCCCACGGCTCGTTCAAGAATCGGAAGTAAGGCGGGTCTACTGCGACGAGCTGGACGGTGTTGTCCTCGATGCCTGCGAGGAGCTCCAGAGCGTCGCAGTTCTTGATTGTTGGCGGGTCTGTCATGTGTGGTGGTTCCAGTGGTAGGTGTCTGGTGTGGGTTGCACGTTGGATGTGCGTGTGGCGATGCCGCCTTGTGCGAGTCTGGTTAAGGCGTTGCGTGTGGCGTGTTTCGTGTAATGCGGGTGGAGTGCTAGGTATACCTGGTTGACTGTCATGGGTTTGCCAACGTGTTCGAGCAATGCTGCGATGCGTTCGGTACTCATTGGTGCTGCGTTGTTTGAGCGACCGTATCCCCTTTCTGCTGGGCTAAGCCCTCCCCACATGCCGAACACTTCGTGTTGCCCGTCTTGGAGGCATGGTTGTTTGACTGGGCATTCTTGGCAGATGTTGCGGGCCCGGTCCCATACTTGACCGAAGTTGTTTCGGTCTGGGAAGAACAGTTCTTTTGGGTGGTATCTGCATGCTGCGATGTCCCATTCATCAGGTGTCATCTGTTAGGGGACTCTCGGCATTGTGGGCAGTGTTCTGGGCACCACCAGCGGATCCCACGCACATCAGCGGTGTCGTGATCGATGCCAGGTGTTACCTGTTTGCCACACTGATGGCAGTGCTGTTGTGGTGCTTGCGGATGGTTCATCGGGTCACCTGTGCGTTGCGTCGGCCGTCGTAGTTCACACCCTCAAGCAGATACCAATATTGCATTAGACCAACGAGTAGGTAGTCTGCACGCAACTTGTAATAGGAAACGTCCTCATCAGGCTTGTTAGTAAATGGTTTGTTCCACTCACTGACTGCAAAGTGGTAGGTGAGAGCGAACAGTTTGCTTTTGAAGTCTTGTGGTTGTGGTGTGGTGTCGTAGTCCCAGTCGCATAGGGATCTGATGTCTGCCCAGTCGAGCACTTCGATGCGTTGTCGCATGATTGTCTTTGTAGCTTTCGGCCACATCTGTTGTTTGGTGTTGCCTGTAAGTAGGACTGCTTTGGTTCCGTCACCGTATGGTGTTTGTTCTAAGAGCTCGAAGGTATCGCATCGGCCTGATTGGCAAAGCATTTTCGCTGCGGCCTTAGTGCCATCTGTAATGTCATCGAGATAGATGATGAGAGCCCAGTGGGAATCGTCAGCTGCTCTGAGTTGTGCGTTGATGTTGCCTTTGCCTCTCAACCCGCTTAATTGATCATCGGCTGTTTTGCAGATGTACTTGCAGATGTGTGCTGGGTTCTGGAGTCTTGAAAGGCATCCGACCCATACCTTGTCACGCACTGTGTAGCCACGTTCTTCGCAGAAGGCCGAGAGCGCTGTCACGTATTCGTGGCTGTAGGTTGTATAGGACGGATAGCCCGCTGGGATTGTCGGTCTGATAGTCATGGTCTAATTCCCTTCGAGGTGATAGTGCGTGTTCCGGGGTTTGTCTGCAGTGCATGGATTGCAAGCCAAGGGAGACTCTTATAGAAAATCGTGAACCTTGGCATTGACCCGTATTGAACTTCAATCTCTTCATTTTCAAACTTGAGGATGATGCACTTATTCCCGATTATGCGTCCTAGTTCAGGTGTAAATACCTGAGTACTTGGATTCACTTTTCTAAATTCCCGATATTCCCCTTCAGATGGCGAGACGTTGCAGATAGTTGAGATACTCAGGTCGTAGCCATCCTCTTCGTCGATACATAGATCGTCGATACCTTTTGCGAATTCGAGCCAACGCTCCAATCTTTTTTTATCAAGCACATCTGGCATCATTGATGCAAGAACGTGCACTAGCACATCGATTGCTTCTTGATCTGGTTCTCTGAATGTCATGTTGATACTCCTTGTGGGTGTCTGGTGTTGTGCCGTCTGAGCGAGTCGGGTGTTATGCCAAGGTCGTGCGCTGCGATCTCCAACGGTTCGGTGTTGATGATGTGGTCACGCAGCTGGAGGAGGTCGAGGTTTTTTTTGATCATGTGGTTGCGTGTGCGTTGTGCTGTGGTTTGCCCGCCGACAATCCCACCTGAGTAACGGCCGAGAGCTTGTAAGCATTCTGCGCTTACAGGGCATCCGGCGCATACCGCTTGCGCTTGCCGTTGTTTAGCGTGCCCGTTGTATCCCGGTTCTGGGTAGAACAGGTTGGTGTCCATGCCACGGCACGCAGCGTGTTTACGCCAGTGGGCCTGTGCGTTGCAGTCCTCGACGATGATGGTGAGGTGGTCGATCATCTCAGCCCGCACAGGTAAGTTCATTAGGTCACTCACCTAACAGCAGTTGCTCTGAGAAGTACGTTTCGGCCTCAGCGATTTCTGCTTCGAGCAGGTCCGCTGCAGTCGTGAGTGCTTGTGCGATGTCTCGGATGGCTTGGCATTTTTGCAGCTTGGTGCCGGTCCCCTCGAGGAAGAACACTGCTTTGCCGATACTGAAACTCATGTGTCCTACGTCATCGCCACGCACCCTGGCATCGACCATCTTTGCGTTCGTGTGGTGAAAGTCGATCTCTTCTACCTCTTGGTACACGGTTGCTTTGATTGCTTGCATGGTGCGTGCTGATGATTCTTTGGTGCTCATCAGAACTCCAATGCGGTTTCATCAATGACCGAAGACCACTGGCGTAAAGCTTCAACGAGGTCTTCGAGAAGTATCTGAAACTGCATCGTGTTTGCAGCTACCTGCTCGTATTTAACACGGCACTCAATATGAGTTGTGTACCAGTTGATTTCTACAAAGTCATCTTGTGATGTTGCATTATCGTCTGTCATGGCATAGGAGACTTCCGATACCACTTCATTCATTTCAGTACGTATTGATGTCTTCTTATCGCCAAAATAATATTCAGTTGATCCAGCGCCAAGCCCACTCATATACATTTTTATTACAGACAATGTATAGACACTTGGAAGCACTGAACCTATGTGTTGAATGACGATGTTTAGTGCTTTCAGTTTTGGCTCTAAGAATTGAAACTCCATTTGGTCAATCGCATCCATGTTCATAACTCCATCTGTTGTTGTGGTGGCCTGTATGCCTCGATGGCCTCTGCGACCTGTTCGTGTGTGAGCTCGACGCTGCGCACAACGTAGGCTTTGATCTCTGGGTATCGTTGCCCGCCTCGAGGGTTGAAACTGCATTCCTTGATGCGCAAGGCGATCAAACCCCAGTCGAGTACTAGGTCGTGGCCCCAGATCATATGAGTGTGGAATGGTCTGAGTGTCTTGTTCTTTACGCC
>JBIKII010000019.1:0-28812 GCA_044361705.1 Caulobacter sp.
TCCGGTCGTGCGCGGCCTCGCCGGCCCGCGCGTGCTGGTGCTCAACAACGGCGTCGGCCTGATCGACGCGAGCTCCCTGTCGCCTGACCACCAGGTCGCCTCCGACCCGGGCGAGGCCCAGCGGATCGAGGTCCTGCGCGGTCCGGCGGCGCTGCTCTACGGCGGCTCGGCCATCGGCGGGGTGGTCAACGTCATCGACGACCGCATCGCCAGTCGGGCGCCCGAGGCGGCGGTGTCCGGACGTGTGAACGCCTCGGTGGGTGCGGTGGACGACAGCCGCGCCATCGGCGGCGCCCTGACCTTCGGCGCCGGGCCGCTGGTCTTCACGATCGACGGCATCCACCGCCAGAGCGACGACTACCAGATCTCCGCCTACCCCGAGTCCGCCCGACAACTGGCCGAGGAGGGCGAGACCGCCGAAACGCCTTTCCCCAAGCGCCTCGAGAACAGCGCCGTGGACCTCGACGCCTGGGGCGTCGGAGTCAGCTGGATCGGCTCTGACGGCTACCTTGGCGTGGCGGTCAAACGCACCGAGACGACCTACGGCGTCCCCGGCCACGCGCACGAGGAGCCGCCCGTCCCGCCGCCCGTTCCGGCGCCGGAAGAGTTCGTCACCATCGGCCTGGAGCAGACCCGCGTCGACCTGCGCGGCGAGTGGCGCGGCGCCCTTGGACCGTTCGACACCGTCCGCTTCAGCGGCGGCTGGGCCGACTACACCCACACCGAGTTCGAGGGCGACGAAGTCGGCACCCGCTTCTTCTCCGACGGCTGGGAAGGCCGCCTGGAGCTGGTCCAGACCGAACGCGACGGCTGGAACGGCGCCGTCGGCGTCCAGGCCCTGAAGCGCGACTTCGACGCCGCCGGCGACGAGGCCTATGTGCCGCGCACCGAGATCTCGGAGATCGGGGTGTTCACGCTGCAGCGCGTCGATCTGGACAGCTGGGGCTATGAAGGCGGCCTGCGTCTGGACCGTCGCGAGCTGAAGAGCACGGCGGGCGAGCGCGACTTCACCAGCGCCTCGGGCTCGGTCGGCGTTTTCGCGCGCCCGGCCGCCGGCTGGTTCCTGGGCCTGAGCCTGTCACGCACCTCGCGCGCGCCGACCGAGGCCGAGCTGTTCGCGGACGGGCCGCACGTCGCCACCCGCGGGTACGAGGTCGGTGATGCCGACCTCGACGCCGAGATCGCGACCTCGCTGGAAGGCACCATCCACTACGGGGCCGACTGGCTCCAGGCCGACCTCCACCTGTTCGCGGTCGACTATGACGGCTTCATCGACCTGGCGCCGACGGGCGCGGTTGAGGACGACCTTGACGTCTTCCGCTATGTGCAGACCAACGCCCGCTTCCACGGCTTGGAGGCCGAGGCCAGCTTCCGCCTCTGGCGCGAGGGCGAGCGGAGCCTGACGCTGGATCTGGGCGCCGACTATGTCCGGGCGAGCAGCGATCTGGGTCCGCCCTCGCGTATCCCGCCCTGGGCGGTGAGCGGCAAGCTGGTGTGGCAGGACGCCCAGGTCGGCGGCTGGGTGGAACTGCGCCGCGTGGCGGCCCAGGACCGGGTCTCGGACTTCGAGCTGCCGACCGACGCCTACGCGGTGCTGAACGTCGGGGCGACCTGGACGCCGCCGGCCCTGCAAGGGGCCCGGCTGTTCGTCGAGGGCCGCAACCTCGGCGACGAGGAGATCCGCGAACACGCCTCGTTCCTGAAGGACATCGCCCCCCAGCCCGGTCGCGGGGTGCGGGCCGGGTTCAGCTACCGGTTCTAGGTTGGCGATCCTCCCCCATGAGGGGGAGGAAGGTCCAGATCCCTACCCCAGCACGGTCTTGCCGTTCTTCACCACGGTGACGCCGCGGTCCTTCACGCGGGCCTCGAAGGAGACGACGTCGCCGTCCTTCCACATATCGACGCTGATTGTCTCGCCGGGGAAGACCGGGCTGGAGAAACGCACCTGGTGGCTCTTGATCCGAGAGGGATCGAAGCCGGCGTAGGCCTGCAGCACCGCGCGGCAGGTGATGCCGTAGGTGCACAGTCCGTGCAGGATCGGGCGCGGGAAGCCCGCCGCCCTGGCGATGCCGGGGTCGGAGTGCAGCGGATTGCGGTCGCCGCTCAGCCGGTAGATCAGCGCCTGGTCCGGCTTGGTCGGGATGTCCACGGTCAGGTCCGGCGCGCGGGTGGGAACCTCATGGGCCTCGGGCGCGCCGTCGGCCGGCCCGCCGAAGTTGCCGTCGCCGCGGGCGAAGGTCGAGCCGGTCAGGGTGGCGATCTTCTCGCCGGTCTTCGCGTCCTTCAGCACCGTCTCGTTGTAGATGACCGCGCCCTTGTCGCCCTTGTCGTAGGCGCCGATGATCCGACCCTCGGCCAGGATGGAGGCCTCGGTCGGGAAGGTCTTGTGGAACTCCACCTTCTGCTCGCCGTGCACGACCAGCAGGAAGTTGATGCCCATCTTGCCCATGCTGGGTCCCGCGCCCCAGGCCACCGTCGTGGCCATGGTCGGCACGGCCTTGAGGCCGCTCTCGTAGACGAACGGCAGCTCCTCCAGGTTCATCGGGTCGTTCCCCAGGCCGATGCCAAGGGCGTAGAGCATGGTCTCCTTCTCGGTCCAGGCGAACGGCTGGGGCTCGCTGGTCAGCGACAGGATCTCTGGGTAGGCGATGGGCATCGGCGTCGTCCCGGGCTTATGGTTGATTTTCTTGCCCCGATTGAACCCGCTTCTGCCTAGGGAGCGCAAGACGGGTGGTTGCATTGCCGCGTTCCACGGGATCGGCTAGAAGCGCCGCCTCGACCTTCCTGCGCGGCCGGACGTCGCCCGCGCGCCTCCTCAAGAGACTAGAATGGCCACCGAACAAGCTCCCCCCGCCGGCGTCACCGGTCAGCTCCAGTTCTACACCACCCCCGAGCCCCTCAGCCGCGATGCGCACGGCGGCCTGGCCGTCCAGCAGCTGGAGCGTCCGTTCGCGTTCGCCGAGACCGGCCACGTCGTGCCGCTGACGGTCGCCGAGTTCGGCTTCGCCGCGGTTAGCTACCCGATCATCTTCGGCGGCACGGCCTACATGCCGCTGGCCGTGATGGGCATCAACGGCGGCGAGAACATGTTCGTGAACGACGGCACCTACGTCGTCGGCGCCTACGTCCCGGCCTACACCCGCCGGTTCCCGTTCGTGCTCGCCGCCGATGAGGCGCAGAGCCGCCTGGTCGTCTGCATCGAGCGCAACGCCGAGATCTTCTGCGACAAGAGCAAGGCCGGCAGCCAGCCGCTGTTCACCCCGACCGGCGAGCCGTCGGAGTACACCGCCAACGCCATCAAGTTCTGCGAGGACTTCGAGACCGAGCGTCGCCGCACCGAGGCCTTCGTCGCCGTGCTGACGGAGCTGGACCTGTTCCACACCCGCGAGGCCATCTACCAGCAGCCCAACCCGGACGGCACCTTCACCCCGGTGAAGATGGCCGAGTACTTCGCGGTCTCGGAAGAGAAGCTGAACGCCCTGCCGGCCGAAAAGCTGGTCGAGCTGCGCGACAGCGGCGCGCTGGAGAAGATCTACAACCACCTGACCTCGCTGGTCGGCTGGGATCGCCTGATCGCCATCGCCACCGAGCAGGCGATGCTGCGTCAGCTGAAGGCCGCCGCCAACGCCTGAGGCCGGTCCGGTCTGTGATTGATCAAGGGCCTCGCCGGCGACGGCGGGGCCCTTTTTCGTTGCGTGGTTCGTGACGCCGGCCCGAGGGCCCGCTCCTCACCATGACGAATGTGGTTTGCGGTCCACAGCGTTCGTCATCCTGAGGCGCGAGCTCCAGGGCGAGCGTCGCGACGGACGCGCATCCCCTCAGCGCGCGAATACGCTCCGGGTCAGACACGAGAACACCAGGCGGCCGGCCTCGTCGAGCAGGTCGTGCTGGGCGATGACGATGCCCTTGTCGTCGCCGACCGGGTCCTTGCCCATGACCGTCATCCGCCCGCGCAGCAGCTCGCCGGGCGGCGGATTGCGCGCCCAGCGCAGGGCGTCTACGCCCAGCCGCTTGGTCATCGGCCAGTCGGCGCTGGCCTGCTCGTCCAGCCGCGACCAGATGGCGAACAGCATGGCGTCGGGCGCGCCGCCCTCGATGTCCCAACCGGGCGCGAAGGCCCTGGCGAAGGCCTCGAGCGCCGCCGGGTCGACCACGGCGGCGCCCAGGTTGACGACCATGCCGACCTGGATTTCGTCAAAGCTTGCGGGCACGGGTCAGGGCTCCGGTGAGATACGAACCAGCAGCTTGCCGTCATGCGCGCCGGTGAACAGCAGTTTCACGGCTTCAGCAGCGTTTTCCAGCCCGTCGACGACATGCGCCTTCCATTTGAGCTGGCCGCTCATCACCGCCGGCGCCAGTTCGGCGATCGCCTCCATGGCGCGCGGAATGAAGTCGATGACGATGAAGCCCCGGATCGTCAGCCGGTGCATCAGGATGCGGCCGAAGTCGGTCGGTCCGGCGGCGACGCCCTCGCTGTTGTAGCCGCTGATCATGCCGCACAGGGGGACGCGGCCGAAATTGTTCATCCGGCTGATCACCGCGTCCATGATCGCGCCGCCGACGTTCTCGAAGTTGACGTCGATGCCGTTGGGGCAAAGCCGGTCCAGGGCCGCGCCGACATCCTCGTTCTTGTAGTCGATGGCCCCGTCGAACCCGAGCTCGTCGGTCAGCCAGGCGCACTTCTGCGGACCGCCGGCGATGCCGATGACCCGCGCGCCGCGCATCTTGGCCAGCTGGCCGGCGATCGACCCCACGGCGCCGGCGGCGGCCGAGACCACCACCGTCTCGCCAGGCTGCGGCTTTCCGAAGTCGTTCAGGCCGTACCAGGCGGTGAGGCCCGTCGCGCCCAGCACGCTCATGAAGGCGGTCAGGGGCACGCCGGGCAGCAGAGGCACGGGGCTGAGCGTCGCCTCATGGGCGATGGTGTGGCTCTGCCAGCCGGACAGGCCGGCGTTGACGACCGTCCCCTCCGGATAACGGTCCGAGCGGCTGGCCTCGACCACGCCCAGGGTGCCGCCGCGCATGACCTCGTTGAGGCCGACCGGCGGCAGGTACTGGTCCTGGTCGCTCATCCAGATGCGGTTGGTCGGGTCCAGCGACAGGTAGATGTTGCGGACCAGAACCTCGCCGTCCTCCAGCGCCCGGATCGGCGTCTCGATGAACTCCAGGTCCCCGGGCGAGATCTCGCCGACCGGACGTTTGCGGAGGATCCACTGGCGATTGACGGACATGCGCGTCTCCCTGTTTTGCCAAGGATCATGGCGCGGCCCTTGGGGAAGTCGAGGGGGTCAAGGCGCTTTGCTGTGGCGAGGCGGGGGGTCCGCGCCATATAGACGGGTCATGAGCCGCCTTCTCGCCGTCGTCCTGGGCATACTCGCGCTGCTGGCCCCGCTCCAGGCGGCCGCCGCGCCCGTCGACACCGGCCACCTGGAGGCCGAACTGGTCGCCCAGGAGCGGGGCGCGGTCCCCGGCGGGACGGTCTACGTCGCCCTGCGCCAGAAGATCGACAAGGGCTGGCACACCTACTGGCGCAATCCCGGCGATTCCGGCGAACCGACGACGATCAAATGGACTCTGCCGGCCGGCTGGCAGGCGGGCGACATCGTCTGGCCGACTCCGGCGCGGATGCCGATCGGGCCGCTGCTGAACTATGGCTACTCCGGCGAGGTGCTGCTGCCGGTTCCGATCCAGGTCCCGGCGACCGCCAAGGTCGGCTCGACCGCCACGCTGAAGGCCGACGTCACCTTCCTGGTCTGCGAGATGACCTGCGTGCCCGAGTACGCCAGCCTGACCCTGACCGTGCCGGTGGTCGCCGATGCGCCCGGCGCCGACCCGGCCTGGGGCGGGAAGGTCGCCGCAACACTGGCCGCCGCGCCGCGGGCCGCGGGGCTGAACGCCGTCTACGCCGTCGACGGCGATGTCGTCCGGCTGGCCGTCACCGGCGGGCCGCTGAAGGGCGCGGACCTGTCGCGCGCCTACTTCTTTCCCTTCGACGCCACCATGCTGGACCACGCCAAACCCCAGCCGATCGAGCGCGGCGCGGACGGGCTGAGCCTGACTCTAAGCCTGCCCGCCGGGGTCGCGGTCAGCGCCGGCCAGACGCCGGCCGTCATCGCCGGGGTCCTGTCGCTGGGAGACCGGTCGTTCGAGGTTTCGGCCGCGGCGGGCGCCATCCCGGCGGGCGCGCGGGGCGGGGGGACCCTGCCGCCGTCGCCGATCGACGACCGCGGCGCCACTGCCGCGGCCGGCGCCGCCATAGGCCTGCCGCTCGCGCTGGCCTTCGCCTTCCTCGGCGGGTTGATCCTGAACCTGATGCCCTGCGTCTTCCCGGTGCTGTCGATGAAGGCCGCCGCCCTGGCCGGCCACGCCCACGAGCCGCGCGCCGCCCGGATGCAGGGGATCGCCTATCTGGCCGGGGTGCTCGCGACCTTCCTGGCCCTGGCCGGCGCCCTGATCGCGCTGAAGGCGGCGGGCCAGGCCATCGGCTGGGGCTTCCAGCTGCAGTCGCCGGCCATGGTGGCGGCGCTGGCGCTGGTCATGCTGCTGGTGGCCCTGAACCTGTCGGGCGTGTTCGAGGCCGGGGCCTCGCTGCAGGGCGCGGGCGCGCAAGCGGCGTCGCGGGGCGGCCTGATCGGCAGCTTCCTGACCGGCGTGCTGGCGGTGGTCGTCGCCGCACCCTGCACCGCACCGTTCATGGCCTCGGCCATGGGCTTTGCCCTGACGCAGGACGCCTGGCTGTCGCTGCCTGTGTTCGCGGCCCTGGGCCTGGGTCTGGCCGCGCCGTTCGTGCTGCTGTCCTTCGTCCCCGCCCTGCTGCGCCGCATGCCCCGGCCCGGTCCGTGGATGGAGACCCTGCGCCACGTTCTGGCCTTCCCGATGTACGGCGCCGTCGCCTGGCTGGTCTGGGTGCTGGCGCAGCAGACCGGACCCGCCGGCCTGGCGCTGGCGCTGTCCGCCGGGGTTCTGGCCGCCTTCGCCGCCTGGCTCTGGGGGCTGGCCCAGCGCCGGCCGCCAGCTCCGGTCGCGCGCGGTCTCGCGGCCTTGCTGGCGGTAGCGGTCATCGCCTTGACCGGTCTGCTGGCGATGGAAACGCCGGCCCCGACGGCCGCCGCACAGGCGTCCGGCGAGGCCGCCGAGGTCCCGAGCGAGGCCTGGTCGCCCGAGCGGGTGGCCGCCCTGCGCTCCGAGGGCCGGCCGGTGTTCGTCAACTTCACCGCCGCCTGGTGCGTGACCTGCCAGGTCAACGAGCGCACGTCGCTGTCGACAAGAACGGTGGCGCAGGCGCTGACCCGCAACAACGCCGTCTACCTGAAGGCTGACTGGACGAGGCGCGACGCCGTCATCGCCGCGGCGCTGACCGAGCATGGCCGCGCCGGGGTTCCGCTCTATCTCGTGTATGGCGCTGACGGCTCTCCGCCCGTCATACTGCCGCAGCTGTTGACCGAAGGGATGGTGGCTGAGGCCCTCGACAAGGCCGCCGCCCGACCGCCCGCCGCCCCCTGAGGCGGCCGCCATCTAGGGAGCTTGCCATGACCCTGACCCGCCGTTCCGCCCTGGCCCTTCCGGCCCTCGCCCTGTTCCCCGCCGCCGCGCTCGCCGCACCGGCGCCCGGCTTCTCGCTGAAGGACGCCGACGGCCGTGTCCGCACCCTGGCCGAGTTCCGCGGCAAGGTCGTGGTCCTGGAGTGGATCAACGAAGGCTGCCCCTATGTGAAGAAGCACTACCAGGGGAACATGCAGGCTCTCCAGAAGGCGGCCGAGGCCGACGGCGTCGTCTGGCTCAGCGTCTGTTCCTCGGCGCCCGGCCAGCAGGGCCATGTCGACGGCGCCGGGGCCAAACGCTTCATCGCCGGGAAGGGCGCGGCCCCGACCGCCTTCCTGCTCGACCCGACGGGCGTGGCGGGCAAGGCCTGGGGCGCCAAGACCACCCCGCACATGTACATCGTCGATAAGGCCGGCCAGCTGGTCTACCAGGGCGGCATCGACGACAAGCCGACCGCCAACGTGGCCGACATCGCCGGCGCCACCAACTATGTGAAGGCCGCGCTTGCCGACCTGAAGGCGGGCCGTGCTGTAAAGGTGGCTTTCAGCAAGCCCTACGGCTGCGCGGTGAAGTACGCCTAGATCCCCGACGTGACGCTCGCCGGGGTGGTGATCACCTCGACGTTGTCGCGCAGCAGCCAGACCATCTCCCGCAAGGCCGCGTCGCGGGCCTGCGGGTCGGCGGCCGCCTCGACCTGGCCCAGTCGCACCGGCAGGTCCTGGGCGATGCCGCGCAGGATGCATTTGAGGTCGCCGTCCGTGCCCCGCTCGGCCAGCAGGTGATGCGCCTTCATGTCCAGCTCTGTCAGGGCCGCCAGTTCGGTCTTGAAGGCCGCGAAGCCGTCCAGCGCGCCGGTCTGGCCGCGCCAGCCCTCCACGCGGGTCTTCAGCGCGCCGGCCCGCGCGACGATGTCGGCGAACAGCGGCTCGGCGGTCAGTGGCGAGGCCGGGGCGCTCACGGCGGCGGCAGGGCTAAGCATCGCGCCTTCCGATGGCGAGGCGAAGGCCAGCCAGAGGGTTGCGGTGACGGCGATGGCGTCGCAGGACATGGGCCGCGCCTCGTGATTGCAGGGGTCTCCCCAGTTACGCGGCGCATGGTAAACGGGCCTTTACCGCCGGAGTGCGCATGACCGACCTCGCCGCCGCCTGGACCGCCCTCGAGACGGCCGCCCGCACCGATTCACAGACCCGGATCGTCGACCTGTTCGCGGCCGAGCCGGACCGGCTGGCGCGGCTGTCGGTCGAGGTCGCGGGCCTGAGCCTCGACCTCAGCAAGCAGCCGTGGAGCGCTACCGGCCTGACCGCCGCCCTCGACCTTGCCCGGGCCGCCGGGGTGGAGGCGCGCCGCGACCGGCAGTTCGCGGGCGAGGCCATCAATGTTACCGAGAACCGCGCCGTGCTCCACATGGCGTTGCGGGCCCCTGACGGCGCCGACTGGCGGGCGGTCGGCAGGCCGGTCTCGGCCGGGGTCGAGGCGGTGCGCAGGGCCATGGCCGCCTTCGTCGCCGATGTGCGCGACGGTCGCCTGCGCGGCGCGACGGGCAAGGCCTTCAGCACGGTGCTGCACATCGGCATCGGCGGCAGCGACCTTGGCCCGCGCATGGTCTGGCGGGCGCTGAAGCCGCTGGTCCCGGCGGTGGACGTCGCCTTCGTCGGCAACGTCGATCCGGCGGACATCGCCGCCGCCATGGCCCGGCTGGACCCCGAGACCACGCTGGTCGTGGTCGCCTCCAAGACCTTCACCACCCAGGAGACCATGGCCAACGCCGCCGCCGCCAAGGCCTGGCTGCAGGGCAAGCTGGGGCCGGCGGCCGACGACCACTTCGCCGCCTGCTCGACCAACCTGGAGGCCTGCGCCGCCTTCGGCATCCCGCCCGAGCGCGTGTTCGGGTTCGAGGACTGGGTCGGCGGCCGCTACTCGATCTGGTCGGCGGTCGGACTGTCGGTGGCCATCGGCCTCGGCTGGCAGGCGTTCGCCGACTTCCTCGCGGGCGCTGCGGCGATGGACGAGCACTTCCGCACCGAGCCGCTGGAGCGCAACGCCCCGGTGCTGCTCGCCCTGGCCCATGTGTTCAACCGCAACGGTCTGGGCCGTCCCGTGCGGGTGGTCGAGCCCTATGCGGAGCGGCTGGGCCTGCTGGCGGCCTATCTCCAGCAGCTGGAGATGGAGTCGAACGGCAAGCGGGTCACCGAGGCCGGGGCGCCGGTCAGCCACGCCACCTCGACCGCCGTGTTCGGCAACGCCGGCACCAACGACCAGCACGCCTTCTTCCAGATGCTGCATCAGGGTACGGACGTCATCCCCGTCGACTTCGTGGCCGTGGCCCGCGCCGACGAGGGCCCGCCGCGCCAGCACGCCATCCTGCTGGCCAACGCCATCGCGCAGGCGCAGGCCCTGATGACCGGCAGCGCCAACGCAGTCGAGCCGCACCGCCACTTCCCCGGCGACCGGCCGTCGAGCTTCATCCTGCTCGACCGCCTGACCCCGCACGCCCTGGGCGCCCTGCTGGCGCTCTACGAGCACAAGGTCTTCGTCGAGGGGACCCTCTGGGGCGTCGAAAGCTTCGACCAGTGGGGCGTGGAGCTCGGCAAGACGCTGGCGAGCAAGGTGCTGGCCGAGCTGGAGGGCGGCGAGCCAGGGACGCATGACCCGTCAACGGCGGCGCTGATCGGGCGGCTTAAGGGGTAGCGCCCTCCCTCCCCGCATGGGGAGGGTGCTCCCGAAGGGAGCGGGTGGGGCAAAGGTGACCAGAGGTCGGCGCTGACCGGCGTGCAGCCATTTCCCCACCCGTCCGGCCTGCGGCCGTCCACCCTCCCCATGCGGGGAGGGAGGCTAGGAAAGCGCATCTTTCTCCGCTATAGCCCCGCCCCGATGACCCGTTCCGCGCATCACCATCACGCCTGCCACGCCATCCCTCGCGGGACGGATCGGGTTCGCGCGGCCTAACCAGCCCAGACGCACACCCTCCGGCCCCGCCCGACGCGGAGGGGGCCATAACGGCTCCATCCGACCCGAAAAGTCCTGATGTAGAGCCGCCCGATGACCGAAGAGACCTTCCGCCCAGAAGCCCGCGCCCCTCGCGGATTTGCCGACAAGCGCGCCGCGACCCTGCGCGCCGAGCGACGGATCGTGGAGGCCGTGTCGAAGATCTATGAGCTGTGGGGCTTCGAGCCGCTGGACACCGGGGCCTTCGAGTACGCCGACGCCCTGGGCAAGTTCCTGCCCGACAGCGACCGGCCCAACGAGGGCGTGTTCGCGCTGCAGGACGACGATGAGCAGTGGATGGCGCTGCGCTATGACCTGACCGCGCCGCTGGCCCGGTTCTCGGCCCAGAACTGGGAGACCCTGCCCAAGCCGTTCCGCCGCTACGCCTTCGGGCCGGTCTGGCGCAACGAGAAGCCGGGTCCGGGCCGCTTCCGCGAGTTCATCCAGTGCGACGCCGACACGGTCGGCTCGGCCCGCCCCGAAGCCGACGCCGAGATCATCGCCATGGCGGCGGCGGGGCTCGAGGCGGCCGGGCTGGCCAAGGGCCAGGCGGTGCTGAAGTTCTCCAACCGCAAGATCCTCGACGGCGTCATGGTCGCCGCCGGCGTCGCCGAGGGCCGCCAGAAGCTCACCGTGCTGCGGGCGCTCGACAAGCTGGACCGGCTGGGCCGGGACGGCGTTCGCGACCTGCTCGGCAAGGGCCGGCTGGACGAGTCGGGGGCTTTCACGCCGGGCGCCGAGCTGTCGACGGCGGCGGCCGGTCTGGTGCTCGACTTCCTCGACATGGCCGTGGCCGGCGCGCCGCTGGACCAGCTGGCCGCCGCGCCGTTCGCCCAGGCCGACGCCGCCATCGAAGGCTTCCGCGAGCTGGAGGCGATCATCGCCGCGCTCAAGGGCCTCGGCATTGACGACACCCAGGCCCTCTTCGACCCCTCGATCGTGCGGGGGCTGGAGTACTACACCGGCGCGGTGTTCGAGGCCGACCTGCTGATCGAAACGCCCGACGAGAAGGGCAATCCAGTCCGCTTCGGCTCCATCGGCGGCGGCGGGCGCTACGACGATCTGGTCGCCCGGTTCACCGGTGAGCGGACCCCGGCGACGGGCTTCTCGTTCGGCGTGTCGCGGCTCGCGGCGGCGCTGAAGGCGGCCGGGCGCGAGGCGGCGGGCGAGGGGCGCGGTCCCGTCGTCATCATCGCCTTCGACCAGGCCCGCATGGCCGACTACTTCGCCGTAGCGGGCGAGCTGCGGGGCGCGGGCATCGCCGCCGAGGTCTACCTGGGAACCTCCGGCATGCGGCCGCAGATGAAGTACGCCGACCGCCGGCTGGCGCCCGCCGCCGTCATCATCGGCGAGGACGAGTTCGCCGCCGGCACGGCCACGGTCAAGGACCTCGACCTCGGCCGCGACCTGTCGAAGGGCGTCACCGACAACGCCGCCTGGAAGGCCGAGCGGCCGGGCCAGCAGACCGTCGCCCGCGCAGACCTGGTCGCCACGGTCCGCAAGATCGTCGAGGCCGCGCAATGAGGCTGGAGCCCGCCGTTCCCCAGGCCGCGCTGGCCGCCATCCGCGCGCCGTTCGCCGACGCCGGCGCGACGCCGGTCGAGGCGCCGGTACTGCTGCCGCTGGCCCTGCTGCTCGACCTGTCCGGCGAGGCCATGCGCCCGCGCCTGTTCGTGGTCCAGGCCGAGGGCGGCGAGGAGCTGGCCCTGCGGCCGGACTTCACCATCCCTGTGGCCCGGGCTCACATCGACAGCGGCGCGGCCGAGGGACGCTACGCCTACGAGGGCAAGGCCTTCCGCGCCGCCCCGGCCGGCTCGCAGCGGGCCGAGGAGTTCCTGCAGATCGGCGTGGAGGTGTTCGGCAACGGCGACCCGGCCGTCTCGGACGCCGAGGTCGCCGCCCTGGCGTGGAGCGCGGCGGCGGCGGGCGGTCGCGACGACCTGACCCTGACCTTCGGCGACATCGCGCTGTTCGGCGCCTTCATCGACAGCCTGGCCCTGGCCCCGGCGCTGGCGGCGCGGCTCAAGCGGCTGTTCACCCGGCCGCGCCTGCTCGGCGCCGAGCTCGACCGCGCCGACGCCGGCGAGACCGGCGAGCGCATCGTCAATCCGCTGGAAGGCGTGCCGGACGGACAGGGGCCTGAGGCGCTGCGCCAGCTGTGGGCCATCGCCGGCATCGAGCCGGTCGGGACGCGGCCGCCGGAGGAGATCGTCCGCCGTCTGGCCGACCGGGCCGAGGCCTCGCGTACGCCCAGCCTTTCGTCGGCCGAGGCGGCCGCCGTGCGCGGTTTCCTCGCCGTCTCCGGCGCACCGGAAGCGGCGCTGGCCGAGGTCCGCCGCCTGGCCGGTCCGTCCACGGCGGCGCTCGATGCGGCCACGGACGGATGGACGCGCCGGCTGGCGGGTCTGGTCCGGCGCGGCGTGCCCGCCGAACGCCTGACCCTCGCCGCCGCCTTCGGCCGGGCCTTCGGCTACTATGACGGCGCCCTGTTCGAGGTGCGCAGCGCGGCGCTGGGCGATGAGCGCCCGGTCGCCGCCGGCGGCCGCTACGACGGGCTGCCGGCCCGGCTCGGCGCGGCCACGACGCTCGGCGCGGTGGGCTGCATGGTCCGGCCGGCGCGAGCCTTCGCGGGAGGCATGGAATGAGTGGTCCCCTGATTCTGGCGATCCCCTCCAAGGGACGCCTGAAGGAACAGGTCGACGCCTGGCTGGCCGACGCTGGCCTGCCGCTGTCGGCGCCGTCCGGCGGTCGCGGCTACACCGCCCGCATCGCCGCCCTGCCGTCGGTCGAGGTGCGGCTGCTGTCGGCCTCCGACATCGCCGCCGCACTGGACAGCGGCGAGGTCCACCTGGGCGTCACCGGCGAGGACCTGCTGCGCGAGCAGATCGCCGATCTGGACAACCGGGTCGCGCTGCTGCGGTCGCTGGGTTTCGGCCGCGCCGACCTGATCGTCGCCGTGCCGCGCGGCTGGCTGGATGTCGACACCATGGCCGACCTCGAGGAGGTGGCCCACCTGCATCTGGTCCGCACCGGCCGCCGCCTGCGGGTGGCGACCAAGTACATCGCCCAGACCCGCGCCTTCTTCACGA
This sequence comes from Caulobacter sp., assembly GCA_044361705.1. Lineage (GTDB taxonomy): Bacteria > Pseudomonadota > Alphaproteobacteria > Caulobacterales > Caulobacteraceae > Caulobacter. The sequence continues at coordinate 13,617 of JBIKII010000019.1, forward strand.
AGAACGGCGTGGCCGACTACCGCATCGTCGAGTCGGGCGGCGCCACCGAGGGAGCCCCGGCCTCCGGCGCGGCGGAGATCATCGTCGACATCACCACCACCGGGGCGACCCTGGCCGCCAACCATCTGAAGATCCTGAGCGACGGGGTGATTCTGAAGAGCCAGGCGCGGCTGGCCGCCTCGCTGACCGCCGACTGGGACGCCGGCCGGCTGGCCGTGGTCCGCCAGCTGCTGGGCGTGGTCGAGGCCCGGTCGCGGGCGAAGGGCAGCGTCATGCTGGTCTGGCCGGCGGAACAGGACGCCGGAGCCCGCGCGGCGCTGGCCGGACTGGTCGCCGCCGGCGCCCGGCTCCGGGCCAATGGCCTGCTGCTGCGCGAAGGCGACCTGCTGGCCGCCCAGGCGGCGCTGGCGGCTGCCGGTGTCGGTCCTGTCGCCGCGACTCGCCCCGAGCACCTGTTCGAACCGGTTTCAGAAGCCGCCGAGTCGCTAGCCTCGCGCGTGACGCTGTAAATTTGACACCAGAGTCAAAAGAACTCGACCAGAGCGGGTTCTTTTGACGGCGGGGTCCGAGAAACAACCCGTTATGCGCCGTTTCGCCGCAATTTCTTGCGCGGAGGGGCTCCCAGCTTGCTTGACAGGGAAAAGGATATGCCGTCTTTTGACGGTGCGCGAGACACAAGAACCCCAGAGAGTTCTGGTCTCACGGCGTTTCGGGGAGGAAACGCCCGCTTGGATCGAGTGATCGAGGAAAAAGCTAAGCCCGCCGCGAATATCCCCCGCGGCGGGCTTGGTCCTTTCCACGACGGTCGCTGAAAACTGACTCCGCCGTCAAAAGTCTGGTCGAACGCGTTGCGTCCTTCGCGACGCTCGCCCGAAGCTCGCTCCTCAGGATGACGAGCTCACAGAAGCACCAAGTCACCTTCGTCATGCTGAGGAGCGGCGAAGCCGCGTCGCGAAGCACGCAAGGCGCCAGTACGCCGGACACTCATGACCTCCGAGAACCCCCACGACCCCACGCCGGCCGAGACCGACACCGACCGCTTCGTGGTCATCACCGGCTGCTCGGGCGGCGGCAAGTCGACGTTGCTGGCCGAGCTGGCGCGGCGGGGCTTCACCGTCGTGCCGGAGGCCGGGCGGCAGATCGTGCGCGAGCAGGACTGGACCGGCGGCGACGCCCTGCCCTGGACGGCGCCGGCGCGGTTCGCCGAGCTGGCTGTTTCCCGGTGCGTGCAGGGCCTGATCAGCGTGGCGCGGGAGCCTGGCCCGGTCTTCTTTGACCGCTGCCCCGTCGATCAGCTCGCCGGGCTCGAGCGGCAGGGCCTGCCGATTCCGCCGACGATCACCGGCGCGGTGGCGCGCTGCCGCTACAACAGCCTCGTGTTCGTCGCCCCGCCGTGGCCGGAGATCTTCGGGACCGACGCCGAGCGCCGCCACGGCCTGGACGAGGCGCTGGCCGAGTACGGGCCCCTGCGGGCGGCGTACGCGCGGCTCGGCTACCGGCTGGTCGACCTGCCGAAGACGGATGTCGCGGCGCGGGCCGACTTCGTTCTGGCGGCGCTCGCATAGCAGAAGGGGCGGCCCTCGCAGGCCGCCCCTTCCTTCAGTTCAGTTGACCAAACCGCCTACCAGATCCGAACGCGCTCTTCCGGCGCGATCCACAGCTTGTCGCCGTCCTTCACCCCGAAGGCGTCGTACCAGGGGTCGAGGTTGCGGATGGTGCCGTTGACGCGGAAGTAGGGCGGAGAGTGCGGGCCGGCGGTGACCTGCTGCTGCATCGCCTCGTCGCGGTACTTGCCGCGCCAGACCTGGGCCCAGCCGAGGAACACGCGCTGCTGGCCGGTGATGCCGTCCAGCACCGGGGCGGGCTTGCCGTCCAGCGACAGGATGTAGGCGTCATAGGCCAGCGACAGGCCGCCCATGTCGCCGATGTTCTCGCCCATGGTCAGGGCGCCCTGCAGCTTGTAGCCGGGCAGCGGCTCGTAGGACGAGTACTGGGCGCCGAGGCGGTTGGCCTGGGCGGTGAACTTGGCCGCGTCCTCGGCCGTCCACCAGTCGCGCAGCACGCCGTCGCCGTCGCCCTTGCGGCCCTGGTCGTCGAAGCCGTGGCTGATCTCGTGGCCGATCACGCCGCCGATGCCGCCGTAGTTGATGGCCGGGTCGGCGTCCGGGTGGAAGAAGGGCGCCTGCAGGATCGCCGCCGGGAAGACGATCTCGTTCTTCACCGAGCTGTAGTAGGCGTTCACCGTCTGCGGGGTCATGCTCCACTCGGACTTGTCCACCGGTCCGTTCAGGCGGCTGACGCGGTAGGCCCATTCGAAGGCGGCCGAGCGCTGGCTGTTGCCGTAGGCGTCGTCGGCCTTCAGCTCCAGGCCGCTGTAGTCGCGCCACTTGTCGGGATACCCGATCTTGACCCCGAACTTGGCCAGCTTGTCGAGCGCCTGGACCTTGGTGGCCGGGCTCATCCAGTCAAGGCGTTCGATGCGGGCCTTCATGGCCGCGCGGATGTTGGCGACCAGATCTTCCATCTGCGCCTTGGAGGAGGCCGGGAAGTAGCGGGCGACATAGACCCGGCCGATCGGCTGGCCGACCATGCCGCTGACGGCGCTGACGCCGCGCTTCCAGCGCGGACGCTGCTCGGGCTGCCCGGCGAGCACGCGGCTGTTGAAGTCGAAGCTGGCGTCGACGAAGGCCTTGGACAGCAGCGGCGCGGCGCCGTTGGCGACGTGGAACGCCTGCCAGGCCTTCAGGGTCTCGAGGTCCGTCTCGCCGTAGATCTTCGCCATCTTCGGGAAGGCGGTGTTGGTCGTGACCACGATCCGGTTGACGCCCTTGAGACCGGCGCTGTCGAGGTAGCGGTTCCAGTCGTAGCCCGGGGTGTAGGCCTGCAACTCGGCCAGGGTCATCGGGTTGTAGGTCTTCTCGCGCTGGCGGCGCTCGGTCGGGGTCCAGCTGGCCTCGGCGACCCGGGTCTCGAACGCCACGATGGCCTTGGCGCTCTCGGCCGGCTTGGCCCAGCCGATCAGCGTCAGCATCTTCGCGACATAGACCTCGTAGGCGGCCTTCTTCTCCGCGAACTTGGCCTCCAGGTAGTAGTCGCGCTGCAGGCCGAGCCCGCCGGTGCCGGCGTAGACCGCGTACTTGCTCGGGTCCTTGGCGTCGTCACTGATCCCCGCGCCGAGCAGGGCGTTGTAGTTGGCGACGTTGGCCTTGCCCATCAGGGCGGTGATGTCGTCGCGGGACTTCGCCTTTCGGATGGCGTCCAGTTCCGGCGCGATAGGCCTGGCGCCAAGGGCCTCGATGCGGGCCTCGTCCATGAAGGCCGACCAGGCGGCGCCGATACGGGCGGCCTCGGGGCTGTCGACCTTGCCGGCGGCGGCGTCCTCGATGATCGAGCGCACCCGGGCCTCGGACAGCACCGCCAGGGCGTCGAAGTTGCCGAACCGCGTCCGGTCAGCCGGAATCTCGGTGCGCTTGTACCAGGCGCCGTTGGCCCAGTTGTAGAAGTCGTCGCCCGGGCTGACGCTGCGGTCCATGCCGCTCAGGTCAAAACCCCAGTCGCCGTAGCGGGGGCTCTCCAGCGACACGGCCTGGCCGCCGCCGACCGTGGTGTCGGCCATGGTGTAGAGTGTTTCGTCGAAGCAGAAGGCGTCGAGGCAGGCGTGGTCCGCGGCGGTGGCCGGCGCGGCGCCCAGAGCGAGCACTGCCGCGGCGGCCGCGCTCATCAGAAGCTTCTTCATGGTCTGATCGTCCCCAGGAATTTCGATGGCCGGGACAATGCACAAACGGATGCACGCCCGAACTTTAAATTTTTGTCATGCCATTGATCGTGAAAGAAAATCCCTCCCCGCGCAGGGGAGGGATCGTTCTGCGCAGGACCTTGCCGCTACCAGATGCGGGCGCGATCCGACGGCTTCACGTACATGGCGTCGCTGTCCTTGATATCGAAGGCGTCGTACCAGGCGTCGATATTCCGCACCGTGCCATAGGCGCGGAAATAGTTCGGCGAGTGCGGGCCGGTGGTGACCTGCTGCTTGGTCGCCTCGTCGCGGGACTTGGAGCGCCAGATCTGGGCGAAGCCGAGGAAGAACCGCTGATCGCCGGTGAAGCCGTCGATGATCGGCGCCGGCTTGCCGCCCAGCGACAGGTGGTAGGCGTCCAGCGCGATGAGCAGCCCGCCGAGGTCGCCGATGTTCTCGCCCATCGTCAGGTCGCCGTTGACCTTGAAGCCCTCCAGCGGCTCGAAGGTGCTGTACATGGCGCCCAGCCGGCCCTTGCGGGCGTCGAACTGGGACGCGTCGTCGGCCTGCCACCAGTCGTTCAGGCTGCCGTCGGCGTCGTACTTGCGGCCCTGGTCGTCGAAGCCGTGGCTGATCTCGTGGCCGATGACCGCGCCGATGCCGCCGTAGTTGACCGCCGGGTCAGCCTGCGGATCGAAGAAGGGCGGCTGCAGGATGGCGGCCGGGAAGACGATCTCGTTCAGGGTCGGATTGTAGTAGGCGTTCACCGTCTGCGGGAACATGCCCCATTCGGCGCGATCGACCGGCTGGCCGAGCTTGGCGGTCTCGTAGGCCCAGTTGAAGCCGTTGATCCGCTCCATGTTGCCGTAGAGGTCGTCGGCCTTGATGCCCAGGGCCGAGTAGTCGCGCCATTTGTCCGGGTAGCCGATCTTCACCGTGAAGGTGGACAGCTTCTTCTGCGCCCGGGCCTTGGTCTCGGGGCTCATCCAGTCGAGCTTGTCGATGCGGCCCTTCATGGCGACCAGCAGGTCGTCGACCAGGCCCTCCATGCTGGCCTTCGACGCGGCCGGGAAGTAGGCGGCGACATCGAGTTTGCCGACCGCCTCGCCGAGGTTGCTGCCCACCAGCGAGGAGCCGCGCTTGGCGCGGGTGCGCTGTTCGGGCTGGCCGGACAGGACCTTTCCGTAGAGCTCGAAGTTGGCGTCCGCGAAGGCCTTCGACAGGTAGGGTGAGGCCTGGTCGGCGGTGTGGAAGGCCTGCCAGGCCTGGATCACCGACACCGGCGTCTGGCCATAGATGGCGGCGATCTTCGTGAAGGCCGAGGGCTCGCCGACGATCAGGCGTTCGGTCTTGTCGAGGTTGGCGGCCTTGGCCCAGACACGCCAGGGGAAGCCCGGCGCCATGGTCTCGAGCTCGGCCAGGGTGCGCGGGTTGTGGGTCTTGTCGGCGTCGCGCTGTTCGACGCGGGTCCAGCTGGCCTCGGCGATGCGGGTCTCCAGCGCCAGGATGGCGTCGGCGGCCTTCGAGGCGTCCGGCCAGCCGGCCAGGGTCAGGATCTTGGCCACATGGGTGCGGTAGGCGGCCTTCTGGGTCGCGAACTTGGCGTCCAGGTAATAGTCGCGGTTGGGCAGGCCCAGTCCGCCCTGCGAGACATAGGCCGCGTACTGCGTCGGGGCCTTGGCGTCCTGCCAGATGTAGGCGCCGAACAGGCTGGCGCCGAACGCGCCCTGGCTGCGGCCCATCAGGCCGGCCTGGGCCTCGCGGGTGGTCGCCGTCCGGATGCGGGCGAGGTCGGCGGCCAGGGGTTTGGCGCCGAGCGCCTCGAGCCGGGCCTCGTCCATGAAGCTGTTGTAGAGGCCGCCGATCTGCCGGGCCTCGCCGTCAGCCGCCGGATCGGCCGAGGCGCGGTCGATGATCGCCTGGGTGCGGGCGTTGGACAGCTCGGCCAGGGCGTTGAACGAGCCCCAGCTGACGCGGTCGGCCGGAATGGTCAGGTTGTCCAGATAGGTCCCGGTCGCATAGCGGACGAAGTTCTCGCCGGGCGCGACCTTGCGGTCCATGCCGGAGACGTCGAAGCCCCAGGCGCCCATGCGGGGCGCCACGGTCGGGTCGGCGGCGGACGCGGCGACGGCCGGGGCGGGGTCGGCGGCGTTGGCCAGGGCGAAGGCGCCGGCGGCGGCGCTGAGCGCCAGGGCGGCGGCGGCCGAGAGCAGGAGACGTTTCATAAGGCGGATTTCCGTGGGATTTCAGTCGGCGCGGACCATGCACCGACGCCCGACATAGCGCGCCTTACAAAATTGTCATGCTGGGGCAGTCAGGCCTTCACGCCCAGCGCCTCCAGCGCCTGGGCCCGGATGGCCTTGTAGTCGACCTTTCCGTTGGCGGCCCGGACGACCGGCGCGGCGACCAGGGCGCGGGGGATCTTGTAGTCGGCCAGCCGGCCCTTCACGTGGGCGGTCAGGTCGGCCAGCGACAGCGGCGCGGCCTCGCCCATGTCGACCACCGCGCAGACCTTCTCGCCGAAGCGGGCGTCGGGGATGCCGACCACCACCGCGTCGCGCACGTCCGGGTGAGTTTTCAGCGCCTCCTCGACCTCCTCGGGGAAGACCTTCTCGCCGCCGGTGTTGACCACCTGCGAGCCGCGGCCGAGCAGCTTGATGGTGCCGTCCTCGTTGACCTCGGCGAAGTCGCCGGGCACCGACCAGCGGCGGTCCTCGAAGATGCGGAAGGTCTTGGCGCTCTTCTCGGGGTCCTTGTAGTAGCCCGCAGGGATGAAGCCGCCGACGGCGACCAGGCCGCGCTCGCCGCTGCCGGCCTCGACGCGGCGGCCGTCCTCGGTGAACACCGCCGAGTTGGGCCCGACCAGGAACTGGGCGGTGCCGGCCTCGGCGCCGGCGACGGAGGTCGAGCCCCCCAGGCCCACGGCCTCGGACGACCCCAGGCTGTCCATCAGCATGGCTCCCGGCGGCAGATGGGTCAGCAGCGCCTGTTTGTTCTCATGGCTCCAGACCGTGCCCGATGAGCCGATGCGGGTGACGCAGCTGAGATCCCATCGACCCGGGTTGGCCTCCAGCGCCTCGAGCATCGGCTGGGCGAAGGCCAGGCCGACGATGGAGATGCTGTTGGCGCGCAGGCGGTGGACCTCGTCCCACAGTTCGCAGGAATCAAAGCGTCGCGAGGGCAGGGAGATGATGCAGCCGCCGGTGTTGAGGACGCCGAAGCTGCTGAACTGCGCGGTGCCGTGCATCAGCGGGCAGGCCACGACCAGCGACGAGGGCGGCGGCAGCGCCATGTCGCCGGCCATGCCGGTCCTGGCGCGCACCCCGGCCTCTGCGACCGTCTCGAAGGGCGGGATCAGCAGCAGGGCGTTGGCCCCGGCGCCCAGCACCTGGAACAGGTCGTCCTGGCGCCACATCACGCCCTTGGGCATGCCCGTCGTGCCGCCCGTGTAAAGAAGCAGCAGGTCGTCGCCCGACCTGCCCCAGGGTGCGATCACGCGATCGGCGCCCTTCCCGACGATACTCTCGTACTCGACGGCCCAGTCGGGGATCGGCGCGCCCTGGTCCTCGACGGCGATCCAGGACTTCACCTTTGGCAGGCGGGCGCGGATCTCGTCGAGCTTGGGCGCGAAGCCGGCGTGGAAGACGATGGCCTCGGCGTCGGCGTTGTCGAAGAGGTAGAAGAGCTCCTCGGCCTCGTAGCGGTAGTTGGTGTTGACCGGAGCGATCCCCGCCTTGAAGGCGGCGTAGTAGGTCTCCAGGTACTCGGGCGCGTTGTAGAGGTCGGCGGCGACCTTGGCGTCCTTGCCGAGGCCGGCCTTTAGGAAATGCGCGGCGAGGGCGTTGGCCCGGCGGTCGAAATCGCGCCAGCTGAGGACGCGGTCGCCCTGGATCTGCGCCGGCCGATCCGGCGTCGCCGCGGCGATCTCTTCCCAGACGTCGGCGAAATTCCAGCCGGACATGCACGCTCTCCCTGTCGCGCGACCTCTGACGGGTCGTCGCGACAGGTTAGCGGCGTTCAGGCGGGTCGAGTCAACGCGGACGCGACGTCAGCCTGCTCTAGTGGGCGTGCTCGTCCATCCCGCCGGCCGGGGCGGCGTCCCGGGCCTTGACCGTCAGTTCGATCGGCGCACGGCCGGCCTTCTCGAACACCAGCGTGGCGGGAACCTTGTCGCCGATCGCCAATGGCCGGACGAGGCCCAGGAACATGACGTGCTTGCCGCCGGGCTTGAAGACGACGGTCTCGCCGGCTTTCAGCTTCAGCCCGCCCTCCAGTTCGCGCATGCGCATCACGCCCCCTTCGACGGAGGTTTCGTGCAGCTCGATGCGCGTGGCGATCGGAGACTCGACCCGCAGAAGCGTGTCGGGGCCGGCGTTATTGTTGGTTAGGGTGAAGAAGCCGGCGCCGTTGCCGCCCTGCGGCGCCGGGCGGCTGAACGGTTCGGCCACGGCGACGCTCTCGGCGGAGTAGCTGGCGGGCTGGGCCGGGGCGCAGGCGGCGAGCGTCACCAGGGCGGCGGCGGCCAGAAGGCTGTTGAGGCGAAACATGAGGCAGGCTCCTAAAGTCCGAGTTTGAGTTTGAAGGCCGGCGACAGCAGCCGGTCAAGGATCAGGGCCGCCAGGATCGACAGTCCCAGCAGCGGGAAGACGAGCCCGAGGCCAAGGGCGACGGACGCGAAGACGGAAAAGCCGCCGCGACCCAGTGGCCGGGGCGCGGCCAGGCCTGCCGACGACGGACGCCGCCGCCACCACATCACCGCGCCGGCGATCGACAGGGTGATGATGGCCAGGCACCCGGCCAGCATGACCAGCTGGTTGACCAGGCCGTACTGGCCGCCGGTGTGGACGGCGATGCCCCACTCGGTGGCTTTCGACACCGGGCCATAGTCGCCAAAGCCGACGTCGGCCAGCACCTTGCCGCTGTACTGGTCGACATGGATGACCCGCTGGCCGGTGGCCTCTCCGGGATAACGCTGCAGCGTGTAAACCCCGCCGGCCGAGGCGGGCAGCCGCAGGACATAGCCCGGCTCCAGGCCGCGTTGCCTGGCGATGTCGAGCACGGCGGCCAGGGGCAGGGGACGGCCGCCCGACGGCTCGATGGTCGGCGACTCCGCCGCGTCCATGGTCCATGAGCCGGGGTGCACCGCCGCCAGCGCGGCGTCCGAGGCGACGGATGTCGCCTTCGACGCGGCGGGCATCCCGAGGCCGGAGGCGTTGACGATGTTGCGGTAGTTCTCGCCCCAGAAGCCCGACCAGGGCATGCCGGTGACAGCCAGGAACAGGAAGATGGCGGCCGCGAAGGCGCCGGTGACGGCGTGGACGTCCCGCCACCACAGGCGTTGCGAGGGCCGGCCGCGCACAGTGACGACGCCGGCCTTGCGGCCGCGCGGCCACCACAGGAAAACGCCCGAGACGACCAGCAGGATGGCCCAGCCGGCGACGATCTCTATGATCAGGTTGGGCAGCGGGCCGAGGATATCGAGGCTGTGGATCTTGCTGATCACCTTCATCGGGCGGTCTTCGTCGGCGACCTTGCCGAGGATCTTGCCGCTGGCCGGATCAAGGAACACCGAGATGATGCGGTGGTGCTCGTCGCGGATGCCGACCTCGGCCGAACGTCCGGGCGCCGGCGGCGGCGTGAAGCGCACCGGCGTTCCCGGCTGGGCCCGCGCGGCCCTCTCGAGCAGGGCGTCCGCCGAAAGGGACGGTCCGGAGCCGGACGCGACGAGGATCGGCCGCTCGACGACCAGGCTCAGCTCGTCGCGGAACAGATACAGCGCGCCGGTCGTGGCGAGCAGGATGAAGAAGGGCAGGCAGATCAGGCCGGCGTAGAAGTGCCACCGCCAGACCAGGCGATAGAGGGCCCCTGGGGGATGTGCGGTCGCGGAATCGACAGCGGACATGGCTTTCTCCGATCGGGGGCGGCGACGCGCGCCGCCGCCCCTCTGGCTCAGAACGCGACCGTCAGGCCGGCGAACACCGACCGGCCGTCACCGGGCCAGTAGGCGGCGGTGGCGGGGGCGGCGAGGATGGCGGCCTGGACGTTGGAGACATAGGCCTCGTCAGCGAGGTTCCGCACGTCGACGAAGACCGAGACGGCGTCCCTCACCGTCCAGCCGGCGCCCAGGTTGAACACCGCGTAGGACGGCGCCGTCGTGGTGTTGCGGTAGTCGACGGTGATGTCCGACGCCGACCATTCCACCGACGGGGCGACGAACCAGCCCTCGGGCGACTGGTAGCGCAGCTCGGCGCGATAGAAGTGCTCGGGCACGATCGGCAGGCGGTTGTCGCCGTACTGCACGTCGCCGTCGAACCTGAAGTCCGACCAGGTCCAGGTCTGGCGCAGCCGCCATTGGGGGGTGATCTGCCAGTCCAGCGCCGCCTCGAGACCCTGGTGGATGGTCTTGTCGGCGTTGAAGGTCGAGGCGGGGATGCCCGGCGCGATGGTGAACTGCAGCATCTCCTTCTCGAGCTCGGCGCGGTAGAGGGTCACGTCCCAGGTGAAGGGGCCGCGACGACCGCGGGTCCCGATCTCGGCGGTCCAGGCTTCCTGGGCCTCGACGGGCGCAAAGCCCGTCCCGGTCGGCGACATCGAGCCGAAGTTCGGCGGCTCCACCGACTTCGTCAGGTTGGCGAACACCTGGGCGCCGTCCGACGCTTCCCAGAGCAGGCCGATGCGCGGGGCGAACCAGTCATAGTCCTTCGAGGCCTTCAGATTGAAGGTCCCGCCCACGCCGGGAAGGGCGAAACTCTGGTAGTCGCGCCCGGCCCGGCCCCAGGTTCCTCCGGCGACCAGCGCCAGGCTGTCGGTGACGAAAAGCCGGCCCTCGGCGAACAGGTCGGCGGCGTCGGCGTTCTGGAAGGTCTTCGAGCGCAGGGCGCCCCGGGCCGTCGCCAGGTTGACGTAGAATCTGGAGTCGAGGTCGCCCTTTCGCAGCCACAGGCCGCCCCAGGCGTCGGCCCGCATGCCGCCGATCTCGCCTTCCCAGTCGAGGCGACCGAAGGCCCCCCAGTTGCGGCTCTCCTGGTCGATGACCTGGAAGATCGGGTGGTCGAGATCCTTCCACAGGCCGTAGACCCCGCCCTCGAACACCAGGCTGTCGGTCAGCCGCCAGCGGGTGCGCAGCGACCCCCGCAGGCCCCGCACGTTGCGCTGGTAATCGAGCGCGTAGTTGCCCGCCGCTGTCTGGCTGGGGTCGGCCTCGAACTGGGCCCGGGTCAGGGCGCCGGGGATCTCCTGGGCAATGTTGGAGCCGCTGAGGATCAGGCGGACTTCGCGGTCATCGCCGAAGGTCCGGCCGGCGTTGAGCGAGACGAACTGGAGGTCCTGCTGGCTCTGCGAGCGCCAGCCCTGGCCGGTCTGGTTGGTGACGCCGGCATAGACGTCCCAGTCGCCGCTCTGGCGGGCGATGGCGAGGCTTTCCCGCAGCAGGCCAAACGAGCCGCCGTCGATGCGGAGCTGGTTGTCGAACCCGGCGGTTCTGCCGGTCGGGGTGACCATGTTGATCGCGCCGCCGAGCAGGGCGCCGCCGAAGCGCAGGGCGTTGCCGCCGCGATAGACTTCCGTGAACCGCGTGGTCAGCGGATCGGCGATCTGGCTGTCGCCGTAGCCGTCGGCCTCGTTCAGCGGCAGGCCGTCCTGGGCCAGCAGCAGGCCCCGGTTGTGATTGGCGTTGCCGATGCCCGAGCCGCGGATGGAGATGCGGATGTCGCCGCCCCACTTCTTCTGGGCGTAGACGCCGGGCGCGTCGCGCAGGATGTCATCCAGCGCCAGGGCGAAGCGGTTCTCATAGGATTCGGACGAGATCACCGAGACGGCGCCGGGCGTTTCCGACAGGCGCTTGCGGGCGTCGGCGACGGCGGCGGGGTCCTCGGGGTCGGGCCGGGCGGTGACGATGACCGAATCGACGGTGGTGGCAGGGGCCTCGGCCTCAACGGCCAGGGCGGGGGTGGCGAAGGCGCCGGCGGCGCCGCCGACCAGCAGCAGGGCGCGCAGCCGCGCACCATGAGAGAAAGACATGTCTTCTGATTTCCGAACGGAGTCTGACGGAGCGCGCGATGTCGCGCGCCCGGTGAAGGGCTCAGGCGTTCAGAAGGGCCGGCGGGGCGGTTGACGGCGGCCGGGGCGGCGCGTGGCTGCGCGCGGCCGGACGATCACGGCCGGGACGCGCGATCTCCAGGCCGACGGCGTAGACCGCCAGGTCGGTGGTCAGGGCGGAGGCCTGCACAGAGGCGACAGAGGCCATGACGCAGTCGTGGCACTGGAAGCCGCCGAAACCGTCATGCTCTCCGGCGTCGCCGGGAACCGACAGGGTCACCGCGCCTTCCGCCGTGCAGACGACGGTGGTGTGCTGCTCGACCGGGGCGGTCTCGTGGGCGAGCGACGCGGCCGGGATCATCAGCTGGGTCAGCAGCGACAGGATCGCCAGCGCCACGGGAATCATCCCGCGGCGGCTCCGACGATGGTTTTCGCGGCGAAGGCCCATGGGCGGCCCGCATATTCCGCCCGTCGGGGTTACGCAAGCAGCGCGGTGCGGGCCATACTGCCGCATCATCAAACGGGAGACGGCATGGCGGGCGAGGTCCAACCGGGCGAATACAAGGATGTGGTGCTGTTCCTGGCGACGGCGGGGGTGGTCGTGCCCCTGTTCCGCCGGTGGAAGATCAGCCCCATCCTCGGCTTCCTCGGCGCCGGCGTCCTGCTCGGACCCTACGGGCTGGGGGCCCTGGCCGACACCATCCCCTGGCTGGCCGTCGTGACCATCGGAAATCCCGAGGACATGGCCCAGCTGGCCGAGTTCGGCGTGGTCTTCCTGCTGTTCATGATCGGGCTGGAGCTCAGCTGGGAGCGGCTGCGGCTGATGCGGCGGCTGGTGTTCGGCATGGGCGGGCTGCAGGTGGCGCTGTGCACGGCGGCCATCGCCGGCGCGGCGATGGCGTTCGGCCTGCCCCTGCCGGCGGCGGCGGCCATCGGCGCGGCCCTGGCCCTGTCCTCGACGGCCATCGTCATGCCTCTGCTGGCCGAGAGCAAACGTCAGCACAGCCAGGCCGGCCGGGCGACCTTCTCTGTGCTGTTGTTCCAGGATCTGGCGGTGGCGCCGATCCTGATCACCCTGACCGTGATCGCCAGCCAGGAGGCTGACGGCTTTTCGCCCCGTCTGCTGCTGACCTTCGCCCCCGCGCTGATCGGCCTGTTGGCGCTGGTCGTCGCCGGGCGGCTGTTCCTGCGACCGATGATGCGGTCGGTGGCCAAGGCCAAGAGCGAGGAGCTGTTCATGGCCGCCTCGCTGCTGATCGTCATCGGCGCCGGGCTGATCGCCGCGCTGACCGGTCTTTCGATGGCGCTTGGCGCCTTCGTCGCCGGCCTTCTGCTGGCCGAGACCGAATACCGCCACGAGGTCGAGGTCACGATCGAACCGTTCAAGGGCCTGCTGCTGGGCCTGTTCTTCGTGTCCATCGGCATCGGCCTGGACCTTTCGCTGCTGGCGGCCAAGCCCGTGATCATCCTGGGGATCGCCTTGGGTCTGCTGCTGCTGACCGGGTCGGTGGTGTTCGGGCTGGGGCTGGCGTTCGGGCTCAAGCCGCGCAAGGCGATCGAGGCGGCGCTGCTGCTGGCGGCCGGCGGCGAGTTCGCCTTCGTCATCCTGGACAGCGCCATGGGCAGCGGGATCGTGCCCCGGGAGGCCGGCCAGACCATTCTCGTGGCCTCGACCCTGACCATGTTCTGCATTCCCTTCCTCGCCATCCTTGGCGCGCGGCTGGGCGGCCGTCCTTCGGCCAATCCGCAGGCAAACACGCCGGTCGACCCGACCACGGCGGGCGAGGAGACGCCGGTCGTGCTGGTGGTCGGCTACGGCCGGGTCGGCAAGCTGGTCGGCGACATGCTCAATCGTCACGACATCGCCTGGGTGGCGGCCGAACGCGATCCACGCCTGGTCGAAGGTGGCCGGCGGAGCGGGCGGGCCATCTTCTTCGGCGACGCCTCGCGGCCGGAGTTCCTGCGTCGCTGCGGCCTGGACAACGCCCGGGCGCTGATCGTGACCATGGACAGTCCCGAGGGCGCCGAGGCGGTCGTCGCCACCGCCCGCGAGCTGCGCCCCGACCTGACAATCGTCGCCCGGGCCCGTGACGCGCGCCACGCCAAGCGGCTCTACGAGCTGGGCGCCACCGACGCCGTGCCCGAGACCATCGAGGCCTCGCTGCAGCTGTCCGAGGCGGCCCTCGTCGAGATCGGCATCCCGATGGGCCTGGTCATCGCCTCGATCCACGAGCGTCGCGACGAATACCGCAAGGAACTCAACCGCCCCGACGCCCTCGGCGGCGGCCGCCGCCGGGCGCGGGACGCGGCGCGGTAGAAGCGTCTCGCTCTCCGCGGGTCCCGATGACGCATTTTCTTCGCGCCGTGCGGTGCGCCGTGCTCAAGGGGCCGGGCGCCCTCGACCTGTGGCCCGGCCTGGTTGCCCTGGCGGTCTTTAGACCTGGTTGTCGTCGCACTCGCCATGGCGCGCTGCCGCACAACCCTGGACCGAGAAACTCCCCATTCACCGTTGCCTGCGACAGAATTGACGGCTGTGTGGCTTCACTGTCACTTTGCGTGCGCAAGTTGGTTGTTATAACAGTCGCTCAGCGGTCTATGGCCGCATGGGCAGGAGAGGGCTCTCAATCATGAAATTCAAGCTTCTGGCGGGAGCGGCGATCGCCGCATCGCTCGTCGCGTCGGGCGCCGCGGCGCAAGACTGGTACGGGGCTCTCGACCTCGGCTACCACTGGTCCGACGACAGTTCGTTCGAAACCACCCTGGGCGACATCAACGTCGACCCGGACGATGACTGGGTCGGCTTCGCCCGCCTCGGCTACCGGCTGTCGGACAGCTGGCGCGTGGAACTGGAAGGCGGCTACCGCCCCGGCGACGTTCCCAACGGCCTGCCGGGTTCGTTCGAAGTCTTCTCGCTCATGGGCAACGTGATCGTCGACTTCAATCCGGAAGGCGATCTGCATCCCTACCTGGGCCTCGGCGCCGGTATCGCCCGTGCGCAGGCTGACGGCACCCTGAACCCGTTCGTCCTGGTGGACGACGATGACGCCGCCTGGGCGTGGCAGGCCATCGCCGGCGTCACCGCCAAGGCGTCGGACCGCATGCAGGTCGACTTCACCTACCGCTATTTCCAGACGGGTGACTTCGACTTCAAGAACACCGGCACGGCCGGCCCGCTGAGCGGCAGCTACAACGACCAGTCGGTCACGGTCGGCGTGCGCTACGCGTTCGGTCAGGAAGCGGCCCCGCCGCCCCCGCCGCCGCCGCCCCCGCCGCCGCCCCCGCCTCCCCCGCCGCCCCCGCCGCCCCCGCCGCCTCCGCCGCCGGTGCAGTACGAAGCGCGTGAATTCATCGTCTACTTCCCGTTCGATCAGTACGTCCTGACGCCGGAAGCCCAGACGGTGGTTTCGGAAGCGGCCCAGTACG
>JBIKII010000021.1:0-26261 GCA_044361705.1 Caulobacter sp.
ACCGACCTGCGGAGGTTGTATGCGGCGCTGTCGAAGGCCGACAGGGCTGTAGTCGACGCTCGCCTCGGACCGGCCTCGGAACACCTGAGGGGCCTGATTCTGGAGCTCCCGGCGGCGTTGACCCCGCAGGTCGGCGCGCGACCGAAGAACCATCGCTGGGCTTAGGGCTCTAGGCCGCCACCGGCCGCCCGGCCCGCCAGCTGCGGCTCAGCAATCGCCCGCCCAGCCAGTAGCTGAGCTCGGCCGGGCGTTCGATGTCCCAGCAGGCCATGTCGGCCAGCTTGCCGGCTTCGAGGGTTCCGGTCTCGGCGCCGAGGCCGAGGGCCTTCGCCGCGTCGCGGGTTACGCCGGACAGAGTCTCCTCCGGCGTCAGGCGAAACTGGGTGCAGGCCAGCATCATCGCCGCGCGCAGCGACAGCAGCGGCGAGGTGCCGGGGTTGCAGTCGCTGGCTACCGCCATCGGGACGCCCGCCGCCCGCAGCGCCGCCACCGGCGGCTTCTGCGTCTCGGCCAGGGCGACGAAAGCGCCAGGCAGCAGGACGGCGACCGTCCCGGCCCTGGCCATCGCCTCGACCCCGGCCTTCGAGGTGAACTCCAGATGGTCGGCCGACAGGGCGCCGTGCGAGGCCGCCAGCGCCGCGCCGCCTCCGTCGCTCAGCTGGTCGGCGTGAAGCCGCACCGGCAGGTCCAGCGACTTCGCCTTGTCGAACAGCCGCGAGACCTCAGCGGGGGTGAAGGCGATGCTTTCGAGGTAAGCGTCGACGATGTCGACCAGCCCGGCGGCCTTCGCGGCGGGCAGGGCCTCGTCGATGATCATGTCGATCCAGGCCTCGCGCGGCTGGTCCTTCGGCGCGGCATGCAGACCCAGGAAGCTCGTCACCACGCGGGCGTCGCCGTCGAGGTAGCGGGCGACGCGGAGCATCTTCAGCTCGGTCTCCAGGTCGAGCCCGTAGCCGGACTTGATCTCGATGGTGGTCACGCCCTCGGCGACGAAGGCCTCCAGCCGCCGGCGGGCGCGGCGGATCAGTTCGGGTTCATCGGCCTCGCGGGTCGCCGCAACGGAAGACCGGATCCCGCCGCCGGCCAGCGCGATCTCCTCATAGGTCGCGCCGCCCAGCCGGGCCTCGAACTCGCCGATGCGGTCGCCGCCGAAGACCAGGTGGGTGTGGCAGTCGATGAGGCCGGGCGTCACCCAACGGCCGTCCAGTCGGGTGACGGCGAACGGACTGAACGCCGGGACCTCGGCGCGCGGGCCGATCCAGACGATGCGCCCCTTGTCGACGGCGATCAGGGCGTCGTCGATGGCGCCATAGGGCGCCTCGCCCGGGACCATGGTCGCGGCGCGGCAGTCGGTGATGATCAGGTCGATCCGCTGCATGTCGCTGTCTTGCCACCCGGACGGGTTCGTGGATAGGGTGGCCTCGATTAGACAGGTTTAGACAAGTGGCCAACACCCTTCATCTCGACCAGGCGCGACTGCCGGGCGGCTGGGCCCGCGACGTGGCGCTGACCGTGGCGGACGGCGTGATCACGGCGGTGGAGACCGGCGCAGATCCCGCCGGCGCAGAGCGGCTCAAGGGCGCGACCGTCCCGGCCATCACCAACCTGCACAGCCACGCCTTCCAGCGCGCCATGGCCGGGCTGGCCGAGCGGGCGCGGGCGGGGGTCGAGGACTTCTGGGCCTGGCGCGAGGCCATGTACCGCTTCCTGGACCACATCACGCCACCGCAGATGGAAGCCATCGCCGCCATGCTCTACGCCGAGCTGGCCGAGGGCGGGTACAGCGGCATCGTCGAGTTCCACTACCTGCACAACGACCCGGAGGGCCGCGCCTGCGCCGACCCGGCCGAGACCGCTTTCGCTCATCGGCGGGCGGCGCAGACGGCGGGCTTCGGCTTCACCCTGGCGCCCGTGCTCTACAGCCATTCCGGCTTCGGCGGACTGCCGCCCAAAGATGGCCAGCGGCGGTTCATCAAGTCGACCGACCAGTTCCTGCGCCTGCTGGAGCAGTCCCGCGCGGAGGCCTTCGCGTTTCACAGCCTGCGGGCCGTCACGCCCGAACAGATCGCCGAAGTTCTCGCTGCCGTCGACCCGGCGATGCCGATCCACATCCACGCCGCCGAACAGACCGGCGAGGTCGACGACTGCCTGGCCTGGTCAGGCGCGCGGCCGGTCGAGTGGCTGCTCGCCAACGCGCCGGTGTCCGACCGCTGGACCCTGGTTCACGCCACCCACATGACCGACGCGGAAGCGTCCGGCCTCGCGAACGCCGGCGCGACGGTCGCGCTCTGTCCATCGACGGAGGGCAACCTCGGCGACGGCTTCTTCAACGCCGACGCCTTCCTGGGCGCGGGCGGCCGGTTCGGCATCGGCTCAGACAGCCACGTGACCACCAACGCCGCTGAGGAACTGCGCTGGTTCGAGTACGGTCGCCGTCTACAGGCCCATAAACGGACGATGAGCGGGGGAACGGGCGAGCATGTCGGCGCCGGCCTGTGGCTGTCCGCCGCCCGCAACGGGACCAACCCCACCGGTCGCCGCACCGGCGAGATCGCCGTCGGCGCGCGCTGCGACCTGGTCGTGCTGGATACGGACCATCCGGTGCTGGCCGGCCGAGAGGACGACCTGATCCTCGACAGCCTGGTGTTCTCCGGCTCCGGCGCCATCGATCAGGTGTGGTCGGGCGGCCGCCGCATCGTCGAGGGCGGCCGCCACGTCGCCCGCGACGCCATCGCCGCCGCCTACCGCAGGGCCGTGGCGGAGCTGACCGCATGACCGCCGCCAGGGCCGCGCGCTACCAGGGCGTCAAACGTCACGTCCTGGGCGCCATCCGCACTGGCCGCTGGCGGGCCGGCGACCGAATCGCCTCGGAACACGAGCTGGTCCGCGAGCTGGGCGTGGCGCGGATGACCGTCCGACGGGCGCTGGACGAGCTGACTCAGGAAGGCCTGATCGTCCGCCGGGCAGGCGTCGGCGCCTTCGTGGCCGGCGAACCGCTGGCCGAGAGCCACCCGCTGGAGATCCGCGACATCGCCGAGGAGGTCGCCTCGCGCGGCCACGTCTGGCGGGCGGAAGTGATCGCGCTGGAAGCTGTGGCGGCCGACGCCGACCTCGCCCGCTGGTTCGCTGTCGATCCGGGCGCGACGCTCTTTCGATCCGAGATCGTTCATTTCGAGGGCGAGGCCCCGATCCAGCTGGAGCGCCGCTGGGTCTCGCCGGACATCTTCCCCGACTACCTGGCCCAGGACTTCACCCTCGCCACCCCCGCCGCACACCTGCTGGCCGCCGCGCCGATCGAGGCGGGCGAGCAGATCGTCCGGGCCGAGGCCGCCGATCCGCGCACGGCGGGCCTGTTGCGCCTTGCAGAGGGTGCGCCGGTCCTGACGGTCGCCCGCCGCACCTGGAGCCGGGGGCAGATCGCCTCCGCCGCCCGCCTGATCCACCCCGGCCATGCCTTCCAGCTGGCTGGACGCTTTGGAGACCTCGCCTGATGGCCAGCAACAGCCGCATCGTCCGCGCCGACCGCGGACCCGAACGGACCGCGAAATCGTGGCAGACCGAAGCCGCCGTCCGTATGCTGATGAACAACCTCGACCCGGAGGTCGCCGAGCGGCCCGAGGACCTCGTCGTCTACGGCGGCATCGGCAAGGCGGCCCGTGACTGGGACAGCTTCGACCGCATCGTCGCCGCCCTGCGCCGGCTGGAGGACGAACAGACCCTCCTGGTCCAGTCGGGCAAACCGGTCGGGGTGTTCCGCACCCATGCCGACGCGCCCCGCGTCCTGATCGCCAACTCGAACCTGGTGCCGAAATGGGCGACCTGGGAGCACTTCCACGAACTCGATAAGAAGGGCCTGGCCATGTACGGCCAGATGACCGCCGGCAGCTGGATCTACATCGGCAGCCAGGGGATCGTGCAGGGCACCTACGAAACCTTCGTCGAGGTCGGCCGCCAGCACTTCGGCGGCGACCTGACCGGCAAGTGGATCCTGACCGGAGGCCTTGGCGGCATGGGCGGCGCCCAGCCTCTGGCCGCGACCATGGCCGGGGCCAGCATGCTGGCCGTCGAATGCCAGCGCCGCTGTATCGAGCGCCGCCTGGAGACCCGCTACCTCGATGAGGCCACCGAGGATCTCGACGACGCGCTGGCCCGCATCGACTGGGCGACGAAGGAAGGCCGCGCGATCTCCATCGGCCTGCTCGGCAACGCCGCCGAGGTTTTCCCCGAGCTGGTTCGCCGCGGCGTGCGACCCGACGTGGTCACCGACCAGACCAGCGCCCACGACACCTTCAACGGCTACCTTCCCAAGGGCTGGACGGTCGAGCGCTGGGAGCAGGCCCGTCTCGCCGACCCCGCCTCCGTGGACCGGGCGGCGCGCGAGTCGATCGTGCCGCATGTCCAGGCCATGCTCGACTTCCACCGCATGGGCGTGCCGACCCTCGACTACGGCAACAACATCCGTCAGGTGGCGCTGGACGCGGGTCTGCAGGGCGCGTTCGAGTTCCCCGGCTTCGTGCCGGCCTACATCCGGCCGCTGTTCTGCCGGGGCGTCGGGCCGTTCCGTTGGGCGGCGCTGTCGGGCGATCCGGAGGACATCTACAAGACCGACCAGGCGATGAAGGAGCTCTTCCCCGACAACGTCCATCTGCACCGCTGGCTGGACATGGCGAAAGAACGCATCGCCTTCCAGGGCTTGCCGGCGCGGATCTGCTGGATCGGGCTGGGCGACCGCCACAGGGCCGGCCTGAAATTCAACGAAATGGTGGCGTCGGGCGAGCTGAAGGCCCCTGTCGTCATCGGCCGCGATCACCTCGACAGCGGCTCGGTCGCCAGTCCCAACCGCGAGACCGAGGCGATGCTGGACGGCAGTGACGCGGTCAGCGACTGGCCGCTGCTCAACGCCCTGCTCAACACCGCCAGCGGCGCGACCTGGGTGTCGCTGCACCACGGCGGCGGGGTCGGTATGGGCTACAGCCAGCACGCCGGCGTGGTCATCGTCGCCGACGGCACGCCGGAAGCGGCGCGACGCCTCGAGCGCGTTCTGTGGAATGATCCGGGCACGGGCGTCATGCGCCACGCCGACGCCGGCTACGACATCGCCGTCGATTGCGCGCGCGAGCAGGGACTCGACCTGCCGTCGCTGGAGGCGGCCCGATGACGCCCGACCTCGTGCTGGGCGACACGCCCATCGATCTTGGCCACGTCGAAAAGGCGCTGGCCGGTCCGGTCCTGACGGCCCTGAACGACGGCGCGCGGCAGTCCATCGCCCGCTCCGCCGCCACCATCGAAGCGATCCTGGCCGACGGCCGCACCGTCTATGGCGTCAACACAGGCTTCGGCCTGCTGGCCAAACAGACCATCCGGCCGGACCAGCTGGCGGAGTTGCAGCGAAATCTCATCCTGTCGCACTGCTGCGGGGTCGGCGCTCCGATGACGGACGACGTCGTGCGGCTGATCCTGCTGCTGAAGATCGCCGGTCTGTCGCGCGGCTTCTCCGGCGTGCGGCCCGAGCTGATCGCCATGCTGCAGCGGCTGCTGGCGACCGACATCCTGCCGGTGATCCCGGAGAAGGGCTCGGTCGGCGCCTCCGGAGACCTGGCGCCGCTGGCCCATATGTCGGCCGCCCTGCTCGGCGTCGGCGAGATGCGGGCGGGCGGTGCGGCGATCCCGGCCATGGAGGGCCTGAAGCGCGCCGGGCTCGAGCCCATCGCGCTGCGGGCCAAGGAAGGGCTGGCGCTGATCAACGGCACCCAGGCCTCGACCGCCCTGGCCCTCAAGGGGCTGGTGCTGGCGCGGCGGGTGTTCGAGGCGGCGCTGGTCGCCGGCGCGATGAGCGTCGACGCCGCGCTGGGCAGCGACACCCCCTTCGACGCCCGCATCCACGCCGCGCGGGGCCAGCCCGGCCAGATCGCCGTGGCCAACGCCCTGCGCGGCCTGCTGGACGGCAGCGCCATCCGCCAGAGCCACGACCACTGCGACCGGGTGCAGGACCCCTACAGCCTGCGCTGTCAGCCACAGGTCATGGGCGCCGCCCTCGACCTTCTGAACAACGCCGAGCGCACCCTGCTGATCGAGGCGGGCGCGGTCACCGACAACCCGCTGGTCTTCGCCGAGACCGGCGAGGCGCTGTCAGGCGGCAACTTCCACGCCGAGCCGGTGGCCTTCGCGGCCGACACCCTCGCCCTGGCCATCGCCGAGATCGGCGCGTTGAGCGAGCGGCGCACGGCCCTGCTGGTCGACCCCAACATGAGCGCCCTGCCCGCCTTTCTCGTCGCTGAGCCGGGGGTCAATTCCGGCTTCATGATCGCCCAGGTCACCGCCGCCGCCCTGGCCAGCGAGAACAAGGGCCTCAGCCACCCCTCGAGCACCGACAGCCTGCCGACCAGCGCCAACCAGGAGGACCATGTCAGCATGGCCACCTATGCGTCCCGGCGGCTGACCACGATGGCGCAGAACAGCGCCGCCATCGTCGCCATCGAACTGCTGGCCGCCGCCCAGGGCGTGGAGTTCCGCCGCCCGCTGCGCTCGTCGCCGCCGCTGGAGACAGCCCACGCCCGGGTCCGCTCCGTCGCCGCCGCCTACGTCCGCGACCGCTACTTCGCCCCCGATATCGCGGCGGTGACGGCGCTGGTGCTGGACGGGGCGTTCGGGGGGATTGTGAAGCTGTGAGGGGTTGCGTGGTTCGCGACGCTCGCCCAAGGCTCGCTCCTCACCATAACGAAGGTGGATGGCGTTCCACCAAGCTCGTCATCCTGAGGAGCGATCCGACAGGATCGCGTCGCGAAGGACGCACTGCATGACCGACGTCCAGATCACCCGAGGGGCCAGCCCTCTGATCGTCAGCTTCCCGCACGTCGGCGCCGACGTGCCCGACGACATCGCCGCCCGCATGACGCCGGAGGCCCTGCAGCTGGACGACACCGACTTCGAGCAACCGGCGCTGTACGACTTCACCGATGAGCTGGAGGCGACGACCGTCACCGCCCGCTGGTCGCGGCTGGTCATCGACGTCAACCGGCCGCCAGACAACAAGCCGCTGTATCCGGGGCAATGGGGCGCGGGCCTGGTTCCGACCGAGACCTTCCTGGGCGAGCCGGTCTACCGGGGAGCCGCGCCGGACGCGGCCGAGATCGCCGCCCGGCGCGACCGCTTCTGGCGGCCCTATCATGACGCCCTGAAGGCGGCGATCGACGCCGCCGTCGAGGCGCACGGCTTTGCGCTGCTGTGGGACGCCCACTCGATCAGAGCCGTGGTGCCCAAGCTGTTCGAGGGCACGCTGCCGGACCTCAACATGGGCACGGCCGACGGCGGCGCCTGTGGCGAGGACGCCCGCGCGGCGGCCTTCGGCGTCTGCCGGGCCAGCGGGTACTCCGCCGTCCTAGACGGCCGCTTCAAGGGCGGCTTCATCACGCGGACCTATGGCGCGCCCGCGAAGGGCGTTCACGCTATCCAGATGGAGCTGGCCAAGTCGACCCACCTTGGCCCCGACAACCGCATCGATGCGGCGCTGGCCAGCCGCCTGCGGCCGGTGCTGGAAAGCGCCATGGAAGCGGCGCTGGACGCGCTGGGGGATGGGCTGGAGGATTAGCTGGCCCGGGCCCTGGCTTGCGGTCGCGCGCCTCGCGGGGCAGCCTGCCGCCACGACCCGTGGGGAGAGTACCGATGATCCGTCGCAACACCGCCGTCCTGCTGCTGGCCGCCAGCGTCCTGGCCCTGGGCTCGGCCGCGATGGCGCGCGAGCCGGCCGCCCCGCCCGCCGCCCCGACCCCGCCGTCCGGCGCGACCGCGGCGCAGGCGGCGCTGACCACCCTGATGGTCGACTACGAGGCCTGGCGGGTGGCCGAGGACCCCCTGTCGGCCGGGGCCAACGGCGATGTCGAGGCGCTGTCGAAGCTGCCCGACGTGACCCTGGCCGCGGACGCCCGGCGCAAGACGGCGCTGACCACCTTCCAGGTGCGGCTCACCGCCATAGACCCGCAGGGTCTGGACGAGGACGGCAAGCTCAATCACGCCTTCCTGGGACGGGTTCTCGATGGCCAGCTGCAGGCCATCGCCTTCGACACCGGACGGCTGGCCTTCTCCAGCGACGATTCCTGGGACGGCTACATCGCCTATCTGGCCCAGGTGGCGCCGATGACGGGCAAGGCCGACGCCGAGGCCTGGCTCAAGCGGGTCGAAGGCCTGGCCGGCTGGTACGCCAGCAATACCGAGAACGCCCGTCGCGGGGTGAAGACGAAGTTCACCCAGCCGCGGCCGATCGCCGAAATCGCCCTGGCCCAGGCGCGAAAGGCGGCCGCCGCGCCGGTCGAAACCGATCCTACGCTTGCCGCGCTGGACCGGCTGCCGGCGACCGTCTCCGACGCCGACAAGGCGGCGCTGAAGGCGCGGGCGACCGCGCTGGTTCGCGACGGCCTGCGCCCGGCCCAGGCGCGGTTCGTGACCTTCCTGGAAAAGGAATACCTGCCCGCCGCCCGCCCCGGGCTGGGCGTCGCCACCCTGCCGCAGGGCAAGGCCTACTACACCTGGCTTGCCCGTCGCTTCACCACCACCAGCCTGACGCCCGACGAGATCCACGAGATCGGCCTGAAGGAGGTCGCCCGCATCCGGGCCGAGATGGACGGCATCCGCGCCCAGACGGGTTTCACCGGCACGCATGCCGAATTCCTCGCCTGGCTGCGCAAGGACCCGCAGTTCTACGCCCAGACGCCGGAGGATCTGCTGGAGAAGGCCAGCGAAATCTCCAAGAGGGCCGACGACCAGCTGCCGCGCTTCTTCGGCGCCCTGCCGCGCCTGCCCTACGGCGTGCGGCCGGTGCCGGCGGAGATCGCGCCGACCTACACGACCGGCCGCTATTTCCCGGGCAGCCCGCGTCTCGGCATCGCCGGCGGCTACATGGTCAACACCCATGCGCTCGACCAGCGGGCGCTGTACGAGCTGCCGGCCCTGACGCTGCACGAGGCCGTGCCCGGCCACCATCTGCAGATCGCCCTGTCGCAGGAGCTGGAGGAGGTCCCCGCGTTCCGCCGCGATGCGGACATGACCGCCTTCACCGAAGGCTGGGGGCTCTATGCGGAGAAGCTCGGCATCGAGATGGGCATCTACCGCACGCCCTACGAACGCTTCGGGCGGTTGAGCTACGAGATGTGGCGGGCCTGCCGGCTGGTGGCGGACACCGGCATGCACTGGATGGGCTGGACCCGCGACCGCGCCAAGGCCTGCTTCACCGACAACAGCGCCCTGTCGCCGCTGAACATCGAGGTCGAGCTGGACCGCTACATCTCCTGGCCCGGCCAGGCGCTGGCCTACAAGATCGGCGAGATGAAGATCGTCGAGGTCCGCGCCCGGGCCGAGGCGGCGCTCGGCGAAAAGTTCGATGTCCGTCGCTTCCACGACGCGGTGCTGCTGGCCGGCCCGCTGCCGATGGACCTGCTGGAGGCGCGGATCGACCGCTGGATCGCGGTGGAGAAGGCGAGGTAGCGGAGCCTATACCCCCGCCCCTTCCCATTCGTCCGCGCCATGCTGGGCCGGGCCTCGGCCGGTGATCTGGTGGTACAGGGTCTTCACCGTCCGGCTGCCAGTGGTCTCGAACATCCACGGGAAGACGCCGTGCAGGACCGCGCCGATGCCGCCCACGATCATGGTCACGCCGAACTTCGTCGCCACGCCGAAATGCTGGCCGTAGCTCTCGCCGACGGACGCCGGGTGGTCGGTGAAGGGGTTCATGGCGCGAGCGGGCTCCGACGAGGGCGGGACGTCCAGTGATCGCGCGGGCGACGGGTGGCGGTCAACTCGGCATCCTTCTCCCCTCGCGGGAGAAGGAGAACGAACCCCCTACTCCGTCCAGATGTCCGTGACGCCGCCCTTGCGGTTGAGCATGTGGGTGGCGCGCTTGATGACGGCGAGCAGGCGCTCGACGCGCTGGTCCTTGTCGTAGGTGATGTTCGAGCGGGCCATGCCCTCGAGCATGAACCGGGCGAGGTCGCGGCTGGCCTGGAAGCGCGGACCGGCGCCGGCGTGCAGCATCTTCAGGAAATGGTCGCCGATCTGGGCGCGGTCGAACTCGGCCTGGGCCGGGGCCAACAGGGCGCTGATCAGCGGATCGGTGCGGGCGGCCGTCTCCAGCTCGGCGAAGGCCATGAAGGGCTCGCGGTGCAGCAGCTCCCAGTAGCTCTCGATGGCGTGCTCAGTGACGTCGCCGCCGGCGGGAAGCTCCTCGGCAGCGGCCTTGAACATCGAAGAACGCTGGGCCTGGATATGCTCGATGGTCGCCTCGAGCAGGCTTTCGCGGGTCGGGAAGTGGTAGAGCATGGCGCCGCGGGTGATCCCCGCCGCCTCGGCCACCGCCGCATTGGTGGTCGCCGCATAGCCCTGGGTGGCGATCACATGCACCGCCTCGTCCAGGATGCGGGCGCGGGTGCGCCGTGACTTTGGCGTGTCGCGCGGAACTGTGGTCATCTCGGCCATCATCGCCTCATCTAGGCGCTGTGATGTTGCGCCGCAACACGGCGCGCCCCCCGGTTCATGAGACTGACATGCAATCATCATAGCTCGGGGAGGTTCGGCGCCTGCCGGGGGAGCGACGATGACGGCCAACGCCCAGGATTTGAGCGTCCGCTCGGTGTTCATCAGCGATGTGCATCTGGGCACCAGAGGCTGCCAGGCCGAGATGCTGCTGGACTTCATCCGGCATGTGGAGTGCGAGCAGCTCTATCTGGTCGGCGACATCATCGACGGCTGGAAGCTGAAGGGCGGCTGGCACTGGCCGCAGAGCCACAACGACGTCGTCCAGAAGGTGCTGAGGATGGCCCGCAAGGGCGTGACCGTGACCTATGTGCCCGGCAACCACGACGAGCGGGCCCGCGACTTCTGCGGCGTGCATTTCGGCGGGGTCGTCGTGGTGCGTGACGCCATCCACGAGACCATTGACGGTCGACGGTTCCTGGTCGTGCACGGCGACGAGTTCGACGGCATCGTCCAGCATGCGCGCTGGCTCGCCTTCCTCGGCGATTGGTCCTATAGAACTCTCCTGATGCTGAACACATTGGTCGCCCGCATGCGTCACCGGATGGGTTTGGGGTACTGGAGCTTTTCGGCCTATCTGAAGGTCAAGGTGAAGAACGCCCTGCATTTCATCGAGAACTTCGAACAGGCCGTGACCGACGAAGCCCGGCGCCGCGGTGTGGACGGCGTCATCTGCGGCCACATCCACAAAGCCGAGATGCGCGACATGGACGGGATCCTCTACGTGAACGACGGGGACTGGGTCGAAAGCTGCACCGCGCTGGTCGAGCACCACGACGGCCGGCTGGAAATAATCGAGTGGGCCGGACGGCGATCCTGGTCCAATGTTCCGCGCAACGTCCAAGCGGACCTGCCGGAGCCTGTCGCCGCCTGATGCGTATTCTTCTGGCCACGGACGCCTGGGAGCCCCAGGTCAACGGCGTCGTGCGTACGCTCACGCGCGTCGTCGACGAGATGCGGCTGATGGGCCACGAGGTCGAGGTGATCAGCCCCGACCAGTTCAACACCGTGCCGCTGCCGACCTACTCGGAGATCAAGCTTGCGGTCGGCGCCTACGAGCCGGTGCAGGAGAAGTTCAAGTCCTTCGAGCCGGAGGCGATCCACATCGCCACAGAGGGGCCGGTGGGCCTGGCTGCGCGCCGCGTCTGCCTGGAATGGAAGCTGCCGTTCACGACCAGCTACCACACCCGTTTCCCCGAGTACGTCTCGGCCCGGCTGCCGGTGCCGCTGGCGGCGGGCTACGCCTACATGAAGTGGTTCCACAAGCCGTCCGGGCGGATGATGGTGGCCACCGACACCATGCGCGAGGAGCTGGAGAGTCACGGCTTCCGCAATATCTCCTCCTGGTCCCGGGGCGTGGACACCGACCTGTTCCACCCGCGCCGGCCGGATGAGGTCGACGTGTTCGCCCACCTGCCCAGGCCGATCTTCCTGAACGTCGGCCGCGTCGCCGTGGAGAAGAACATCGAGGCCTTCGCCTGCCTCGACCTGCCCGGCACCAAGGTGGTGGTCGGCGACGGCCCTCAGAAGGCCGAGCTCGAGGCCAAGTACCCGGACGTGGTCTTCACCGGCGCCAAGTTCGGCGAGGAGCTGGCCGCCCACTTCAACAGCGCCGACGTCTTCGTCTTCCCGTCGCTGACCGATACCTTCGGGCTGGTGATCCTGGAGGCCATGGCCACCGGCTCGCCGGTCGCCGGCTTCAACGCTCCCGGGCCTGCCGACATCATTCCGGGGTCCGGCGCCGGCGTGCTGGCGCCCGGCCGCACCGACGGCCTGCGCGAGGCGTGCATCGCCTGCCTCGACATCGACAAGAGCGTGGTCCGGAGGTTCGCCGAGACCTTCTCCTGGCGGGCCTGCGCCGAGCAGTTCGTGAAGAACCTCGAGCCCTATCCCGAACCCGAGAAGACGCGCTTCTGGCGGCGGCTGCGCCGACTGGCCCGCCTGCGGCGCAAGTCGACCGCCGCTTAGGCCGCCCTTACATCAGGCGGCTGCGGATGGCCTGCGACAGCAGATCGATGCCCGACACGGCGACGACGATGACCAGCACGATGCAGCCGGTCTCGCCGTAGCGGAACGTGTTGGTCGAATCGATCAGCACCTGGCCGATGCCGCCGGCGCCGATAAGGCCCAGCACCGTGGCGGCCCGGCTGTTCGACTCGAAGCGGTACAGCGCATAGCTGGTCCACAGCGGCGCGACCTGCGGGATCACGCCCCAGATGATTTCCTGCAGACGGCCGGCGCCGGTGGCGCGCACACCCTCGACGGGCCCCTTGTCGATGGCCTCGACGGCTTCAGAGAACAGCTTGGCCAGCACGCCGCCGGTGTTGAACATCATCGCCATGACGCCCGCGAACGGGCCAAGGCCGACGGCGGTGATGAAGATGACCGCGACCACCAGGTCGGGGATCGAGCGGATCAGGTCCAGTACCCGGCGCACCGGCTGCTGGATCCAGGCCGGCGCGATGTTGCTCGCCCCCAGCAGCCCGAGCGGTACGGCGACGATGATGGCCAGGAAGGTGCCCCACAGCGCCATCTGGATCGTCTGCCACATCTTGCCGACATAGAGGCCCCAGTCGCGGCCGGTGAAATCGGCCGGCGTCCAGTCGCTGGACAGGAACTTGAAGGGCGAGAAGAACTCGCTGATGAAGCCGCCCATGCCGCTCTCGTCGCTGAACAGCAGCGGGAACTTGGCGATCTCGGCGGGGCCGAAGCTGATCAGCAGCAACAGGGCGACGCCGCCGAAGATGGCGATGTCGAAGAGGCGGGCCGAGAGCGATCGCTGCGGCGGCGAAAGGGTGACGTCCGTGGCGGTCATGGCGCGGTCCGCTACTTCGCCGGGACGGCGGGCGCCGCGCCGGCCTTGGCCGCGGCCGTGACACGCTCGGCCTGGATGGCGGCCAGGTCCTTCTCGGCGGCGGCGATCTTGGTCTGGTCGGCGCCTTCGCGGGCCAGCAACAGGGTCTCGGTCGCCTCCATCTCGCGAACCATCAGCAGATGGGTGTCGTCAGCCGGCAGGAAGCCGCCGATGCTGAGCGCCTCGAGATTGGCCCGCTGGCGCGCCGCCTCGGGACCATCGCCCTGTCCGTAGGTGAGGAAGAACTGGCGCACCTTCTCCTTCACCGCCGGGTCGAGATCCTTGCGCCAGAGCATCGGGTCTTCCGGCAGGGTCGGCGATTCCCAGATCACCCGGATCTTGTCGGCCTGGCCTTCGCCGCGCTGGGCGTTCAGGCGGATGGCGGTGGAGTTGTTGGTCGCCGCGTCCAGACGTCCGGCCGCGACCGCGAACAGGTTGGCCTGGTGGTTGGCGGTCAGAACGGTCTTGAAGCAGGTCTCCGGCTTCTTGCCGGCCGGGATGAACACGTAGGTCATCGGGGCCAGGGTGCCGGAGGTCGACTTCTTGTCGCCCATGCCGAAGTCCAGCGACTTGTCGCACTTGAACAGGTCGTCGATCGTCTTGATCGGGCTGTTCGCGGGGACGATGATCACAGAGGTGTAGCCGTCTGTGCCCGACGGGTCGAACGTCCGGGCGAAGACCTCGCCGTTCGAGCGTCGCACGGCCTCAAGCCCCGACTGGTTCGAGAACCAGCCCAGGTCGGTCTGTTTGAAGCGCATCGCCTCGATCAGGGCGCTGTAGTTACTTGAGAAGAACGGCTTCACCTTCAGGCCGGTCTGCTTTTCCATGTCCGCCAGGATGGGGGTCCAGTAGGACTCCATGTTCTGGGCGTCCTCGGTCGACAGGATCGAGAAGGTGATGGTGTCCGACGCGCCCTTGGACGCGCTGTCGCCACCGCACCCGGCAAGGGCGAGGGTCGCGACGGCGCCCAGCGCCAGCAGCGAACGACGGAGAATCATTGGGGGGCTCCTTCCCAGAAGACGTCTTCGAATTCCGGGCCGTAGATGTCGATGAGGCGGGTGCGGTCGAGGCCGGACGAGGGGCCGTCATAGACCTTCTTGCCGGCCTTGAGGGCCACGACCCGGTCGCAGTAGCGCAGGGCGTAGTCGACCTGGTGCAGGGTTACGATGACGGTCAGGCCGTCCTTCTGGTTCAGGTCGCGAAGGATCTCCATCACCTTGCGGGCGGACACCGGGTCGAGCGAGGCGACCGGTTCGTCGGCGAGGATGATCTTGGCCTTCTGCACCAGCGCCCGGGCGATGGCCCCGCGCTGCTGCTGTCCGCCGGAGAGGGTGTTGGCGCGCTGGCCTGCGTAGTCGCTGACGCCGACGCGATGCAGGGCCGCCATCG
Source organism: Caulobacter sp. (assembly GCA_044361705.1). Classification (GTDB taxonomy): domain Bacteria; phylum Pseudomonadota; class Alphaproteobacteria; order Caulobacterales; family Caulobacteraceae; genus Caulobacter. Next base: position 14,765 of record JBIKII010000021.1, read on the forward strand.
CCGCCTGCTGGGTTTCCTCGGGCCAACGCCCAAGAACGCCGCGCATGAAGGGAATGCGGCCGAGCGAACCCAGCGCCACATTGCTGAACAGGCTCAGACGGCCGACCAGGTTGAACTGCTGGGCGATGAAGCCGATGCGGATGCGCGCGTCACGCACCTTGTCGCCGACCTTGCCCTTGACCTGGGTCTTGACGCCGAAGGCCTCGATGACCCCCTCGCCGTTGTCGATGGTCTGCAGGCCGTCGATCGAGCGCAGCAGCGTCGACTTGCCCGATCCGGAGGGACCGATGAGAGCGACCATCTCGCCACGGGCGACGTCGAGCGACACCCCGTCGAGCGCGCGGCGGGAGCCGAAGGTCTTGGAGACCTGGCGAATGGAGAGAACGGCGTCCGTCGTCATGGCTTTTCGGGAAGAGTCCTTAACACAGATGCCCGGCTGTCATGGAAGGGGCATGCGAAGTTTTCATGACACGGGGCATTTGTCTCCCCGCCTTGCGCAAAAGGCCTTAGCGGGGTTGCGCTCATTATACAAAAAGTCCGTGGGCGGCGAGTGTGACAGCCGCGACATGGTAACCCGGCGCGCGCCCTGACCGGGCAAGGGAATTTTCCGCTTTACACGGGGGGGGCATCGACCCTACATCGCCCGCTTCCGGCGGACCCCGTGTCCACCTACGCTGCTAACGCCGGTCTGGGTTTAACAATCAACAGGGGGTTACGTGAATTGCGCACGTACCATTTGCCCCTGGACCTGGTCCGCGAGCGGTCTCCGGAACGTCCTGTCGCCCTTGTGCGACGTGACGCCGTAGCCGTAGCAGCGCGCTGGTTCCAGACGAATTTCAAGGGCGACGTCCTCTACGCGGTGAAGGCCAATCCTTCGCCTTGGGTCATCGAGACTCTCGCGCAGAACGGCGTCACCGGGTTTGACGTGGCCTCGCTGAACGAGGTCGAGTTGGTTGCGAAGCACGCGCCGGGCTCCCGCATGGCTTTCATGCACCCGGTCAAGAGCCGCGCCGCCATTTCGGCCGCCTACTTCGACCACGGCGTGAAGACCTTCTCGTTCGATACCCACGAGGAGCTCGAGAAGATTCTCGACGCCACCGGCCAGGCCAAGGATCTCAACCTGATCGTCCGCATGGGCGTGTCGGCGGAGGGCGCGGCCTACAGCCTGTCGGGCAAGTTCGGCGTCGAGGGGCACCAGGCTTCCGAGCTGATGCTGGCCGCCCGCCGGTCGACCCAGGACCTGATGGGCGTGTCGTTCCACGTCGGCAGCCAGTGCATGCGGCCGACCGCCTTCCAGGCCGCCATGGCCCAGGCCGGTCGCGCGCTGGTTCGCGCCGGCGTGTTCGCGGACGTCATCGATGTCGGCGGCGGCTTCCCGTCAGTCTACCCGGGCATGATTCCGCCGGACATGGCCGACTATATCGCGGCCATTGATCGCGGCTTCAACGAGATGCCGGTTTCGGAGACGACCAAGCTGTGGTGCGAACCCGGCCGGGCGCTCGTCGCCGAGTCGACCGCGCTGTTGACCCGCGTCGAGCTGCGCAAGGGCAACGCGCTGTACCTGAACGACGGCGCCTACGGCTCGCTGTTCGACGCTGCACACGCCAAGTGGCCCTTCCCGGTCAAGGCGTACCGCGGCGGGGCCGACGCCTGTGAGCTCGACGGCAATCTGAAGCCGTTCGAGTTCTACGGCCCGACCTGCGACTCGATCGACCACATGCCCGGCCCGTTCTGGCTTCCGGAAAGCATCCGCGAGGGCGATTTCGTGGAAATCGGCATGCTGGGCGCCTACGGCGTGGCGATGCAGACCCGCTTCAACGGCTTCGGCGCCGTCGAGGAGGTCGAGGTCGGCGATGCGCCGATGGCCTCGATGTTCGGTCTCGCCCGCCGGTCGATCCCCGTGCCGCGCACGGCGGAAGCCAACAACGTCGTCCGGCTGTCGCGCCCGAAGGGTAAGGCCGGCCAGAGGAAGCGGAAAAGGTAGACCGCAACCCGCCGCTCGCCGGGCGGTTTCATCAAGACCAGCCCCAGCCCGTCGCTCCGTCCGGGCTGGGGACTTTATGCAATGGACGGGCGCTCACTGTCAGGGAAACCGAAGCGATGAACGCTCCGACCAACACCAAGGCCCAGTTGCTCGCCAACACCGTCGAGCACATCGACATCACCAGCTTCGACGCGCGTCCGATCATCGATTCGATGCGCAAGATGAGCTTCAGTTCGCGCGACACCGCCCGGGCCGCCGACATCTTCAACATGGCGCTCGAGGACAAGGCCTGCTCGCCGTGGCTGATCCTGGCCGGCTCGACCAGCGCCGGCGGTTGCATGCATGTCTACCGGGACATGGTGAAACTGGGCATGATCGACGCGGTGGTCGCCACCGGCGCCTCGATCGTGGACATGGACTTCTTCGAGGCCCTCGGCTTCAAGCACTATCAGGCCGCCGGTCCGGTCGACGACAACGTCCTTCGCGACAACTACATCGACCGTATCTACGACACCTACATCGACGAGGAAGAGCTCCAGGCGTGTGATCACACGATCCTGGAGATCGCCAACCGGCTGGAGCCGCGCGGCTACTCCTCGCGAGAGTTCATCTGGGAGATGGGCAAGTGGCTGTCCGAAGGTAACGCCAAGAAGGAAGGCAGCCTGATCCAGACCGCGTACGAAGAGGGCGTGCCCATCTTCTGCCCGGCCTTTGTCGACAGCTCGGCGGGCTTTGGCCTCGTCAAGCACCAGAAGGAGCGCGCCGCCGCCGGCAAGCCCTACCTGATGCTGGACGCCATCGCCGACTTCCGTGAACTGACCGATATCAAGATCGCCGCCGGCGTGACCGGCCTGTTCATGGTCGGCGGCGGGGTGCCCAAGAACTTCGCCCAGGACACCGTCGTCTGTGCCGAAATCCTCGGCGTCGAGGCCGAGATGCACCGCTACGCCGTGCAGATCACGGTCGCCGACGTCCGCGACGGCGCCTGTTCCTCCTCCACGCTCAAGGAGGCCGCCAGCTGGGGCAAGGTGCAGACCACGCACGAGCAGATGGTCTTCGCCGAAGCCACCACGGTCGTGCCGCTGATCGGCTCGGACGCCTACCATCGCGGCGCCTGGAAGAACCGCGTCAAGCCGCGCTGGCAGAAGCTGTTCGCCTGACGTCTGGTATTATCCGACGGAACGAGCCGCGCGAGGGCCAGCCCCTCGCGCGGCTTTTTCTTAGGCCCTCAGGCCGTCCAGGCCAGCCAGCCGATGTAGGCGGCGTAGCCCAGAAGAAGCGCCACGCCCTCCCCCCGTGAAATCCTGCCCCGACTGCGCGCGAAGAGGATCATCAGCGCCGTCGCCGCCACCAGCACCCAGATATCGAACCGGGCGATCTCCGGCGGCACGTCGATCGGCTTGATCGCGGCGGTCAGGCCGAGGATGCCGAGAATGTTGTAGAGGTTCGAACCGACGATATTGCCCAGCGCCACATCGCCCTGTTTGCGGATCGCCGCGACCAGGCTGGTGACCAGCTCGGGCAGCGAGGTGCCGACCGCCACGATGGTCAGGCCGACCAGGGTGTCCGACACGCCAAGGTTCCCGGCGAGAACGATCGCGCCGCTGACCAGCAGGTTGGCGCCGAAAACGGTGATCCCGATCCCCGCCGCCACCATCGGAAGGGCCAGCCAGAGGTTTGGCGCCGCCCGGGCTGCATCGGCGGCCCCGGCCTCGATCCGCGCACCTTCCGCGTCAGGTAGGCGGCGCTCGGTCATCCAGACGATCAGGACGTAGACGATCAGCGCGCCGACAGCGAACAGCCCCATTTCGCGCGTGAGGTATCCCTGCAGGACGGCCCAGACGCAGGCGCCGGTCGCCAGAACCAGCGCGATCGAGTCGCGGCGGAAGGCCCGGGTGTCGACCGTCAGCGGCGCGACCAGCGCGGTGAGGCCGAGGATCAGCAGGATGTTGGCGGTGTTCGAACCGACGACATTGCCCACCGCGATCCCGGGCGATCCCGCGAACGCGGCCTGCAGGCTCGTAACCAGTTCCGGCGTCGAGGTTCCGAACCCCACCATCGTCAGGCCGATGAGCAGCGGGCTGACGCCCAGTCGATGCGCCGCGCTTGCCGCGCCCCGCACGAGCAGATCGCCCCCGGCGGCCAGCATGGCCAGTCCCGCCCCGATTCCGAGCCACAGTTCCATTCGCTGCCGCCTCCCCCGCCCCAAGGAAGCCCGCCGAACGCGGGCTTGCAACGAAAACCGCAGGCTTCATGCTGGTAAAAACATGTGGGGAGATTCAGGCTATGAGCCGTATGCGGATTATGATGGCGGCCGGGGCGGCGGCGTTGCTCACAGCGGGCGTCGCGTGGGCGCAGTTCCCGTTCCCGGGCTACTTCGGCGAGCGGGTGCTGGATACGTCCTCGATCGTCCCGCCGGCGCCGCAGCCGGGCTCGCCGCAGGCCGAGGCGGACCGCGCCGTCTTCACCGCAACCCGGCCCCTCAAGGGGACGCCGCGCTGGGAGATGGCGATCAGCGACCTGGATGAGCGCAGGGTCGTCTACGCCATGCGGTGCGCCATCGGCGTGGAGATCAAGGAGCTGGGTGAGGCGCCGAAGCTGACCCGGGTGCTGCTGCGCGTCGCGCCGGACCTGACCAAGGCCGTCGACACGCCCAAGGCCTTCTACAGCCGCAAGCGGCCCTACCTCGAGCAGGAGGGCGAGATCTGCACCACGCGCAGCGAGGAGCTGGCGAAGAGCCCGGATTATCCGTCCGGTCACTCCAGCTGGGGCTGGGCGGTCGGGCTGATCCTGGCCGAGCTTGCGCCGGACCGGGCCGTGCCGATCCTGCAGCGGGCCCGCGCCTTCGGCGAGAGCCGGGTCGTCTGCGGGGTGCATACCGCCAGCGCCGTCGCCGCCGGCCGTGACAACGGCGCGGCGGTGATCGCCGCAGTCCACGGCGTCCCCGACTTCCAGAAGGACATGGAGGCGGCCCGCGTCGAGCTCGCGGAGCTGCGCGCCAAGGCCGGGCCTATCGCCGGCTGCGACGCCGAGGCGGCGGTATTGGCCAGGCCGGCCTGGTAGAACCGCTTCCCGGCTAGCGCTTGCCCTTGGCGTCCGCCGTCTCTACCTCTGGCCCATGGCTCATGCGCATGCCTGCGACCACGATCACGACCAGCCGGGCCTGTCCGGCGGAGCGCTGGCGGCCGGCCTGACGGCGGCGGAGGCGCGTTGCGCGGCGGCGGGCCAGCGGCTGACGCCGCCCCGCCGGCGGGTGCTTGAACTGCTGCTCGGCGCCGGCCAGCCGGTGAAGGCCTACGACCTGATCGCGGCCTACGGCGCCGGTGGCGAGCCGGCCAAGCCGCCCACGGTCTATCGCGCGCTGGAGTTTCTCTCCCGCCAGGGCTTCGCGCATCGCATCGAAAGCCTGAACGCCTACATCGCCTGCGGCGGCGGCAGCGAGGGCCATGCGGCGGCCTTCCTGATCTGCGACTGTTGCGGCCGGACGCGCGAGATCGCGCCGGTGGGCGCGGCCGAGATTGAACGGCTGGCCGCCGAGCGCGGCTTCACCCTGACCGGCCTCACGGTCGAGGCCCACGGCCGTTGCGAGGATTGCGCCGCCTGATGTCGGAGTCCGGAGTCGAAATCTGGCGCGGCGGCGTCAACACCTGGGAATGCGACGAGATGGGGCACATGAATGTGCGCTTCTACGTCACCAAGGCCACCGAGGGGCTGGTGGGCATGGCGGCCGCCCTGGGCCTGCCCAACGCCTTCGCGGCCCATGCCGAATCGACCCTGCTGATCCGCGAGCAGCACATACGGTTCCTGCGTGAGGCGCACGCCGGCGTGGCGCTCCACATGACCGGCGGCGTACTGGCCATCGGCGAGGACGAGGCCCGGCTCGTCCAGCTGCTCTGGCATAGCGAAAGCGGGGCCCTGGCCGCGACGTTCCAGACGGTGGTCGCCCATGTGACGCCCCGTGATGGACGGCCGTTCCCGTGGAGCGCCAGGACCCGTGCGCTGGCCGAGGCGCTGGTCATCGACCTTCCGGACCAGGCCGCCGCGCGCAGCGTGTCGCTGGCCCCGGTGACCTCGACGGCCAGCCTGGCGCGGGCCGATGACCTGGACCTGGTCCGGATCGCCCAGGGCGCCGTGTCGCCGCAGGACTGCGACATCTTCGGCCGCATGCGGGCGGAGCAGTTCATCGGCCGGGTCTCCGACGGCATCCCCCGGCTCGTGAGGGGCTTCCGCGACACCGTGACCGAGGCGGCGGACGAGAAGCCCAAGCGGGTCGGCGGAGCGGTGCTGGAGTACAGGCTGATCCATCTGGACTGGCCCCGGGCCGGTCAGCGCATGGAAATCCGTTCGGGCCTGAAGACCGCCGACACCCGGACCAAGACCATGGTCCACTGGATGATCGATCCTCACACCGGCAAGGCCTGGGGGACGTCCGAGGCGGTGGCCATCACCTTCGATCTCGACGCCCGCAAGATCGTGCCGATCAGCGAGGCGGCGCGAGAGCGGTTGATGACCCAGGCGACGGCGGGTCTGGCGCTCTAGCGTTGCGTGGTTCGGGACGCCGGCCCAAGAGCCGGCTCCTCACCATGAAGACGGTGGTTGGCGTTCCACAGAACCCCTCATCCTGAGGAGCGAGCATTTGGCGAGCGTCGCGAAGGACGCACTCATCCCGCCGCCAGCAACACCTCGCGCACCAACTCAGGTCGCTCCATCGGCAGGAAGTGGCTGGTCCCCGGCACGGTCTCGATGGTCGCGCCACTGGCCAGCACGGCCGCCTCGTGAGCGTCGAACTGGGCCGTGGACGCGTGTTCCGCCTTGAAGATGCGGACGGTCGCCGCGATGTCCGGGATGCCGCCGACGGCGTCAGGCGACGGCGTCGAGAAGTTCGCCGCCTCCCACTCCGGCGCGCAGGTCAGTCGCAGGGCGCCGTCGCCGGCCTCCGCCAGGCCGTCTGCCAGATAGTCCCGCAGCATGTCGTCGGACCAGGTCCTGAACGCGCCCCGCCCATGGTAGGCCTCGAAGGCCGCCTCGCGGCTGGCGAAGGTCGCTCGTCTGCGGAGCGCGCCCTGGGCCAGCGGACTGCTTCGCATGCCGTCCTCGCCCAGCAGCGCCGCGCGCTCGGGTGTGATGATCACAGGATCAAAAAGGACCAGAGCCCCTGCCGCATCCCCGCGTTCGGCGGCGGCGAGAAGACAGGCGGTTCCTCCCATCGAGTGGCCCGACAGGACCTTGGGTGTCTCGCCGAGCGCCGCCAGCAGCATCAGCAGGTCGTCACTATAGCCGCGCCAGACGTTGGCGGCGTAGGGAACAGCCGGCAGCGTCGTGCGCCCGTGCCCGCGCTGATCGACCGCCAGGATGCGCAGGCTCCCGGCCAGCGGCGCGAGGATGGAGCGGTAGGTTGCCGCGTTGAAGCCGTTCGCGTGCAGGAACAGGACATCCAGCGCCCGGTCGGCCGGGCCGAACTCGATGGCCGCGATCAAGCCGCCCGGGACCGGGATCGAGCGGCGGCGCGCGGGCGAGACGTCAGGCAGGGCGGCGTGGGTCATCCGCCCTGCCTAGAGCCTTCCCCTCACGTGAGTCGAGAGGGCTAGATCTTCGTCAGATCCCAACTGCCGCCGGGCTGGCGACAGGCGCGATAGCGTTCGCGTTCAGTCCCGTACTTCTGGGTGTGGATCGTCTGCTCGATACGGCGGCAGTCGCCGCTGTCGCCGCCGCGCGGGCGGACCACGGACTGGGCGACATAGCCGGTGGCATAGCCGTTATGGCCGACCAGCAGCCAGGGCTGGCCCTGAACCTTGGCCAGCACCTGGAAGTCCTGGCCGCCCGCGAGCTTGCCGACGATGGCGCCGGACGTGGACGGCCGACCACGCAGGTTCACGGTGTTCGGCGCGAACCACCAACCGCCGCCGCCCTCCCAGGCGCGCTGCGGGGTGACGCCACGTGCGAAGCTGACGCTCTGCAGACGGTAGGGCTCACCGTAGCCTTCGCCGTAGGCGCTCCAGGGCTGGACGGTGACGTCGCCGCGCGACCCGGTTTCGGGGTTGCGCCAGTTGGTCGCCTGGCCGGTGCGCAGGGCGTCCTCCAGGGCGGCCTCGGCCTTCTTGCGGTCGTTCTCCTGAATCTTGCAGCCGATCGCCGAGCCGGCGGCAGCCCCGATGCCGGCGCCGATCACCGTGCCGAGCCCGCGTTCGTTCTTGGACACCTTGTTGCCGATGATGCCGCCGACGATGGCGCCGATCACCGCGCCGCCTTCCTGCTTACCGCCCTGGGCGTCGCATCCGAAGATGCCGCGGGCCTGGGCGGCGCCCGGCATGGCGACCGCGGCGGCGGCCAGGAAAACGGAGGCTGTTACGGCGAGGCGCATGGTTCGCTCCCTGTGAAGGATGTCAGATCGGTTCGCGCAGAATAATCCCGGGCAAAGACGAAGTACCCGTCGGCCTTCAATCCCGGCCGCAACCTCACGCAATTGTGCGCCAGATCCCGGGCGGAGCGCGACGCCTTGTGAAACCCTAAAGCTCGCGGAACGGGCCTTCGACGTTTCCGTCGCCGAACTCGGCGCGAAGGGCCGCCGCGATGGCCTCGCCCTCCCGAGCGTGGGCCAGGGCCTCGGCCTCGCTGAAGGCGGGTCCCGGCTCGGGATCGTAGGGGTCGACCGCATCGTCGAAGGCGTCTTCCCAGGTCGCGAGGCGCGCGGCGAGGTCTTCCGGGAGATGCTCGTAGGTGTCGACCGCACAGCCCTTGTCCGCGTCGAGCAGGGGCCGATAGCCGTACCGAAGCACAAGCCGGACCCGCTCCGGCCTGGGTTGAACGATCGGCATGCCGTCCGGCTCCTCGCCGAAGGCCGGCCGGGGTCCCGGGTTCCAGACGAGTTGCCGCGCGACCCAGACAGCCATGGCCACGGCGGCGGCCACGAGGATCGCCCCCCGCCAGGGATCGGTGAGCGTCCCGAGCCTGCCGTCGAAGCGCAGCCAAAGCACCATGGCCGTGGCCACCGCCCAGATCACCGCGGCGTTCGCCACGCGTCGCCGGCCGAGAGCTTCGGAGTCGTCGGTGGGCGGGAAGCGTCTGGCCGCGAAGACCAACCAGCCGGCCTGGAGTCCGAGGTTGAGCAGGAACAGCCACGCGGCCCAGCCGCTGAGCAGGATCAGGCTCAACCCGCTGACGCCGGTGACGACGGACGTGGCGGCCAGGATCCAGCGACGAAGCACGTCGTCCGGATCCGGGCGGCTGAGGGAGATCGAGGCCAGGGCCTGATCGAGGACCGAGTCCATCGCCAAGGCCCGCAGCGCCACGATGCCGCCGAGGGTGTAGAAGACGCCCACGAGACGGGCGGCGATGTCGATGGCGTCCATATCGCCTTCCACCATGACCGGGCTGAGGGCGCACCCTCCGTTAGGGGGCCTTGGCTTTCCCCGCGTCAAAGGGCGACACTGCGCAAAACGGGAGAAACACATGACTGCTCACGCCGCCGTCTCGGCCGCCGACACCCAGTGGAACTGCTTCGAGGTCACCATCGAGGCGGGCGTCGCCCACATCCGCATGACGCGGCCCGAGGCGATGAACACCATGAACAAGGATTTCTGGCGCGAACTGCCCGCAATCGTAAGGGACATCGACGACAACGCCCGGGCGCGTTGCATCGTCATCTCCTCGACCGGCAAGCACTTCTGCGCCGGCATGGACCTGTCGGTGTTCGCCAACGTCGGCGACCGTGACGGCGCCCCGGTGGACCGGCACGTAGCCGGCGAGAGCTTCCGCCGCAATGTGCACCACCTGCAGGACACCTTCACCTGCCTGGACGAGGCGCGGATGCCGGTGATCGCCGCGATCCACGGCGGCTGCATCGGTGGGGCGGTGGATTTCACCAGCGCCTGCGACATCCGCTACTGCACCGAGGACGCCTTCTTCACGATCATGGAGATCAACATCGGCATGACCGCCGACGTCGGCACCTTCCCGCGGCTGTGCAAGTTGATCCCGGAGGGCTGGGTGCGCGAGCTGGCCTACACAGGTCGTCGCCTTCCCGCCTACCGGGCCAGGGAGATCGGGCTGGTCAACGAGGTGCTGCCGGACTACGAGGCCGTCGTCGCCCACGCCCTGGCGACGGCGCGCGAGATCGCGAGCAAGTCGCCGCTGGCGGTGACCGGCAGCAAGGTGATGATCAACTACGCCCGCGACCACACCATCAAGGACGCGCTGGACTACATCGCGCTGTGGCAGGTCGGCATGTTCTCGGGTCCGCACATGGCCGAGACCTTCGCCGCGAAGCAGGAAGGCCGCGAGCCGGTGTTCCCGGACCTGATGCCGCTTCGGCGCGGCCTCTAGCCTAGCGCCAGGCCGCCGACCGGGCCTTGCGCTCGGCGGCGGCGTTCACCGGCGCGCCGAGGCCGAGCGCGGTGATCGCGGAGGCCATCACAGGAGACGGGATCGGCGCGCCGACTTCCGTCATGATCAGCCGCCAACCCTCTCCGGTGCGGCAGGCGATGCCTGAAACGCGGCTTTCGCCGGCGAACGTACGGCACCAGACGCCGTCCTTGCCCTGGTAAGTGCCCAGCAGGACGACGGCAGCGCCGGCCTTCCGGTCCTCGCTGAGGCCCTGCTCAAGGGTTGCGGCCAGCACGCCCCGCGCCTGAAGCGTGCCGTCCAGAAGATCATTGGTGGGACGCGGCGCGAAGATGCCGATGGCGATGCCGAGTACGAGACCGGCCGCAAGCGCCGCCCATCGCGGATCGAGCGGTTTGCGGGCTGCCGGCGCGCTGGCTTTGGGCTTCGGCGCCGGCGGCGGCGGCGATTCCCGGGTCCGGCGGGCGTCCGCCAGGGAGACGACCGGCGCCGCAGACTTGTCGCCGGCCGCCGTCCGGGCCTTCCGGCCGCCGGAGGAGATGGCGTTCTGGATCATGGCGCCGACCTCGCGATGACGGCGCAGGCGCTCGGCCACCGCCGGATCACTGGCCACGGCCGCCTCGACCGCCGCCCTGTCCGGCGCGGACAGCTTGCCGCCGATGTAGGCGATCAGCATTTCATCCGTGATGATCATGACGGGACTCCGGCGGAAAGGGCGGCAGGGCGGGCGCAATCTGCCTCACGGGGACGGCGGCGCAAAGCGCTCGCACGCCAGCCGCGATCAGGCTTCGAGTTCCGCGTCCCGCAGATCTGCGTCCTCGAGCCTGGCGCCGGCAAGGTCAGCTTCCAGGAACCTGGCCTTCTGGGCGTGGGCGCCGCGCAGGTCCGCGCCACGCAGTATGGCCTTGGTCAGATCGGTGCGGATGAACCGGCCCTGGGCGATCATCAGCGGTCCAAGCCTGGCGTCACGCAGATCGGCCTTGTTCAGCTGCGCGCCGCACAGCTTGGCGCCGCGCAGGTCGGCGTCCTTGAGGATCGTACTGCGGAGGTCGGCGCCGGTGAGGTCTGCCCCCTGCAGTTCGGCGCCCGTCAGGTTCATGCCGAAGAAGACGGAACGCGGCGCGGCGAGGCCGGTCATGCGGCGCCCGCGAAGCTGCCGCAGGGACCGGAAGT
>JBIKII010000043.1:0-18378 GCA_044361705.1 Caulobacter sp.
AGATGGCCACCAGCGGCGGGCCGAAGGTCTTCAGGTCAAGGCCGTAGCGCTTGCCCAGGAAGTCCGGCAGCCAGAACAGGAACATCCACCAGATCGGATCGATCAGGAACTTGCCCAGGGCGTAGGCCCAGGTCTCGCGCTTGGTCAGCAGCTTGCTCCAGGCGACCTTCTCGACCGGGTCGGCGGGATCCTGCTCAATGTGGGCCAGTTCCGCCGCGGTGACCTTCTTGTGCTCGCGGGGGCGGCGGTAGACGATCAGCCAGATCGGCAGCCAGATCAGGCCCGCCACGCCGGTGATGATGAAGGCCATCTCCCAGCCCCAGGCGATGGTGATGGCCGGGATGACCAGCGGGGTGACGATGGCCCCGATGTTGGTGCCCGCGTTGAAGATGCCGGTGGCGAAGGCGCGCTCCTTCTTGGGGAACCACTCGGTCACCGCCTTGATGCCGCCCGGGAAGCCGCCGCCCTCGCCGACGCCCAGGGCAATCCGGGCGAAGATGAAGTCGTTCAGCCCGCGCGCGCCGGCGTGGGCGATGTGCGCCACCTGCCAGATGGCGAAGGCCAGACCGAAGCCCCAGCGGGCGCCCAGCCGGTCCATGACCCGGCCGAAGACCAGGTAGGAGACCGCGTAGGAGGCCTGGAACCAGAAGACCAGGTTGGCGTAGTCGCTCTCGTTCCAGCCGAACTCCTTGCTCAGGGTCGGCTTGAGGATCCCGATGGTCTGGCGATCGACGTAGTTGATCACCATCGCGAAGAACAGCAGCGTGACAACCACCCAGCGGGTGTTGCCAACGCGGACGCCGGGCGGAAGGCTGGTGTCGGTGGTCATGCGTCGCTCCCTAACCGGCGGCCGGTCTTGCGTCTTCCGCTGTGCAGAAGATCTCGCCGTGCTCGCCGAAACTGATGCGGGCGGACTGGCCCGGGTGAATGTCGTGGATGCCGGTGGCCGCCCCGGTGGTCACGTACATGCCGGCCCTCAGCGGCCGGCCGCGCGTCGCACAGTGGCCGAGCAGGAAGGCTAGGGCCGGGGCAGGGCCGCCGGGCACCGAGGCCGCCGTGCCGGCGCCGACCAGGGCGCCGTCGATCCAGGTCTCGCAGGGCAGGCTGTCGTCGGCCCGCTCGCGCCAGCCGGCGATCTCCGGGCCCACGACCAGCGCGGCGTTGTTGCCGAAGTCGGACGCCACCACGGTGGAGCCGAGGTCGTTGATGGTCTTCAGCGGACTGCCGGCGAACTCGACGCCGATGTGCAGGGCCGCCACGACGTCCAGCGCCTCGGCGACGGTCCAGTCGGTCTTGCCCTCGGGCGCGTCCTTGCCGATGCGGTAGACGAACTCTGCCTCCACGGCCGCGAAGCCGCCGGGGATGGCGCCCAGGATCACCGTCTCGCCGGTCGCCGGGGTGCGCAGGAACTGCCGGAAGGTCGGCCCGGCCAGCCGCTCGTCGCCCAGCTGCGCCTGCAGGGGCAGGGGAATGCGGCCGACCTTCCAGCCGACGATGGTGTCCGGATAGAGCCCGATGGCCAGCTCCTGGATGGCGTAGCCATCGGCCAGGGTGGCGGGCGTCTCGCCCGGATAGCCGGAGAGGGATCGGGCGGCCAGTCGCGCTTCGACGAAGCTGCGCGCGACGTCGGTCCGCGCGGCGACGCTTGCGTCGCGATCGGTCGAAGCTTTCGCTTTCGCGGTCACGCCCCTTGTCCTCCCCAACTCTATGGCCCCAGTTTCAGGGTCTCGATTGTGTCTAGAGGAAACCGGTGTCATTTTCAACGGCGCGCGGCGAATGAACCGCGATCAAACTTCAGTCCGGGAGTGAAACACGTGGCCAGATCAGCCTTCGCGGGCCTTGCCCTCAGCCTTCTCACCGCCGGTTCGGCCTTCGCGGCCTGGCCGCTCGGCAAGACCGAATCGCCGCCCGCGGCGCCGGCGCCGCTGGCCTTTCCCGGCGCCCAGGGCTGGGCGGCGGCGACGCCGGGCGGGCGGGGCGGCAAGATCATCCGCGTCACAACCCTCGCCGCCGATGGACCCGGCTCCTTCCGCGAGGCGGTGGAGACCAGGGGCCCGAGGATCGTCGTCTTCGAGGTCGGCGGCGTCATCGACCTGGACGGCAAGACCCTCACCATCCGCGAGCCGTTCCTGACCATCGCCGGCCAGACCGCGCCCTCGCCGGGCGTCACCTTCATCAGGGGCGGCATCGATCTGGCCACGCACGACGTGATCGTGCGCCACATTCGCGTGCGGCCGGGGGAGGCGGGCTTCGCCAAGAAGTCCGGCAAGGACTTCGACAGCATCTCCACCCAGGGGATCAGCTACAACATCATCATCGACCACTGCACCCTGACCTGGGGCACCGACGAAAACCTGTCGGCGTCCGGTCCGCGCTTCGTCGGCGCGACGCCGGACGAGTGGCGGGCCGGCACCTCGCGCAACATCACCTTCTCCCAGAACATCATCGCCGAGAGCCTGGCCTGGTCGACCCACGCCAAGCTGGAGCATTCCAAGGGCAGCCTGATCCACGACAACGTCACGGGTATGCTGATCTGGGGCAACCTCTACGCCCACAACGTCGAGCGGAACCCGATGTTCAAGGGCGGCGTCTGGGGGGTGATCGTCAACAACCTGATCTACAACCCTGGTCAGCGGGCCATCCACTACAACCTGATGGCCCAGGAGTGGGGTTCCAGCCCCTGGCAGGTCGGCAAGATGGTGGTGGTCGGCAACGTGCTGCGCGCCGGCCAGGACACCCAGCAGGGGCTGCCCTTCATGATGATCGGCGGCTACGGCGACGTGGAGTACTACGGCCGCGACAACATCGCCGTCGACAAATGGGGCGCGCCGCTGCCGATGTTCGGCCGCTACACCACCTCGCCCGCGAAGATCATCCAGGTGAAGACGCCGCCGTTCTGGCCCGCGGGCCTCGAGGCGCGGCCGGCCAGTGCGGTGCAGCAGTGGGTGCTTGCCGAGGCCGGCGCCCGCCCCTGGGACCGCGACGGCGATGACGTGCGCCTGATCGCCGACGTCGCCGAGGGCCGCGGCAACATCATCGACTCCGAGACCGAGCTACAGGGCTATCCGACCCACAAGCCGACCAGCCGCCCGTTCGTCGAGGCCGACTGGAACCTCGACGACATGTCGCCGAAGCGCCCGGAGCTGCTCGACGCGGGGGCCAAGGCGCGGGGGACCTAGAGCGGCGTCAGGTCCCCGGCTGGATGTAGGGGACGCGGGCGAACAGTTCGCGCTCCTTGCCGCGCGGGTCGTCGGCCAGGCGCGGCGTGGCGTCGAAGATCATGGTGCGGCGGGCGGGCAGGTCGTAGGGCGCCCAGGCGGGGATGCCGCCGTGGTCGGGGCGTCCATGGCGGGCGAAGGCTATGAAGGCGTCCTGCATAGCGTCAGACACCGACTGGGCGTCGTCCGCTGTCCCGGTGATCGAGCCCGGTGCGTCCAGCGTGCCGAACACCAGCGGGATGTCGAGCGTGTGCGGCGCCCCGGCCCCGTTCGGGGCCTGCCAGTCCAGCTGATAGACGAACGCCGGGGCGCCCTGACCCGCCCGGGCCTCAGCCTCGATGACGGCGGCGCGCCAGGACCGCGAGGCTGTGCTGGCCGCGAAGAACACGCGGCTGGGCGTCCAGTCCGGGTAGAGGGTGCGATACTGCGCCACCACCGTCTCCGGGCTGATGTCGACTCGCAGTTCGGGTCCCAGCCGGGCCGGCAGTTCGTCCCAGGTCAGGCTGTGGTTGCGCGGATCGCCGCCGAGGAAGGCGCGGGTCTCGTCGCGGGTGTTGCCGATGATCATCGGAATGTCGGCCGACTGCGGCGGCGCGTCCGGCCAGAAGGGGTGGCGGGTCAGCGACCGGTCATCGAGCACCGGTCCGAAATAGAGCGACCCGGTCGGCAGAATCGGGTCCCGCGTGCCCATGGCCTCGACCAGCGCCTCGACCGGCAGACCGGACAGCTGGTCCGGCGCAGCCTTGAGCGCGTCGAGGAAGCTCTTCGCCCTGCGTTCGGCGTTGAGCGGCCCGGAGGCGGTGACCTGCTGGCCGCTCATGGTCGCGGCGCGGTGGAACAGGCCCCGGGCGGCCGGCATGGCCATCAGGGTGGCGATCTTGGCGCCGCCGCCGGACTGGCCGAAGAGCATGACCTTGCCGGGGTCCCCCCCGAAGGCGGCGATGTTGTCCCGCACCCACTGCAGCGCCAGCACCAGGTCCAGCTGGCCGACATTGCCGCTGTCGGCGAACCGCGGTTCGAGCCGGCCCAGCGACAGGTAGCCGAGCGCGCCCAGCCGATGGTTCAGCGTCACGACGACAACATCCCCCCGGCTGGCCAGCCGCGTCCCGTCATAGAGCGGGCTGGAGCCGGATCCGGCGCTGTAGGCGCCGCCGTGGATGTAGACCATGACCGGCCGCCGGGCCGCGTCGGCGCCGGGGGTCCAGACATTGAGGAACAGGCAGTTCTCGCTGGTCGGACCATCGGCGCCCTGGCCCCGCTGTGGCGCGCCGGGACCAAAGGTGAGGGCGTCGCGGATGTCGCCCCAGGGCGCGGGCGGCAGCGGCGGCTGGAAGCGGCGCGGCCCCGTATCGGCCCCGTAGCGGACGCCCTTGAAGGTGAGGACGCCGTCCTGGCGAGCGCCGCGCACCCGGCCGTGCAGGGTGCTCACGACCGGCGGCGGAGCCTTTGGCCTGGCGAGAGCGGAGGAGGCGAGCGCTGCGGCGCCCAGGCCCAGAACCGCGCCCCTGCGTGTCGTGTCTCGGTGCATGCAGGCCTCCAGTACACCGGTGTCATAGCGCGAGCAGCAGACCTCTGTCCTCTCCCTGTTGGGGGAGGGGGACCCTCCTTGGCCGAAGGCGACGGAGGGTGGAGCGGGATGCGCCGCCGGCCGGTGACTGGCCGCCGCGTCCGGCTCTATCCCCCGCCTTCCCGGCGAAGGCCGGGATCCATGACACACGCCGAGCCCTTGCCCCGTATGGACCCTGGCCTTCGCCGGGGAGACGGAGATAGGGGGATGAGATGTTTTTATCCCCCTCCGCTTCACTGCCCGTATTCTCTGCAGGTCGCCGTCGCGGGGGAGGGCGTACGGATCCGGCCCGATACGGCGACACGGGATGCGGAGATGCGGGATTTGCCCGTGGACCCTGGCCCGCTCCCAAGGCGCGCCGGGGCAAGAACCACGGGGTCCGGGGATCGTCGGTTGATCCCCGCCCGCCGGGCCTGGCCGTGAGGAACGGCCAGGGCGCCGGGAGGTAGAAGCCCCGGCGAGGCGAAAGCGAGCGGGTGGAAAATGCCCATTGCGCACAGCCTCCGCAGCCTCTCCGCGGCGGAGCGCGTCAGGTTCTCGTCGAAACACACACAACGACCCCAACGGTCCCGGACGGGAGCCGTGGCGCTCCGCCACCTCCCCAACCTGTTCGGGTCCGCCCGCCCGGGCGGCGAAGCCGTGTCTTATGTCTCCCTCCCCTTGTGGGGAGGGTGGATCGGCGAGCGCAGCGAGACGAGACGGGTGGGGCAAGCAGCGATCCTCACCCGGCGTCGAAGGACGCTACCTCTGGCCCCACTACCCTCGCCCGGACGTCGGGATGTCCTTGAACGCCACGTCCTTGTCGACGCGGATGTCGCCGGGCAGGCCCAGGACGCGTTCGGCGATGATGTTGCGCAGGATCTCGTCGGTGCCGCCCTCGACGCGGGTGGCGGGGCTGCGCAGCAGCATCTGCTGGAAGCGGGCGCCCGCCGCGGCGATCTCGGGATCCGAGACCACGCCGCCCTGGCCCTGCAGATCCAGCGCGAACATCGCCAGCTCCTGCATCGTCGCGCCGGCGACCAGCTTGCCGATCGAGTTCTCCGGCCCCGGGGTCTCGCCCTTGGAGAGGGCGGAAATGGCCCGCATGCCGGTGTACTTCAGGCCGCTGGCCTTGACGGCGTACTGCGCCAGCCGCGACCGGACGGACCTGTCCTCGATGGCCAGGCCGTCCTCGGTCTGCAGGTTCATGCAGAAGTCGAACAGTTCCGGGAAGCCGGTCGGCATGCCCGAGCCGATGGACAGGCGCTCGTTCATCAGGGTGGTCAGCGACACCTTCCAGCCGTCGCCGACGGCGCCCAGGCGCTGGCTGTCGGGGATGCGGACGTCGGTGAAATAGACCTCGTTGAAGCCCGACTGACCGTTGGCCTGCTTGATCGGCCGGATGTCGATCCCCGGCGACTTCATGTCGATCCAGAACATGGTCAGGCCCTTGTGCTTGGCCACGTTCGGGTCGGTGCGGGTGATGACGATGCCGTAGTCGCTGTGCTGGGCGCCGCTGGTCCAGATCTTCTGGCCGTTGATGATCCAGTCGCCCGAGCCGTCCGTGGCCGGGATCGCTGCGGTGCGGAGGCCGGCCAGATCCGAGCCGCCGGCCGGTTCGCTGAACAGCTGGCACCAGATGTGCTCGCCGGACGCCAGCGGCGGCAGCAGCCGCTGCCTGGTCTCCTCGTCGGCCCAGGCCATGACCGTCGGGCCGCACATGCCGTGGCCGATGATGAACAGGCCGCTGAGTGCGCCGTAGACGCCCTCTTCCTGGCCCCAGATCACCCGCTCGATCGGCGTGGCGCCGCGGCCGCCGTAGGCCTTGGGCCAGTGCAGACAGGCCCAGCCGGCTTCGGCCTTCTTCTTCTGCCAGGCCTTGGCGACCTGGATCGGGTCGACGCTCTTGAGGCCGTTATTGCCGAACCCGCCGCTCTTCAGCTCGGCTTCGAGTTCGTGGGGGGCGTTGGCCTGGATCCAGTCGCGGGCGACGGCGCGGAAGGCGGCTTCTTCAGGTGTATCGTCGAAGTTCATGTTCTTGCTCCGAATTCAGGCCGCGGCCGGGGCGTCGTTGCGCTGGCGCAGGCGGTCGATCAGCAGGTCTTCCCAGGTCGATTGCGATCCCAGCGCCAGGGCCAGGCCGTTGCTGCGGCGATAGAAGAGGTGGCAGTCGAAGGCCCAGGTGAAGCCCATGCCGCCGTGCACCTGGATGTTGTTCTTGGCGCAGTGCTGGAAGGACTGGGTGGCCGAGACCCGCGCCGTCGCCGCCGCCACCGGCAACTCCGACGAGCCGGTCGAGAGCGCCCAGGCGCCGTAGTAGGCGTTCGAGCGGGCCAGGGTCGCCGACACGTACATGTCGGCCAGCAGGTGCTTCACCGCCTGGAACGAGCCGATGGGGCGGCCAAACGCCATACGGTCCAGCGCATAGTCGCGGCCCATCTCCAGGGCCCGGTCGCTGCCGCCGACCTGTTCGAAGGCGACCAGCACGGCCGCGTGGTCCAGAACCTCCGACGCCAGCCGCCAGCCGTCGCCCGCCACGCCCAGCAACCGGGCCGGGGCGTCCTTGAAGGTGAGGGCGGCCTGGCCGCGGGTCGGGTCGATGCTGTCCAGCGTCTCGCGGGTCACACCGGCGCCAGTCAGGTCGACGAGGTAGAGCGAGACCCTGCCGGCCTCGCGGGCGGCGACGATGGCCAGGTCGGCGATGTCGCCGTCGGCCACCGGCGACTTCACGCCGCTCAGCTTGCCGCCGGAGACGGTCGCCTTGATGGATTTTTCTGTCGCACGGCCCATGCCCTCGGCCAGGGCCATCGTGCCGATGGCCTCGCCGGAGGCCAGCTTCGGCAGCCAGGCCTGCTTCTGGTCTTCGGAGCCCGCCAGCATCAGCGCCTCGGCGGCCTGATAGATGGAGGAGACCATCGGCACCGGGGCCAGCGCGCGGCCGAGCTCCTCGGCGATCACGCAGAGCTCCAGGTGGCCAAGGCCGACGCCGCCGTATTCCTCGGGAATGGCGGCGCCCAGGAAGCCCATCTCGCCCAGCCCCTTCCAGAGCGCGGCGTCATGGGATTGCTCGCCCTCGAGCACGGCGCGCACGGCGGCCGGGCTGCAGCGGTCGGCGAGGAAGCGCCGGGCCTGGTCGCGCAGCTGCTTCTGGTCGTCTGAGAAGTCGAAATTCACGTAAGGCCTCCCGTCGCCGGCGCGGCTCGCCGGTCTGTCGTGAGTCACGTTGAACGCCCTCACGCGGGGTTAGCCAAGCGCGATCATCGCCCCCGGCGAGTCAGGCTACTTCAGCCCGTCCAGCGCCAGGGTGTAGGCGACCACGGCGTTCGCATGCCCATGGCCCATCCCCTGAGCCTTCAGGAGGGCCACCAGTTCCATGTGTCTGGCGGGGTAGCCGGCGCGCACCATCGCCAGCCAGTCGGCGATCGGCCGCCGGTAGGTCTTCTCGATTGAGGGGAAGTAGGACGCGGGGCCCTTCACGACATCGGACATGAACAGCTCCGCATTTGCGGAGACGATTGATGCAGGAAGGCCGTGAGGCTCGCAACCGCGTCGGCCCGGAAAGCCGGCGCTGCCTGTTCAATCGATCGCCGCCGGGGCAGGGTTTGACCGAGCGCGAAAGCGGAGGTGAGGCGATGGTCGGATCGCTGGGGGAGAAGATCGGCGAGGGCGCAGTCTCTGACGTCCACAGCTGGGCGCCCGGCCAGGTCGTGAAGCTGTTCCGCGCCGGCGTTCCGCGGCGGCTCGCCGTGCACGAGGCGCGCATGACCCGCGCAGTCTTCGCGGCGGGCGCGCCGGCGCCGCAGGCCTTCGACGAGGTCACCGTGGACGGCCGCCACGGCATCGTTCTGACGCGCTTCGATGGACCGACATTGCAGCATCTGTCGAGGACAGGGGCCATGACCTTCGAGCAGACCGGCGCGGTGCTGGCGGCTCTCTGCCTGGTGGTGAGTGGGACGCCCCCGCCGACGGATCTTCCGCCGCTGCGCGACTACCTGGAAGGCTCGTTTCGGCCGGCCGGCCGGGCGCTTCCGGAAGCGCTGGCTCCCGGCGTCATGAGCCTGATCGACCGCCTGGAGCCGGCGGACGGCCTGTGCCATGGCGACCTTCACTCCGGCAACGTGATCATGACGCCGGAGGGACCCAGGATCATCGACTGGACCGGCGTGGTCCGCGCGCCCGCCGCCCTGGACCTGGCCTGCTGCCACATCCCGATGGCCGAGATCGCGCCTGCCATCGTCCCTGATTCCGAGCGCCCCATCGCGGTCAACGCGGCCCTGCAGGCGGCGTATGCGCGGCTGACCGGTGTGTCGCTCGCCGCCCTGACAGCGGAGGTCGAGTGCTACCTGCCCATCGCCCGGGTGCTCTACCTGCTCGGCGGCGCCGCGCCGAACCTTCGCGAGGGGATGATCGCGAAAGTCATGGCGGCCCTCGCGTGATGGCGGCGATGCCCGGACGTTGCCCTGTCGGACTCGAGCAGGCAGAGAGTGAGCCGGCAGCGACGGAGAGATCTGGGTGACCATCGAGAGCGAAGACCAGCTGGAGAAGCTGCGCACGGTCGGCGCCCTGGTGGCCCGTACGCTCGAGGCGATGGGCAAGGCGCTGGAGCCGGGCATGACGACGAAAGAGCTCGATGACCTCGGCCGCGCCATGCTGGAGCGGGCAGGGGCCCGTTCGGCGCCGGAGCTGACCTACAACTTCCCGGGCGCGACCTGCATCTCCGTCGGTCCCGACTGCGCCCACGGCATTCCGGGGGACACTGTCATCAAGGCCGGCGACCTGGTCAATATCGACGTCTCGGCAGAGCTCGACGGCTACTTCGGCGACACCGGCGCCAGCTTCGCCGTGCCGCCGGTCAGCAAGCGGATCGAGCGCCTGTGCCGCGATGGTCGCCGGGCCATGTGGGCGGGGATCCGGTCGGTGAAGCCCGGCGGCCGGCTGAACGAGATCGGCCGCGCCATCGAGACGTTCGCGGACAAGAACGGCTACAGCCTGGTCCGCAACCTCGCCAGCCACGGCGTGGGGCTGTCGCTGCATGACGAACCGGGCGAGATCCCGACCTGGTATGAGCCGCGCGACCGGCGCACGATCCCCGAGGGTCTGGTCTTCACCATCGAGCCCTTCCTGTCCCTTGGCGGCGACTGGGTCGAGGAGCTGGACGACGGCTGGACCCTGCGTCCCGAGGGCCGCCAGCCGACGGTGCAGTACGAGCACACGCTGGTCGCCACCCGCAACGGACCGGTCATCCTGACGCTGGCTTGATCCGGCCAGCCGCCGCCGCCGGGCTGGTCTGGAGACACGGTCCGGGCT
Organism: Caulobacter sp.; assembly: GCA_044361705.1. GTDB lineage: Bacteria > Pseudomonadota > Alphaproteobacteria > Caulobacterales > Caulobacteraceae > Caulobacter. The sequence goes on from JBIKII010000043.1 coordinate 10,072, forward strand.
AACTGCCTGCCATGGCGAAGAAGCAAGCTCCGGAATTCGAGATCGAGGTCGGCGGGGAGCCCTACATCTGGCGGCTGCAACGCCAGCCGCAGTGGTCCAGCGACACCAGGGGGTGGCAGGGCATGGCGCTGGCCGTGCGCCACGCCGAAGGCCAGCGCGAGGCGGTGGTCGAGTTTCCGGCCGGCCGCCAACCCGCCTACGGCCTGCCGATGCTCAAACCCGCGCAGATCAAGCCGGAACTGGTCGCCCGGGCCATCGCCTCGGCCATCGACGCCGGCTGGGAGCCGCACTCGCGCGGCAAGACCGTGGCCATCGTGGTGGACGCCGACGGCGGCTGACGGCGGCCTTGCCTGACGCTGGGTCGCGGGCGCCAGATGGGCGCCAACGACAGGACGTACAGGGAAACGCCGGCATGGACCTCGGACTCAAGGGCAAGACCATCTTCGTGGCCGGCGCCAGCCGGGGCATCGGGCTGGGCATCGTCGAGGCCTGCCTGGCCGAGGGGGCGAAGGTCGCCATCACCGCCCGCGGCGCCGAGGCGCTGGAGGAAACCCGCCAGGACCTCGCCGCCCGCTATGGCGCGGAGAACCTCTGGGCCATGGCCGGGGACCTGCGCGACACCGCCACCATCGAGAAGGCGCTGGCCGGGACGGAAGAGACGCTGGGCCCGATCCACGGCGCGGTGGCCAACGTCGGCCTGCATCCCTGCCCTCCGGGCGCCGAGGTCGATGACGAGACCTGGGACGCCGGCTTCTCCCAGAACCTCGGCTCGGCCTGGCGGCTGGCCCGCGGGGCGTACCGGCGCATGGAGCCGCGCCGTTCGGGCTCGATCCTGTTCATCAGCTCTATCGCGGGCCTCGGCGCGCTCGGCACCCCGATGACCTACGGCACGGCCAAGGCGGCGATGAACCACATGGCCAAGGAGCTGGCGAAGATCACCGGCCCCAGCAACGTTCGGGTCAACGCCATCGCACCCGGCAACATCATCTTCCCGGGCGGGACCTGGCAGGAGCGCATGGACGGCCCGCGCGCCGACAACTGGCAGCGCTGGATCAACCGCGAAGTGCCGATGAAGCGCTACGGCCTGCCCGAGGAGATCGGCACGGTCGCGGCATTCCTGATGAGCGACCGGGCCAGCTTCGTGCACGGCGCCATTGTTCCCGTCGACGGAGGCCAGACCCGATGAGCATTCTTCACGCCAGCGAACCCTACGAACACCTTGAGCTTCGGCACGAAGGCGACGTCATCTGGGCGACGATGAACCGGCCGGGCAGCCTCAATGCGCTGAACCGCAAGCTGGTGGCCGAACTGCGCGACTTCTTCGTCAACCTCTACTGGCGACGCGACGTCCGCGTCGTGGTGCTGTCGGGCGCCGGCCCGGCCTTCTGCGCCGGTCTGGACCTGAAGGAACGCAGCGACGGCAACAGCCAGCGCAGCATCGGCGCCGGCCTCGACGCCCAGCGGTCGATCAGCGAGATCGTCATGGCCATGCGCCGCTGCCCGCAGCCGATCATCGCCTGCGTCGACGGCGCGGCGGCCGGCGGCGGCTTCGCCCTGGCGCTGGCCAGCGACGTGCGAATCGCCACGCCCCGGCTGCGCATGAACGCCGCCTTCATCCGCATCGGCCTCAGCGCCAACGACATCGGCGTCAGCTACTTTCTGCCGCGCATGGTCGGCAGCTCGGTGGCCGCCGAGTACATGCTGACCGGCCGCTTCATCGACGCCGACCGGGCTTACCAGCTGGGCCTGGTCAGCCGCGTCGTAGAGCCAGAGGCCATGGCGGCCGAGGCCGCCGCCTTCGTGAAGGACATGCTGCACGCCACCCCGCTGGGCCTGCGCCTGACCAAGGAAGCCCTCAACCACGCCATCGACGCCGGCGGGCTGGAGGCGACCATCGCCATGGAAGACCGCAACCAGATCCTGGCCAGCAGCGACGGCGACTTCGCCGAGGGCGTCCGCGCCTTCCTGGAGAAGCGCGAGCCCGACTACAGCAAGCGGGAAGGGTAGGGGCCGGCACGGCGTTCCCGGCCGGATTCGCCCTCGAGACGGCGCCCTCCGGACCCTGTGGCGCCACCGGAGGGGGCCCTTTTCGCCCGTCCGGCGTATTTTCGCTCGCCTCGCCCGCCAATCCGTGCGATAAGGGGGCATCAAATATCGACTTGGTTCGGTTGCTCTCCTTGCTTGCTCTTCGGATCGAGCTCCCGAGTCTGACGTGATCCTTTCCGACAATTTGATCGAGTGTCCACGTTGGACGCCCGCACTTTCGACACCGGAAAGGTGATCTCTAATGGCTACCGGCACTGTTAAGTGGTTCAACGGAACCAAGGGCTTCGGCTTCATCCAACCTGACGACGGCGGCGCCGATGTGTTCGTGCACATCTCGGCCGTTGAACGCGCGGGCATGCGCTCGCTCGACGAAGGCCAGAAGGTCTCGTTCGAACTCGAGCGTGACCAGCGCAGCGGCAAGATGTCCGCTGGCCAGCTGCAAGCGGTCTAGCACTATCGTGACGGCCGGTCCGGGACACCCGGGCCGGCCGTTGCTCTTTCGAAAGTCTGCATGAACGAATTCCAGAAGACCGGCTTCGCCGAAAGGCTGAAGACGGCGGCGGAAGCCCGCCAGGCGCTGGTCGCCAAACTAAAGCCCAAGCCCACCGTCACTGATCCCCAGTTTGAAGACCGCGCCGCGCGCCGGGAAGCCGAACTGGCCCAGGTCCGGGCCGATCGGGCCGAAGCCCGCGCCGCCGCCAAGCAAGCCGTCGCCGACAGCGAAGCCGCCGCCCTCGAGGCCGCAGCCGCGCTCGAAGCCGAGGCCCTTGAGGCCAAGCGTGGCGAGCGCAAGGAGCGCAAGCAACTCACCAAGGTCGAGCAGAAGGCCAAGCGCGACGCGCGCTACGCCGCACGCAAGGCCCGTTAATCCAGGAGAGACCATGGCCCGCGCCCCGAACTACAACTTCGAACGTCAGGAACGCGACCGCCAGAAGGCGATCAAGGCCGCGCAGAAGGCCGCCGCCAAGCAGGAGGCGAAGGAACGCGCCGCCGCGAACCCGCCCACGGACACCAGCGGCCAGTAGGCCTGTCTGCGCGTGAGGCGGCGGTCCGGGGCTACCCTTCCGCCGCCGCCCGCTCCAGAAACAACCGCGCGATTTCCGCCCCGTGGGTCTCCTGCGGGAAGTGCCCGGCGTCGGGCAGCAGATCGAACGTCGCCTGCGGGTAGCTGGCCGCCCACTGACGCCCCCAGGCTTGCGTGAACACGTCGTCTGCGCCACCCCAGATGAAATGCACCGGCCCCGTCCAGGCGCGGAGGGTCTCGAAGTCTCGCGCCTGCTCGACAGCCGCCCCGCCTTCGGGGTTGTAGAAGGGCAGGCTGAGCGGGAAGCGGCGCGCTCCGGCATGTCCCGCATGACCGAGCCCCGCGAACGGCGCGTCATAGCCTCGCCGGATCGCGTCCAGGTCAGGCGTGAGCTCTGGCCCCTTTCCGCCCTGGACCAGGGCGTAGAGTTCCCGCGCCGGCATCATGCCCAGCGGGATCATCATGAACGTGCCGATCGACAGCCGGTCAGGCACATTGTCACCGAACAGGCCGCCCGGCTGCCAGCCTGCATTCCAGCGCCGGAGCGCGTCCGTGTAGGCGTAGGCGTCGTGGTGCAGCCAGGTGTTCATGATGACCAGGCGCGAAAAGCGCCCGGGGAGCCGCGCCGCCTGCGCCAGGCCGATCGGACCGCCCCAGTCCTGGCAGAACAGCGTGGCGTCCCGCAGATCGAGCGCCTCGACCAGGGCGCGGTGCGCCGCCACATGTCGGGCGATCGAGTACCAGCCGTCGTCGATGACCTTGTCGGAGCGGCCAAAGCCGATGTGGTCGGCGGCGATGCAGCGATAGCCGGCCTCCACCAGCGCCTTGATGATGTGCCGGTTCAGGAAGCTCCAGGTCGGCATGCCGTGCATCAGCAGCACCGCCGGCCCATCGCGCGCCCCCTCGTCGACGAAGTGCAGCCTCAGCCCCTCGACCTCCAGATAGCGGGGCGCGAAGGGATAGTCGGGCAGATCGCCGAAGGCGCTGTCATCTGTCCTGAGGAAGAGCACGCCATCGGGCGTCTGTAGGGCTTGGGGCATCGCACCGACCTGAGAAAACTTGTGGCACGATGAGTGTCACATGCGTCCTTGGCGACGTCGAGCCTGTCAGGCGACCTCGAAGCCCTCGTAGCCCTTCGCCGCCACCGCATCGATGCGGACTTTGTAGCCCTCGCCGACGTAGGGCATGAAGACGCGTGGCTTTCCGGGGACGTTGGCCCCGATGTACCAGCTGGCCGCCCGCGGATAGAGCGTCTTGTCGGCCTCGTCGTTGACGTGTTCGACCCAGGCGTCCTGCGCCTGCGCCGTGGCCTCGATCAGCGACGCCTGTTTCGCCAGCACATGGCCGATCGCGTCGGCGATCCAGTCGACGTGGAATTCGATCGACATCAGCATGTTGGACAGCACCGACGGGCTGCCCGGTCCGGTGACCGTGAACAGGTTGGGGAAGCCCGCCACCATCAGCCCCAGATAGGTGCGCGGCCCCTCGGCCCAGACATCGTTCAGCGCCTTGCCGCCCCGACCGCGGATGTCGATCCGCGACAGGGCGCCGGTCATGGCGTCGAAGCCGATGGCATAGACGATGATGTCGGCCGAATAGTCGCCGTCGGTGGTCTTCACGCCCTTGGGGGTGATCGCCTCGATCGCCGTCTCACGCAGGTCGACCAGGCTGACGTTGTCGCGATTGAAGGTCTCGAAGTAGTCGGTGTCGACACAGGCGCGCTTGGCGGCCAGCGGAAAGTCGCGGGGGACCAGCTTCTCGGCCAGGGCCGGATCCTTGACGATCTCGCGGATCTTGCCCCGCACATAGTCGCAGGCCGCCTCGTTGATGCGCTCGTCCTTGACCAGGTTGGGGATCTGGGCGCAGGCGACCAGGCCCCAGCCACTCCACAGTCCCTCCAGCAACTGGGCCAGCTCCTCGTCGTTGGGAACCCAGTCGGGCGGCGGCATCGGGATGCCGGGCTCACCGGCCTTCACCATCCTGATGAACTCCGGGAAGGCCTCGTGGAAGGCCGCGACCTCCTCATCGGCCAGCGGCGTATTGACCGCCGGCAGACTGAAGTTCGGCGTCCGCTGGAAGACGGTGACCTGGGCCGCGTCCCTGGCGATCAACGGCAGCGACTGGATCGCCGACGAGCCGGTGCCGATCACGGCGACCCGCTTGCCCTTGAAATCCACCCCCTCATGCGGCCAGAGGCCGGTGATATAGCTCTCGCCCTGGAAGCTGTCGGCGCCCGGCAGGTCCGCGCCGCGCGGCACGGACAGGCAACCTGTCGCCATGATGCAGAAGCGCGCGTCGACGACGTCGCCCGCGTCGGTGCGAACCGTCCAGCGCCGGCTGGCCTCATCGAACACCGCTGAGGTCACCTTCGTCTCGAACGCGAAGTCGCGACGCAGATCGTAGCGGTCGGCGACATGCTCGGCGTAGGACAGGATCTCCGGCTGGGTCGCGTACTTCTCGCTCCAGCGCCAGCCGAGCCGGACCTCATCGGACCAGGTGTAGGAATAGAGCAGGCTGGGGATGTCGCAGCGCGCGCCGGGATAGCGGTTCCAGTACCAGGTGCCGCCGACGTCCTTGCCTGCCTCGAACCCCTGCACCGACAGGCCCGCCTCGCGCAGACGCTGGACCATGTAGAGGCCGGCGAATCCCGCCCCGACCACGACGGCGTCGACCGAACCTTTGCGCGGCGTCCTGCCGGTGGCCAAATCCGCGTTCGTCATCCTGATGCTCCGACTGCTTCCAACCCGTCCACGTCGTTCTGGGCGACGTATGACCGCCGGTCAGGATGGGCCTGCTGACCCTGCGAAAGCAAAGCAGATTGTGCCGTCTAGAGCTCGAGCACGTCGTGGGCGTCGCTGGCCCGTCGCCAGGGGCCGCGAAACCCGGCCCGTGCGCCGCGGCGGCGGTCCGGGCCGAAATAACCGTCCAGCCGGACGAAGGGGCGGGGACGCAGGATCACCGCTTCGAGCCGTTTCAGGATGGACGAAGCTGTAACCGGCTTGCTGAGGAACTCGTTGACCCCCAGGTCGCGGGCGGCGGTCAGGCGTTTGAGGTCGCTGTGGCCCGTAAGCATGATGATCGGGGTGAAGCTGGCCGGGCCCTCCAGGCCGCGCACGGCTTCGATGAACCGGAGCCCGTTCATGACGGGCATCTCGTAGTCGACATAGACGACGTCCATCGACCGCCGCCGCAGGGTGTCGACGCCATGCCGTCCGTCGGGCGCGTAGTGCAGACGTCGACACCCGACCGCCGCCAGCACGCTGCCGACAATGGATCGCATCTGGGCATTGTCGTCGACGATCAGGATGTCGAGCTCGCCAAGGCCGTTGGTCGTCAGGGCGGGCAGACGAGGATCTCCGCGGTGGACTGGACTGTGAAGCATCTCACCTTGTTGGCCCGCGCGACCGAGGCGTCAATGCGATTGGCCCGATATGGGTGACAGTCCATCCCTGATGCGGGCGCCGCCCATGGTCGCGTTGGCGAAAGGCCTGCCTTCCCGATAGGTTGCGTTATGACTGATCCGAATCGAGATCCTTCAACCGCCGAGCTCGCGCCCGGCTCTGCGGGCGCGCGGCTTGCCCAGCGGGCGACTATCCAGCTTGTGCTTGATACGGCTGATCTGCTGTCGCGGGTGATCGACGCGGACATGGTTCGGGGCCTCATCTTCCTCGGCATCATCTCGGCCAATACCCGACATCTGCGGGCCGGCTCGCCGCAAGCGCAGGCCTATGCCGACACCGGGGCCGTGGTGCCCGACAGCCTGCGGCGCGGAATCAGCGTCCATGCGCTTTCACACCAGGTGAACCTGCCCTACGAGACGACGCGGCGGCATGTGCAGAAGCTGATCCAGGATGAACTGTGCGAGCGCCGTGACGACGGGATCGTGGTGCCGGCGGCGGCGCTGTCGAGCCCCCGCATGCTCGCGGTCGTCGAGCGCAACCTCGCCAACGTCTACAGGTTCATCGACGAGCTGGAGCGCGGCGGCGTGCTGGATGCCCGACGAGGGCTTCAGGACTGACGGGCGGCGGGCCGACGTCGTCAGGTGAGTGGCGGAAGCGGTGGGATTCGAACCCACGGACGGCTCGCACCGTCGCTGGTTTTCAAGACCAGTGCCTTAAACCACTCGGCCACACTTCCATCAGGCGGCGCTTCTAGCGTGACGCGGCGGGGGATGGAACCTCGACGCCGCCCTTAACCACGTCGAAAACCCTTCGCCGCATACTGACGGCCTCGATCACGGATGAGGCCGAGCGCGGATGCGTCCCGACGCCTGTGTGAAATCACTGACCGTTCTGCTGGCCTGCGCCGCCGTCACGGCCTGCGCCACGCCCCGCTACGCCACCGACAAGCGGCCGAACACCGTGGCCGCCAAGCCCGGCGCGCGCGTTCCCGGGACCATGCGGCCCTATCAGATCAAGGGTGTCTGGTACACGCCGCGCCATGACCCCGACTATGACGAGAAGGGCATCGCCAGCTGGTACGGCGAGCAGTTCCACAACCGCAACACCGCCAACGGCGAGGTGTTCGACATGGATCTGATCACCGCCGCCCACAAGACGCTGCCGCTGCCGTCGATCGTCGAGGTCACCGACCTGGACACCGGCAAGAAGCTGAAGGTGCGGGTCAACGACCGCGGACCGTTCGTCTCCGGCCGGATCATCGACCTGTCGAAGGGCGCGGCCAAGAAGCTGGGCATCTACCAGCGGGGCGTGGCGCGGGTCCGCGTGCGCTACATCGGGCCGGGCTGACGTCGTCCCCAGGATAGACGCTCTCCCGTTCTGGACATCCCCGCCGTTCCGCGCGAGGACGGGGCGTGACCAGAGGCATTTTTATCACCTTCGAAGGCGGGGAGGGGGCGGGCAAGTCCACCCAGATCCGCCGGCTGGCCGAACGCCTGCGCGCCGGCGGCCGCGACGTCGTGCTGACCCGTGAGCCCGGCGGTTCGCCGGGCGCCGAATCGATCCGCGAGCTGCTGCTCAACGGCGAGACCGACCGCTGGTCGCCGCTGACCGAGGCGTTGCTGATGAACGCCGCGCGGCGGGACCATATCGAACGGGTCATCGCCCCGGCCCTGGCCCGCGGCACGGTGGTGCTGTGCGACCGCTTCGCCGACTCGACCCGCGCCTACCAGGGGGCCGGCGGTCAGGTGGCTACGGCCGTCATCGCCCAGCTCGAGGCCGCCGTGCAGCCCCGACTGGGGACCTGACATGGCCGACGTCGCCGCCCCGCCCCATCCC
>JBIKII010000122.1:0-10102 GCA_044361705.1 Caulobacter sp.
GTGGTCGGCGACATGCGGCCGGACCTTACCCTGATCTTCGACCTGCCGGTGGCCGAGGGCCTGCGCCGCGCGCTGTCGCGCAATGGCGGCGAGGAACGGTTCGAGGCCAAGGGCGCGGCCTTCCATGAGCGGCTGCGCGCCGCCTACCTGGACATCGCCAGGGCTGAGCCGGAGCGCTGCGTGGTCATCGACGCCACCGCGACGCTGGACGCCGTCGAGGCCGCCATCCTCGCCGCCGTGCAGCCCCGACTGGGGACCTGACATGGCCGACGTCGCCGCCCCGCCCCATCCCCGGGACGCCTTCGCGCTGGAAGGCGCGCAGGCGCAGGAGCAGGCGTTTCTCGATGCGCTGGAGCGCGGCCGTCTGCACCACGCCTGGCTGCTGACCGGGCCCGAGGGCGTGGGCAAGGCCACCTTCGCCTTCCGCGCCGCCCGCCGGCTGCTGGGCGCCGCGCCGGACCCCAACTTCGGCCTGCTGGGCGCCCGGATGACCGACCCGGTCGTGCGCCAGGTCTCCGCGCGCTCGCACCCCGACCTGCTGGTGCTTGAGCGCTACACCGAGGACGGCAAGCCGCGAAAGGTGATCCCGGTCGACGAGGCCCGCCAACTGGGCGCCTTCTTCTCCCAGACCCCGGCCACGGCGCCCTACCGCGTGGCCATCGTCGACGCCGCCGACGATCTGAACGTCAATGCCGCCAACGCCATCCTCAAGACGCTGGAGGAGCCGCCGCCCCGCGGGGTGCTGCTGCTGGTCAGCCATGCGCCGGGCCGGCTGCTGCCGACCATCCGCTCGCGCTGCCGGCGGCTGGCCTTCACCGCCCCCGGGGAGGAAATCACCGCCGGCTTCCTGGAGACCCGCACATCGCTGTCGCCCGACCAGGCGCATCGGCTGGCCCGCATGGCCGGCGGCGCGCCGGGCCTGGCCCTGCGGCTGGCGGCGGCCGACGCCCTGAAGGCCGACGACGAGGCGCACGAAATCCTGCGCACCCTGCCGCGGCTGGACGACGGCGCCCTGCTGGCCCTGGCCGACAGCTTCCGGGGACCGGAGGGGCAGGGGCGCTTCAACCTGCTGATCGAGCGGATCATGGACCAGATCCGCGCCATGGCCGTCGGCCAGGCGACCGCCGGCGGCGGCGTTGGCCTCGACCGCTGGGTCCAGGCCTGGGAGCGGCTGAGCGTGCTGCCCGACCAGACGGAGGGCCTGAACCTGGACCGCGCCGACGCCTTCTGGACCGCCATGCGCGAGCTGCGCGCCGCGGCGCGGGCGGCCTGACCCCATGCTCCCGCTCTTCCCATGCTCATAGACAGCCACGTCAACCTCCACGCCCCGCAGTTCGCCGACGACATGGACGCCGTCATCGACCGCGCCCGCGCCGCCGGCGTCGCCCTGATGGTCAACATCAGCGACAAGGTCTCGACCTTCGACGTCACCCACAAGGTGGCGATGGACCATCCGGACATCTGGGCCACGGTCGGCACGCACCCGCACGAGGCGAAGGAGAATCCGGAGCTCAGGGCCGCCGACCTCATCGCGCTGGCGCAGCGGCCCAAGGTCGTCGGCATCGGCGAATGCGGTCTCGACTTCCACTACGACCTCAGTCCGCGCGACGTGCAGGCCGCCGTGTTCCGCCAGCACTGCATCGCCGCCCGCGAGACCGGCCTGCCGCTGGTGGTCCACACCCGCGAGGCCGATGATGTGATGGCGCAGATCCTCGAGGAGGAGCACGCAGCGGGCGCCTTCAGGCTGATCATGCACTGCTACACCAGCGGGCCGGAGCTGGCCCGACGGGCGGCGGCGCTGGGGGCCTGGTTCTCGGTCAGCGGCATCGCCACCTTCAAGGCCGCCCAGGACGTGCGGGACATCATCGCGGAGATGCCGGGCGACCGGATCATCGTCGAGACCGACTGTCCCTACCTCGCCCCCGTGCCGATGCGCGGTCGGCGTAACGAGCCGGCCTACCTGCCCCACGTGCTGGCCAAGCTGGCCGAGATCCGGGGCTGGACGCTGGAGGAGGCCGAACAGCGCACCGAGGACGCCTTCTTCGCCCTCTTCGACCGGATCCCGCGGCCGTGAGCGGGATGCTCGAAGTCACCATCCTCGGCTGCGGCTCCTCGGGCGGCGTGCCGCGGGCCGACGGCGACTGGGGCGTCTGCGATCCGGCCGAGCCGAAGAACCGGCGGCTGCGCTGCTCCCTGCTCGTTCGTCGCAAGGCGCAGGACGGGGAGGGGCCGGAGACCACGGTGCTGGTCGACACCTCGCCGGACTTCCGCGAACAGGCCGTGGCGGCCAGGATCAGACGGCTGGACGGGGTGCTGTTCAGCCATGACCACGCCGACCAGACCCACGGCATCGACGACGTCCGCGCCTTCTTCATCCGCCAGCGGGCGAAGATCCCGGCCTGGATGGACGCGGCGACCAGGGCCAGCCTGACCCGCAAGTTCGACTACATTTTCCAGAGCCACGGCGGCTATCCGGCTATCCTGGAGGCGCGCGACCTGCCGGCCCACGGCAAGGACTGGGCGATCGACGGTCCGTCGGGCATCATCCCGGTCAACAGCTTCGACATGGAGCACGGGTCGATGCGCTGCGCCGGGTTCCGCTTCGGCGGCCTCGCCTACTCACCGGACGTCAACGGCCTGGACGACGCGGCCTTCGAGGCGCTGCGCGGCGTGGATACCTGGATCGTCGACGCCCTGCGCTACACGGCCCATCCGACCCACGCGCATCTGGAGAGAACGCTCGGCTGGATCGAGCGGGTCAAACCGCGCCGTGCGATCCTGACCAACATGCATATCGATCTGGATTTCCACGCTTTATCCTCGTCTATCCCCGCCGGTGTGGAGCCCGCCTATGATGGCCTGACGGTGGAGGTCGGGCTGTGAAACGGGTTTGGAACGTCCTGACGGGTACGCTGCTGGCGCTGGCCACTGTCGTGTCCTGGGGCTTCCTGGCGCTCAACCACACCGTCAACGACCAGGACGTGCCGATCGAGAAGACGCTGCTGGTTGCGGGCGCGCCGAAGACCGTCCTTGCCGTCTGGGCCCATCCCGACGACGAGATCACCTCCGCGGGGACCCTCGCCCGGCTGGCGAAGGAGGAGGGGGCCCGTCTGGTCCTCGTCTACATGAGCCGCGGCGAAGCGGCGAAGGGGCTGGGCTACACGGCCGACCAGTTGGCCACGCTGCGGCCGCCGGAGGCCCAGGCCGCCGGAAAGGCGCTGGGCGCGGCCCGCGTCGTGGTGCTGGACTATCCGGACGGCGGCCTGACCGGCGTCGATTCGGCGCTGGCGCAGACCTCGATCCGCCGGATCATCGACGAGGAACGGCCCAGCGTGATCATCAGTTTCGATGAGCGCGTCGGCTTCTACGGCCATCCGGACCATGCTCAGGTCGGCCGGTGGGTGCGAGATGTCGTCGACAAGGGACTGACAGAACAGGAGTTTCCGGTCCGTCGCCTGTATCAGGCCACGCTGCCGGGCAACATGGTGGAGATCGCGCTGAAACTCGTCGACGCGTTTCGGACCCGCTATCCGCGCGAGCCCGGCAAAGGCCTGCCGGCGCCGGACCTGGCCATCGACATTCCGAGCCAGGCCGCCAGCAAGCGCGCCGTGCTCGACGCCCACACGACTCAGGTCAAGATCATCGCTGACGTCCAGCCGGGCTACGACAAGGTCCCGGCGTGGCTGTACTACCGGCTGTTCGACCGGGAGTATTACGCCGTGGCAGTGAGCCGATAGTCGCGTGACAGGAATGGGTTATCCCGGAAACCTGACCATCATGGCCTGCCAGTCCATCCATATATTTCCGATAATATTCCTTAGGCGCAATGTAGACTGAGCCATGGCCAGTCCCGGACGCCTGTTCCTGATCCGCCTGCTGCACACCGTCATCTACGTCGTCATGGCCGCCAGCGCCCTGCTGGTGCTGTTCGCCGGGCTGACCGGCGCCAGAGGCCTCTGGCTCGCGCCGGCGCTGGTTCTCATCCTGATCGAGAGCGTCGTCTTCATCGGCTTCGGCCTGAAGTGCCCGCTGACCGCCGTCGTCGCGCGCCATGCCGACGGCGCGCCTGTCTCGGACACCCTGATGCCCGAACGCCTGACCCGCCACACCTTCAAGGTCTTCGGCCCGATCTTCGTGATCGGGCTGTCCTTGCTGGCCTTGCGCTGGCTGACCGGCTGGTGGCCGGCGGGTTGAGCCGGTTGCATAGATCGCGTTCGGCCGCTAAATCGGCCTCGATGTCCTTCGCGCCGACTAAGCCGATTACCCGCAAACCGACCCGCACCGGCGGGGCGATTTCGGGTGCGCGCGCCTAGCGCAGCTACCGGACCGCCGCCCCGCCAACAGCGCGGGGTCCTCCAGACAGAGACAGCCAGGTCCCCGCGCGTCACCCCTTCCAAGGAGACGCCTCATGACCAATCCCCCCTCGATCCCCTCGCCCGCCCGCGTCGGCATCGTCGGCGCCACCGGCCTCGTCGGCTCGATGATGCTCGCGCTGCTGGCCGAGCGCGGCTTTCCAGTCGCCTCGCTGCGCCTGTTCGCCTCGGCGAGATCGGCGGGCTCGACCCTGCCGTGGAAAGGCGGCGCGGTCGTCGTTGAGGACGCCGCCACGGCTGACTACAGCGGCCTGGACGTGGTGTTCTTCTCGGCCGGCGGCTCGACCTCGCGGGCCCTGGCCCCGAAGGTCGCGGCGGCCGGCGCCATCGTGATCGACAACTCCTCGGCGTGGCGCAACGACCCGGACGTCCCGCTGGTGGTGTCCGAAGTGAACCCGGGCACCCTGCGGGTGATCCCCAAGGGGATCGTCGCCAACCCCAACTGCACGACAATGGTCGCCATGCCGGCCCTGCGCCCGTTGCACGAGGCCGCCGGGCTGAAGCGGCTCGTGGCCAGCACCTACCAGGCCGTCTCCGGCGCCGGGGTCGAGGGCATCCGCATCCTGGAGGCCGAGGTCGCGGCGGCCGGCGGCGGTGCGGCCGCTCTCGCGCGCCACGGCGACGCCATCCCCTTCCCGCCCGCGGCCAAGTGGTCGTCGACCATGGCCTTCAACGTCAATTCGCTGAACTACGTGCTCGGCGCGGACGGCTACACCGAGGAAGAGACCAAGCTGCGCGACGAGACGCGCAAGATCCTCGGCATCCCCGACCTGCCGGTCAGCGGCACCTGCGTGCGCGTGCCGGTGTTCACCGGCCACTCGCTGTCGATGAACCTGGAGTTCGAGCGTCCGATCACTCCGGAACAGGCGCTGGCCCTTCTGGCCGCCGCGCCGGGCGTGGTGCTGGTCGAGGCGCCCAACCCGCTGGCCGCCGCCGGTCAGGACCCGGTCTTCGTCGGCCGCGTCCGGGCAGACCCGACCGTCCCGCACGGGCTCGCCCTGTTCGTCAGCGGCGACAACCTGCGCAAGGGCGCGGCGCTGAACGCCATCCAGATCGCCGAGGTGCTGCTGAAGGGGGCTTAAGGGGCCCCTACCCCTTCTTGCTGCGGGCGGCGAAGGCGGCGATGCGGTCACGCATGTCGGGGCCGACGCCTTCGCCCTTGTAGATCTCGTGCGCCAGGCCCGCGCCGATCGGCAGGCCGTCGGTGTGGGTCAGCAGGCGCTTGTTCGCGGCGTGGCTGAACGGCGAGTTGGCGGCGAGTTCGGCGACCAGGGCGTGGATCGCCGAGTCGAACAGGTCGTCGGCGACGCAGCTGTTGGCCAGCCCCATCGCCTCGGCCTCGCGGCCGGAGTAGGTGCGGCAGGTAAACATCATCTCGCGCGCCTTGTAGGTCCCGACCCGGCGCGGCAGGCGCTGGGACAGGCCCCAGACCGGGGTCAGGGCCCAGCGGGCATGAGTGTCGGCGAATTTCGCGTTCTCCGAGGCCAGGATGATGTCCCCGGCCAGGGCCAGCTCCAGCGCGCCGGTGTAGCAGTGGCCGTGGACGGCGCTGATCACCGGCAATGGAAGATCAGCCAGCCTTTCAATGACATGAGACTGATAGTTCGCGCGCGGCAGCTTCTCGCCGGTGGCGATGTCGCCCAGGTCGTGGCCAGCCGAGAAGCAGCGCCCCGCCCCGCGCAGCACCACGACCGCGACGTCGCCCGGCGCCGCCTCAATGGCCTTCACATGGGCCTCCAGCGCCTCGAACACCGGCACGTTGAGGGAGTTCAGCTTGTCGGGCCGGTTCAGGGTCAGGATCGCCGCCCCGCCGACGTCCTCGCGCAGCACCAGATCGCTCATGTTCTCGCCTCCCTGTCTTTTGTTGGTCGCAGCCTAGAGGGCGACGCGGCGGGTCTCCAGCCTGCCCCAGCGGAACCCCACTTTCTGGGGAAGAATGTCGGGTTCCCGACATTTCATCCTGTCCCCTGAGGCCTGTGAGCCTCGCAACCTGCTCTGGAGGGACATGGTGATGAAACGACGCGACTTTCTCGGCGGAGCCGCCGCCACCGGGCTGACGGGCGCGACCCTCGCCGCGGCAGGCCCGGCTGCGGCCCAGAGCTACGCCGACGTAGGCGCCCTGGGCTACAAGGACCTCAACTACAGAAGCTTCTCCGCCCTCGGGCCGTCGCGGAACGTCGGGGTGATGGGCTACAACTTCGGCCTGGTGTTCCAGAGCGGCCTGGGCGCCATGGCGTCGGGCAACAACGTCCAGGTCAGTTCGGCGGTCCAGCTGGCCGGCATGACGGTCGAGCTCATGCAGACCATCGCGGCGAAGGCCCAGGCCGACCTGATCAGCCAGCTCGCCCAGGCCGGGATTGACCGGCCCATGCTGACCGTCGAGCAGATGCACGCAACCCAGGGCTTTCAGGCGCTGAAGAGTTCGGCGATCCCGTTCCGCAAGCAGCCCGTCGCCGACGCCCGCCGCGTGGTGATGGTTCCGCCGACCGGCCAGGGGCTTTACCTGACCGCGGTCGATAACCCGCTGACCGACAAGTCGCCGTTCGACCAGGCGTCGGTGAAGGCGCTGCACAGCATCGGCTTCGAGCTGGACGCGGTGATCCTGATCCCGACCCTGGTCATCGACGTCGCCCACCTGACACGGTCGGGAAACAGCATCTACGCCGGCGGCGCCAGTGTCAGCGTCGACCCCGGTCTCTACATGGTGGAGCTGTTCAGCGGCCTGAACGTCTATCATGCCCGCAACAAGATCGCCGGCGACGGCGGTCGCGGCGCGCTTCAGAAGCGTGTCAGGCTGGGTCAGGCCGGGCAGCTGGTTGAAAGCTCCAGCTATTCCAATCGCGACGAGGTCGCCTGGTGGAACTCGCGGGTGAACAGCGGCATGGCCGCGCCAGGCGACAGCGGCCCGACCTTCGCCTACGCCCATAACACCTACAAGTACGTCGCCGACCCGACCCTGTTCGAGATGCGCGCCCTGGCCGGGGCCTCGGCCCTTAACCGGGCCTGCGTCCAGGCGGTCAGCCAGTTCAAGAAGGCCTGATCGGTCGGCCCCGCTCCCTTGCGGATGACCCTGACAAGGATCATTCTCAAGGCGAGGGACCAACGACGACATTTGGAGACAAGCGCATGCGCCTGCCCGCCTTCCTGACCACCACGGCGATCGCCGCAGCCCTGGCCGCCTCGGCCCAGGCCGCGCCGGCCGGCATCGCGACGATCAACATCGATATCGGCCCCGAGCTCGCCGGCGCCGACGACAAGGTCGACGCCCGCGATCTCGATTTCCTGAAGAGGGACCTGCGCGAATCGCTTGAGCGCGAGCTCGGCCGGTCGGGCGGGCTGACCGCCGACGGCGCGGTGCTCAACCTCGTCATCGAGGACGCCACGCCCAACCGCCCGACCATGCGGCAGATGACCCGCACGCCGGGCCTGTCGTTCGAAAGCCGGGGCATCGGCGGCGCGACGCTGTCGGGCACGCTGGTGACGGCCGACGGGACCGTGCCGGTCAGCTATCGCTGGTACGAAAGCGACTTCCGCAACACCCTCGCCTCCGGCACCTGGAGCGACGCGGAGACCACCTTCGACCGCTTCGCCCGCAAGGTGGCCAAGGGCGACGCCCTGGCCGGCAAGTAGCAGAACTTCTGGCTTGCTCCATCGCCGTTCACGCGGTCTCTTGCCCGTGAACGGCGATGACAATTCGCCGACGCAAGACATTCTGCATCAGCGAGGCGACATGGCCGAAGGCCGCCGATCAATCTTCACTCTGGCGGCGTTCGCCGGGCCCTGTATCCCGTTGGCCGCGTTCGGCCTCCCCCTCGCGATCACGGTACCGACCTACTACTCTGAAACGCTGGGCGTCAGCCTTGCGCAGGTCGGAGCCGCGTTTCTGCTGGTTCGCCTGCTCGATGTCGTCTTCGATCCCATCTTCGGCACGGTACTTGACCGGACCCGCTGGTCCTTCGGACGATTCCGCGGCTGGCTGGTGATCGGCGTCCCGATCCTGATGGTGTCGATTTACGCGCTGTTCTTCGCCCGCGAAGGTGTCGGTTTCGCCTATCTCTTCACCTGCCTCCTGGTCGTCTACGTCGGCTACT
This sequence comes from Caulobacter sp., assembly GCA_044361705.1. GTDB lineage: Bacteria > Pseudomonadota > Alphaproteobacteria > Caulobacterales > Caulobacteraceae > Caulobacter. The sequence continues at coordinate 8,465 of JBIKII010000122.1, forward strand.
CCATCGCCGTGCTCGCCCATACCTCCTGGGCCGCAACGCTTTCGACCAACTACAACGAGCGATCACGGGTCTATGGCTGGTGGCAGACGTTCAACGTCATTGGCATGATCTGCATCCTTGGCCTGCCTATACTTATGCTCAACGGCGGCATGGTGAAGTCGGCAAGCGATGTCGTTCATGGGCAGGGTTGGTTCATCCTCGTCATGCTGCCGATCATGGTGGCCATTGCGGTTCTGAGGGTCGATGAGACACCTTCAAAGTCCGCTGATCACTCGCACGATGCGACGCTGGGCGACTATTTCCGGCTGATCCGACGTCCAACCGTGGTGCGCATCCTGCTGGCGGACCTGCTTACGGGCCTGGCACCCGGCATCACGGGCATCCTCTACTTCTTCTACTTCAAGCGGGTGAAGGACTTCACCGACAACGAAGCGATCATCCTGCTGCTCTGCTACTTCGTGGCCGCCGTTTTCGGGGCCTTTATCTGGACCACCCTGGCCAAGCGTATGGGCAAGGCAAAGGCTTTGATCATCGGCTGCGTCAGCTATGCGGCCGTCCAGTTCCTGGTGGTGACACTCCCGGCCGGGAACCTGATTGCCGGTATCCCTTACCTCATCGCGGCGGGCCTGCCGTTTTCCGCGGGAGCGTTGTTGCTCCGCTCGATGATGGCCGACTACGCAGACGAAGAACGCTTGAAGACGGGTCAGGACCGCACCGGCCTGCTCTACGCAATTCTCACCGGCACGGTGAAGGTCGGCACGGCGCTGGCCTCGGTCAGCCTGATCGTGTTGGGCGCCATCGGCTTCAACGCCAAGGACCCGGCGCTCAGCACCCAGCTGTCGATGCAGGGGCTTGAGGCGCTCTACGCTTTCGCCCCAGGCATCATTGGCTTGATGGCGGCCGCCTGCATGATCGGCTATCCCCTGACGGAGGAGAAGCACGCCGAGATTCTGCGCCAGCTCGGCGAGAAGGACGGCGCAGTCCCGCCGCCGATCCCCGAGGATGTCGCCGTTGTCAGTCCCGCCCTACCGACCCAGTAGCGATCACCCGATCTTCCGCCTGGTCGAGATCATGGCCCGGCTGCGCGACCCGGTGGGCGGCTGCGCCTGGGACCTTGAGCAGACCTTCGCGACCATCGCGCCCTATACGGTCGAGGAGGCCTACGAGGTCGCCGACGCCATCGAGCGTGGCGACCTCAAGGACCTGAAGGAGGAACTCGGCGACCTGATGCTGCAGGTGGTCTTCCATTCGCGCATGGCCGAGGAACAGGGCGCCTTCGACCTGGCCGATGTGGCGACCGCCATCAACGACAAGATGATCCGCCGCCACCCGCATGTGTTCGGCGACGAGAGCCACCGCACCAGCGGTGAGCAGACCGTGGCCTGGGAAGTGATCAAGCAGCAGGAACGCGACCAGAAGGCCCGCACGGGCATCCTGGACGACGTGCCCGTCGGCCTGCCCGCCCTGACCCGGGCGGTGAAGCTGAACAAGCGCGCCGCCCGCGTCGGCTTCGTCTGGCCCAGCGTGACGGAGGTCCTCGACAAGCTCGACGAGGAGGTCGCCGAGCTGAAGGTCGAGATCGAGGCCGGGGATCGGGACAAGATGCGCGGTGAGCTGGGCGACGTCCTGTTCGTGCTC
>JBIKII010000138.1:0-8573 GCA_044361705.1 Caulobacter sp.
GCAGGCTGATCAGGAAGGTGGCCATCATCGCCAGGCCGAACCAGTCGAAGTTGCTGGACAGGCTCTTGTCGCCCTTGTCGAAATTGCCGTAGCGCCAGACCAGCGCCAGGCTGAGCAGGCCGGGCAGGACATTGATGTAGAACAGCCAGCGCCAGCTGAGCAGCTCGGTCAGGTGGCCGCCCAGCGTCGGCCCCACCGTCGGCGCCAGGGTGACGATCATTCCGGTCACCACATTGGCCGTGATCCGGCGATCGGGCGGGAAGGCGGTGAAGGCGATGGCGTAGACGGTCGGGATCATCGCCCCGCCGACGAACCCCTGCAGCGCGCGGCAGACGATCATCATCTCGAAGCTGGTCGACATTCCGGCCAGCACGCTCGCCGCCAGGAAGCCGCTGCAGCTGACCAGAAACACCCTCTGGGTGCCCCATAGCCGCGACAGGTAGGCCGACAGCGGAATCATCACGACTTCAGGGATCAGGTAGGCGGTCTGGATCCAGCTGACCTGGTCGGCGCTGGCCCCCACGCCCGCCTGGATCTGCGGCAGGGAGGCCGCGACGATCTGGATGTCGAGGATGGCCATGAACTGGCCGATGGCCATGCCGCCGAAGCCGAGGAACAGCTTGACCCAGTCAACGGTCTGCACCGGAGCCTGCGGTCCGCCGGTGAGGGTGGCGGCGGTCATCGCCCTATTGCGACTGGCCGGTGCGGACGTATCGCGTCGGGGCGGCGCCCGACTCCGCGAAACTGATTCCGGCCCGGTCGCGCACGTCGACCCGCACCTCGACTGAGAGACCCGGACGCAGGGCCCCGGCCAACGGCGCGTCGCGGTCGACGGCGACCCGAACCGGAACGCGCTGGGCGATCTTGGTGAAGTTGCCGACGGCGTTCTCGACCGGGATCAGCGCGAACTCGGCCCCGGTCGCGGGGGCGAAGCTTTCGACCCGCCCGGGAATGGCTTCGCCGCCGAAGGCGTCGGCCTTGATCTCGACCTTCTGGCCGATGCGCAGGCGCGAGAGCTGGGTCTCCTTGAAGTTGGCGACCACATAGGCCTGGCCCAGCGGCACGATGCTCATCAGCGACATGCCGGGCTGGACCAGCTGTCCGGGCCGGACGGCGCGGGCTCCGACCACGCCGGCGGCCGGTGCGCGGATGACGGTGCGCTCCAGGTCGATGCGGGCCTGCTGGACGGCCGCGCGGGCGGCCTGGGCCTGGGCCATGGTCTGGGCGCGGGCCGAGCCCAGGGAGCGGGCGCTGCGGCGCTCGGCCTCCAGCGCCGCCTGGGCCTTGGCCACGCCGGCCCGCGACTGGTCGGCGCCGGCCCGCACGGTCTGCAGCTTCTGGTCGGAAACCCAGCCCTGACCGGCGAGGTCGCGATAGCGTTTGAGGTCGGCCTCCATGCGGCCTGCCTCGGCCTCGGCGATGCTCACCCCGGCGGCGCGCTCGGCGATGACCGCCTGCTCGAGCGAGGCCCTGTCGTCGACGGCGGCGACGGCGGCGTCCAGCGCGTCGGCGTTGGCGATGGCCTGGTCGAGCCGGGCCTGGAAACTGGTCGGGTCTATGCGGGCCAGCACCTGGCCGGCCTCGACATGGGCGTTGTCGGCGACCAGCACCTCGACGACATAGCCGGACACCTGCGGGCTGACCTGGACGGTGTCGGCCTGGATGAAGGCGTTGTCCGTCTTTTCCCAGGACTGCTTCTCGATCCACCACAGCCCGCCGCCGATCAGCAGGGCGACGCCGGCGACGGCCGCGACCGTGGCGGGCAGGATCTGCTCCCTGGGGATGAATGGCATGGACGGCCCCGCGTGACGCCTGCGGACGGTTCACTTGGCCGCCCCTCGCCCTCTGGCTTACCCCCGCTCCGCGACTCCGGCAAGCGTTGATTGGACCGGCCCGTCCAGTCTTCGGGACGCCGCGGCGGGCGAGGCGTCATCGCGGCTGTGGCGCGAAACCCGCGCTCGCGCGCTTTCGTCGCACCGCGCGGCGGGCTAGTCTGCGGCCATGGTGTTCGAACGAGCCACCCCGCCGGCCCTGCGCTGGGTTGTCGCCTTCCTCGCGGTCTGCGCGGCCCTGGGCCTGTGGCTCGGCTTCAAGGACCAGATCCGCCGCAATCCGCCCGCCTGGTACACCGGCGCGCCCGACCCCGTGAGTCCCGGGGTTCAGTCCGGCGACCCGGCGATCCGGGACGCGACAGCCTTTGACCCCAACGCCCCGACCCAGGGAAGGGCGCCCGCCGTGACCGCCACGCCGCAGGCGAAGACCCCGGAGAAGGCGGAGGAGGCTGACGACGAGGACGCCGCGCCGGATGCGCCGCAGATCGCGCCGCCGGTCCTGACGCCGCCGTCCACGACCCCCGCCGCGCCCGCCGCACAGCCGGCGCCGCAAAGACCGCGCCCCGCGCCTTCGCCCGCCCCCCGGCCCGCCCCGTCGGAGGACCCGGTGGGGGATCTTCTCGAACCGCCCCCGTCGCAGGGCGCTGCCCCGGTCCCCTACTGACATGAGTACTCGATACGACGCGGACGTGGTGATCGCCGGCGCCGGCGTCGCCGGGGCGACCCTGGCGTTGGCGCTGAAGAGCGGCGGCCTTGAGCCGGTGCTGGTCGATCCGGCCCCCTTCGACACCAAACTGGCGCCCGACTTCGACGGCCGGTCCTGGGCGATCGCCTATTCCTGCTTCCGCCAATGGCGCGCCCTGGGCCTGGCCGGCGATCTGGAGCCGCACGCCCAGCGCATGGACCACATCCTGGTGACGGACGGCCGCTCGCCGGGCGCGGCGACCCCCGGGCAGACGCCCTTCTTCCTGCATTTCGACGCCGCCGAGATCGCCGACCGGGTGGATGGCGAGCCGCTGGGCTACATGCTGGAGAGCCGCCATGTCCGCGCCGCCGTCGCCAAGGCCGTCGCCGCCGCCGGCATTCGGGTGATCGCGCCGGCGCGGGTGGCGGGGGTCGAGATCGACGCCGCCGGCGCCAGGGTCCAGCTCGCCGACGGGACCAGCCTGACCGCCCCGCTGGTCGTCGGCGCCGAGGGCCGGGGCTCGACCGTGCGCCAGGCCGCCGGCATCGAGGCGGTCGGCTGGGACTATCCCCAGACCGGCGTGGTCTGCACGGTAAAGCTCGAGCGCCCGCATGGCGGGGTCGCCCATGAATACTTCCTGCCCGGCGGGCCGTTCGCCATCCTGCCCCTGAGCGACGACCGCGCCAGCCTGGTGTGGACCGAGAAGCGGGATCGCGCCGAGGCGCTGCGCACCGCGCGGCCGGAGGTCTTCCTGGCCCATCTGCACCGCCGCTTCGGCGAGTTCCTCGGCGGGATCGAGGTGGTCGGCCCGGTGTTCACCTATCCGCTGTCGCTGTCGGTCGCCGAGCGGTTCAGCGGCCCGCGCGTGGCGCTGCTGGGCGATGCGGCGCATGGCGTCCACCCCATCGCCGGCCAGGGCCTGAACCTGGGCCTCAAGGGCGCGGCGGCGCTGGCCGAGGTGCTGGTCGAGGCGGCCCGCCTGGGTGAAGATATCGGCTCTGAGCTGGTGCTGGACCGCTACGCCGCCTGGCGCCGGTTCGACACCATGACCCTGGCCGCCGGCATGGACGCTTTCGTCTGGCTGTTCTCGAACGACCATCCGCTGGTGCGGCTGGTGCGCGGCGTGGGCATGTCGGTCGTCAACCGCATCGGCCCGGCCCGGCGCTTCTTCATGCAGGAAGCCGGCGGCGCGGTGGGGGATCTTCCGAGGCTGCTGCGGGGCGAGGCGCTTTAGGCGCTAACCGCTACCCGCTCACCCCCTCCGTCATCGTCGGACTTGTTCCGACGACCCATGAACACGGCGGTCAGCAAGAAAGGGCGCGGATCATCACGCACCCTCTTCGTTTGGCTCATCACGCATGGGTCGTCGGAACAAGTCCGACGATGACGAGAAAGGGTATGCACTGGGGAATGGGTGTTACCCCTCCAGCGCCCGCGCCTCGTCCGGCAGCATGATCGGCACGCCGTCGCGGATCGGGTAGGCCAGCTTGGCGGAGGCGCTGATCAGCTCGCCCTTGTCGCGGTCATAGGTCAGCGGACCCTGGGTGACCGGGCAGACGAGGATCTCCAGCAGGCGGGGATCGACCTTGGGGGTGGGGGCTTCGCTCATGGCCCGGTTCTAGCCTTCGTCAGGCGCGCCGCCAATCACTGCATTGTGCCGTGGTCGTCGTCGCCGCCGGCGGCGTCGATCTCCAGCAGGGTGGTCAGGGTCGCGGCGCGCTCCTCGATGGTCACCGCCTCCAGCAGCGCCTGCTTCTCCGCCGCGTCGAACGGCAGGCCCATGGCCAGGCTGTTGACCAGGGCGTCGATCGGCGCGGCCTGGGCCGACTCCCACTCGATCGCCATGCCGCGATTCTCCAGGTAGCGGCCCAGCGCGGCCAGGAAGCTCTCGCGATCGAGCCCGCCTGGAGCCTCATCCTCACGGAGGTCGGCCTCGAATCGGTCGAACCGCGCCCGCACCTGGCGATAGGGCGTGCGGACCGGCAGCTCCTCGCCGATCTCGAAGCGGCAAAGGCCGGTCAGGGTGACCAGGTAGCGGCCGTCGGAGGTCTCGGCGAAGCTGGTCACCTTGCCCAGGCACCCGACCGGCGCCAGGGCCGGCAGGTCGCGCTCGCCGCCGCGGGTCTGCACCATGCCCAGCAGCCGGTCGCCGGCCATGACGTCGTCGATCATGTTCAGGTAGCGCGGCTCGAAGATGTTCAGCGGCAGCTGGCCGCCGGGCAGAAGCAGCGCCCCGTCGAGCGGGAACACGGGGATCGCCAGTGGCAGGTCCAGGGCCTTGCGGTATCCCGTGGGCATCACGGTCTCCTAGCTGAAGAGGATCGACGACAGGCGTCGTCGTCCCTGTCTCGTCACATCCGACGTCGCGCCGGCGGCCTCAAAGACCGTCAGCAGCTGCTTGCGGGCCGCCTCGTCGTTCCAGGTCCGGTCCTGCGCGATGATCTTCAGCAGGTGGTCGGCGGCCTGGTCGAACCGGCCCTGGGCAGCCATGGCCCCGGCCAGCTCATAACGCGCCTCGTGGTCATCCGGATCACTCGCCAGCCGCTGTTCGAGCGGCGCGGTCTCCGAGGCGGCGCTGTCGGCCAGCGCCAGTGCGGCCTTTGCGGCGTCCAGGTCGGGGTCCTTCGCGTCGGCCGGCGCCATCGCCACGATCTCCGTCGCCTGCTCGACATCGCCGCCCAGGATGCAGCAGCGCGCCAGCCCGCCCAGCGCCTTCACGTTCTGCGGATCCATCTGCAGCACCGACGCGTAGCCCTGGGCCGCGCCGCCGATGTCGCCCAGCTCGAAGGACTCCTTGGCCTGGGCCAGCACCTCGTCGATCTCGGAGGCCGGCGGCGGACCGGACAGCCGGTCGATGAAGCGGCGGATCTCGCTCTCGGGCTGGGCGCCCTGGAAGCCGGTCACCGGCTGGCCGTCGACGAAGGCGTAGACGGTGGGGATCGACTGCACGCGCAGCTGGCCGGCGAACCCGGGGTTCTTGTCGACGTCGATCTTGACCAGCCGCACCGCGCCCTTCGCCTCGCGAATGACCTTCTCGAGCACCGGCGTCAGCTGTTTGCAGGGGCCGCACCAGGTCGCCCAGAAGTCGACGATCACCGGCGTGGTCTTCGAGGCCTCGATGACGTCGGCCATGAAGGTGGCGTCGGAGCCGTCCTTGATGAGGTCTTCGCTCGCGGTGGTTTCGCCGATCAGGGTCATGCGGTGTTCCGTAGGGGGCCGCGTCACGCGCGGTCCCGGGGTCAAACGTGTTTCCGCCAAGATGGTCTCAAGCGGCGCGGTCTTCAACGTGTCAGACGACTTCCATCGCCGCGAAATCGACGATCATCGGCGTGACGCCGAGTGCGCCCAGGAAGGCGCGCAGGCCCGCCTGCGACACGGCGGTGGTGGCGGTGTTGGTCAGCGGGTGGAAATTCACCGGATCGGCGGCGGCCAGGGCGGCGTCCAGCACGAACCGCACGCGGTGGCCGGTATCGTTGATCAGGCCGAACGCGGTCACCGAGCCGGGGGTGACGCCGAGGGTTTCCACCATCAGCTCCGGACTGCCGAACGACAGCCGGCCCGAGCCGATGACGTGGTGCAGCTTCTTGAGGTCGATGGTCGTCTCGCCGAGCGCCGAGATCAGCCACAGCTGGCCCTTCGCGTCCTTCAGGAACAGGTTCTTGGTATGCCCGCCGGGCATCGTGGCCTTGATGTCCTCGCCCTCGCCGACCGTGAAGACCGCCGGATGGTCGGTGGTGGCGTGGGCGATGCCTTCGGCGTCGAGGAAGGCGAAGAGGTCGGCGCGTGTCTTCATGGCAAGCTCCATAGCCAAACCGGGGGTCTTGCGGAACCGCCCATGCCGCGCCACAGGATCGGACCAGCCGTCAGCGCGAGGATCGTCGTCCATGGACATGGAACTGGAGTGCTACCCGACCAGCCTGCGTCCGCCCGACATCGTGCCGGGCCGTCCCCAGCGCGCCTGGATGGAGGGGTTTCTCGACCGCCACGCCTATCGCTGCCTGCCGCTGACCATGGCCAACACCAGCGGCTGGGAGATTCTCTGCCCGGTCGGCTTCACGGCCGAGTGGAACGGCGGGCCTGACCAGGCCGACATCACCTTCAAAGCCGATCACCCGCACCCGGATTTCCATGACCTGGTGAAGAGCCACTTCTCGCGCGGCATCATCACCTTTCATCCGGGCTACCTGTTCCGCACCCCGCCGGGCTGGTCGATGTGGGTCCAGGGCGCACCCAACCACGTCAAGGACGGCATCCAGGCGCTGCAGGGGCTGGTCGAGACCGACTGGCTGCCCTTCCCGTTCACGATGAACTGGATCTTCACCCGCCCGGGCAAGGTGCGGTTCGAGAAGGGCGAGCCCTTCTGCTTCATCACCCTGCTGCAGGACCGGGAACTTGGCCAGGTCCAGCCGGTCACCCGCTCGCTGCAGGCCAACACCGGGCTGCGCGACCAGTACGACGCCTGGTTCCGCCAGCGGCAGGACTTCAACACCCGTCTGGCCAAGTCCGACCCCGAGGCGATGCGCGACGCCTGGCAGCGCTACTACTTCAAGGGAGAGCTGCCGGAAGACACCGGTCCGGCTCCGGCCAGCCACGTCAACAAGCGCCGTCTCAAGCCGCCGAAACTGGGGGTCTGAGACCGGTGTGGGCGCGGCGGCGAGAATCTCGCCGCGCGCCGCTTGCCAAGGCTTTGGCCCTCTGCCATAAGCCGCCTCTCGATTTTCGGGGCGTTTCTTCAGGCGTCCTTGGAGCGCGGGCGTAGCTCAGTGGTAGAGCACAACCTTGCCAAGGTTGGGGTCGTGAGTTCGAATCTCATCGCCCGCTCCATTTAGAAGATCGATTTCGTCAAAGGCCGGGCCAAGCGCCCGGCCTTTCGCGTTTCGGACCGCCGGCAGGGGTCCAAAAGCCGGGCCGGGCCCGTTCGCCGAACGCAAGTCCCGCTTTGAAACGCTTTCTTTGGAACTGCCCCCCATATTCAGCGCCTGTGAATTCTCCAGAATGGGGAGCGGGGGCGTTGTTCAAGGTTTTCTCGAGTCTTGTGAACGAGCACGACTACGGCATGGTGGCCGTCGCGGCGCTGGTCTGCCTGTGCGCCTCGCTGACAGCCTTCCGGCTGTACTCCCGCATGAACGGCGCCCGGGGCGTGGCCCGCGCCGCCTGGCTGCTGTTCACCGCCCTGGTGGCCGGCTCCGGCGTCTGGGCCACCCACTTCCTTGGCATGCTGGCCTACAATCCGGGCGTCAAGACCGGCTTCTCCCCGACCGGGACCATCATGTCCCTGATGGTCGCCGTGCTGTTCATGGCGGCCGGCTTCTTCGCCGCCGCCGCAAACCGCGACCGCGACGTCGTCAACCAGCTGGCCGGCGGCCTGCTGATCGGGCTCGGCGTCGGCGCGATGCACTACACCGGCATGTCGTCCTTCGTGACCCAGGGCGTCATCGTCTGGGAGGCGGCGACGATCGCGGCCTCGGTGGTGCTGGGCATCCTGGGCGCCTCGGCGGCGCTTCTGCTCGCCGGCGACTCCCGCGGCATGCTCCGCCAGGCGCTCGGCGCCGTGACCCTGACCCTGGGGGTCTGCGCGCTGCACATTACCGGCATGGGCGCCATCACCATCGTCCCTGACGCCTCGATCATCGTGCCCGACCAGCTGTTCTCCGGCGGGCTGATGACGCTGGCGGTGACCAGCATCACCGGCCTGATCGTTCTGGCCGGCCTGGGCGCGGTGTTCATCGAAACCCAGACGACCCAGTCGGCGCTCGAGCGCATCCGCACCCTGGCCAACGCCGCCTACGAAGGCATCGTCGTGGTCCAGCAGGGGACCATCAAGGACGCCAACGCCGCCTTCTGCGAGATGGCCGGCTCCAGACTCGACGACCTGCTCGGCAAGCCGCTCATGGACGGCATGCTCATCTTCGACGACTCCCGCGGCGTCCACACCGACGGCGCCGACCGCCGCGAGGGCCGCATGCAGCCCATCGACGGCGGCCGCTCGATCCCGGTCGAGATCTTCGCCCGCCTGATGGACGACGGCGCCCGGGCCGAGACCCGCGGCCTGACCG
>JBIKII010000139.1:0-8559 GCA_044361705.1 Caulobacter sp.
ATATCAACGCCTCGCGGAAGGGCAACGCCTGTGGCGTCGGGATCAGGTCCCGCCGCCGTTCCAGATGTCTTCGCTGATGCCGATGAACACCGAGATGTTCATCTCGAGGTTCTTCCGGCTGATGCCGTCGTCGAAGATGATGTAGCGGTTGATGTCGAGCGAGTTGTCGCCGCCGTTGCGGGCGCCGATCGCCATGCGGTCGATCTCCTTCACGCGGCGATCGACTTCGGCGTTGCTGTCCAGGGTGAAGCCGGCGCTGAGGTTCATGCCCTTGCAGCGCTTGGGCGTGCCCGTGCAGACGGTCCCGTAGGCGAGGAACTTCATGCCTTCGGCGCTCTTGCCGTAGACGTAGATCGCGCCGGACTCCTCGGTGCCCGAGTCCGTGACCGTCACCCCGATATTGGTGAAGGCCTGCTTGGCGTCCTCGATACCCCAGTCATTGAGCAGGCTGCCCTGGGCCGCGGCCGGAGTTGCGGCGGCCGCCATCATCAGCGCGCCGGCGACGGCGAGAGATTTGATCATCATTGTCACCATCTGTTCCTAGAGTTCGTCCCAGATTTGCTCGGCGACGCCGGTGAAGACCTGGATATTGAGGCGGAGATTGTCGCGATGCAGCCCGTAGTCGAAGATCATGTAGCGGGAGAGCAGCATGCCCTTCGAGCCGTCGTTCGAAACGGCGACGGCGGCGTACTGCGGGGCCCACTTCTTCACCGCGACGTCGACTTCGGAATCGCTGTCCATCGTGAAGCTGGTCTGGAACAGCGCGCCCTTGCAGCGCTTGGCGCCGTCGGCGCCCTCACAGACCCGGCCGGTGATGGTGAACTTCAGGCCGGAAGCGGCCGTCGCGGCGACGTAGGGATCCTTCGAATTGTCTTCCCGCGTAACCGTCGCACCGGCGGCGATGACCGCCTGGCGCATGTCGGCGATGCCCCAGTCGGAAATGTAGGATTGCGCCTGCGCGGCGCCGGCGAACGAGACCGCGATCGCGAGAGCGCCGGCGGCTGCGATGGATTTCATCATTACAATTACCCCCAAGGATGAAGCTCCGACCCGCTACCAGCATACACCCGGAACATCGTTAGGCCAGTAGGTCGGCGGCATCACCATGGCGCCGGATCCATGCCGCCGCATAACCGCAAAGGGGGGTAATCTTCAGGCCGCGGGCGCGGGCGTCAGCCACGACCCCGGCCATCAACCGACCCGCCGTTCCGGCCCCCCGCAGCGCCGGAGGCGAGAAGACATAGTCGATGATCATTCGCCCGGTTTCGAGCCGATAGTCGGCGTAGGCGATCTGGTCCGCTTCGATGAGTTCGTAGCGTCCGGCGGCGGTGTTGTCGGTTACGTCGGCCATTACCCACTATAGGCGTCTCGCGCCATCGGGCGATCCCGGATATCATCGCGATCCCGTGAGTTCCGGAGCCTCCACCATGCGCATTCTCGCCGGCGTCTGCCTTGCCGCATTCACCCTCGCCGCCTGCGACCGGTCCGCGGACGCTCCGGTGGCGCCTGCCGGCACGCAGGCTGCTGCGACATCGGCGCCGGCGGCGCCCGACAAGCCGATTCCGCCGGGCGTCGAGGCCGCGCCGACGGTGAAGGGCGGACTCTGGGAGCTGACCAGCCGCACGCCCGGGATGGAAGGCAAGGTCCGCACCTGCTTCGACCCTCAGATCCAGGGCCAGAGCGCCATCGTCGCCCAGGGTATGGATCGCCGGAACTGTTCGCGCAGCGACTGGCGCAAGACCGCCGACGGCCACGCCTTCGACATCGCCTGCGAGCGCGGCGGACGGTTGTTCGTCAGCTCCGGCGCCCTGACCGGCGACCTGTCCGAGAGCTACGTCATGAAGGCCGACTCGGTGATCAGCATCGACGGGGTCACCCGCGGCGCCAAACAGGACGTCTCGGCCCGAAACATCGGCGAATGCCCGGCCGGCGTGAAGCCCGGCGAGGTCCTGATCCTGGTCGACGGCCGCTGGCAAAAACCCGGCGCCGCGGCAGCCGGCTAGACCAGTTCGACGGCCATGGCGGTGGCTTCGCCGCCGCCAATGCAGAGGCTGGCCAGGCCCCTCGTGCCGCCGCGCGCCTTGAGCGCCGCCAGCAGGGTGGTCAGCACCCGGGCCCCGGACGCCCCGATCGGGTGACCCAGGGCCGTGGCGCCGCCGTTGACGTTCAGCTTGTCGCGCGGAATGCCCAGTTCCCGCTGGGCGATCATGGCGACCACGGCGAAGGCCTCGTTGACCTCGAACAGGTCGACGTCCTCGACGCTCCAGCCGGCCTTCTTCAACGCCTTCTGCATGGCCGGAACCGGCGCAGTGGTGAACTGCCCGGGCTCGTGGGCGTGGGCGGCGTGCGCCACGACCCGCGCCACGATGGGCATGCCCAGGGCCCTGGCCACGCTCTCCCGCGTCATCACCAGGGCGGCGGCCCCGTCGCTGATCGAGGAGGCGTTGGCGGCGGTGATCGTACCGTCCTTGGCGAACGCGGGCTTCAGCGTCGGAATCTTCGCCGCGTCGGCCTTGCCGGGTTGCTCGTCGACGCTGACGATCTCCTCGCCCTTGCGGGTCTTCACCGTCACGGGCGTGATCTCGTCGGCGAAGGCGCCGCTGTCGATGGCGGCGCGGGCCCGGGTCAGGCTCTCGATGGCGTAGCCGTCCTGGTCCTCGCGGGTGAACTGGTAGGCGCGGGCCGAGTCCTCGGCGAACGAGCCCATCAGCCGGCCGGGCTCATAGGCGTCCTCCAGGCCGTCCAGGTACATGCTGTCGCTGATCGTATCGTGGCCGATGCGGGCCCCGCCCCGGTGCTTGGTCATCAGGTAGGGGGCGTTCGTCATGCTCTCCATGCCGCCCGCCACGATGATGTCGGCGCTGCCGGCGGCCAGGGCGTCATGGGCCATGATGGCGGCCTGCATGCCGCTGCCGCACATTTTGTTGACCGTCGTGGCCTCTACCGACAGTGGCAGGCCGGCGGCCAGCGCGGCCTGCCGCGCGGGGGCCTGGCCCAGACCGGCGGGCAGTACGCAGCCCATGAAGATCTGCTCGACCTTGTCGCCGGACACTCCGGCCCGCTCCAGCGCCGCGCGCACGGCGGCGGCGCCCAGGTCCGTGGCCTTCACGCCCGACAACGCCCCCTGGAACCCCCCCATCGGGGTGCGCGCGTAAGAAGCGATGACGACAGGATCACGGGACATGGCGGGGCTCCTTGTTCAGCCACGGGTCATGTGCGCCGTCTAGTTTGATCGGGCAAGTCCGGCCAGCCGCCGGAAATCGGGAGCGTCGACGATGAAGTTGCGTGTTTTGCTGACCGGTGTGGCCCTGACCGCCCTGCTCGCGGCCTGTGACCGCGCGCCGGCTCCCACCGCCGCCGCGCCCGCTCCGGCTCCGGCTCCGGCAACGGCGGCAGCTCCGTCGGACGAGCCTGCGGTTGCGATGGCCCCGGACAGGCCGCAGGCGCTGCCCGCCGCGCCGGCAGCTCGGGTGGCCGACCTGGCGCCGGCCCAGGCCGAGGACTACTGGCGCGAGGCCCGCGACTACGACGACTCCTGGGGCGAGGCCCTGCCGGACTACGTCTACGACTATGACGACCAGGCGCCGGCCGTATGGATGGACGGCGAGACCGTCCGCCGGGTGGTCGAGCGCCTGGCCGGAGGCGGCGAGCGCCAGTACTACTACCGTCCCGGCGAGGATGAGCCCTACTTCGTCCAGGATCCGGACTACTGGTACGGCTACGACAACGGCGCGCTGGTCTCGGTCTACGACGCCCGCACCCGTCGCGCGCTAGCCCGGGACGAGATGCGTCGCCGCGCCGAATACGCCGGACGCTACGCCGCGCGGGCCGAGGAACTCCGCCGCGCCGCCCGTCGCAGCCAGGCGGAGGATCGCCGGCGGCTGGATACCGAGCAGTACCGCGCCTGGCGCCGCCGCGACGATGTCCGCGACCGGGATCGGGTGCGCGACCGGGATCGCGACCGCCCCGAACGGCCTCGCGTCGAGGGCCGACCGCCCGTCGTCGCCCCGCCCGTGGTGACGCCTCCCCCCGTGGTGGTCGCCCCGCCGCCGCCCGTCGTGCGGGATCGTGACCGACCGGACCGCCCTGATCGACCCGACCGGCCCCAGCGTCCGGACCGGCCGCGCCCCGAGCGGCCGCCGGTGGTCGCCACGCCCGATCCGACTCCGACCCCGGCCCCACCGCCCGTGGTGCGACCTGATCGGCCTGATTGGCCTGATCAACTCGATCGGCCCGATCGACCCGAACGGCCCCGGCGCCCTGATCGGCCGCCCGTCGTCGACCAACCGGCGCCGCAGCCGGATGTCGAGCGGCCCCGGCCGGAGCGCCCGCGCCCGGTCCGGCCGACGTCCCCGCCGGCTGTCGAGCCGACGACGCCCGACGCGCCGGCGCCCGAGGTCATCAGGCCGCGTCCGCCTGAGCGTCCCGCCAGGCCGCCCCGCCCTCCGGTGGAGATGACGCCGCCGGCTCCGACGCCGGCGCCCGCTCCGGCGCCCCGGCCAAGGCCCGAGCGTCCCGTGCCGCCCCCGGCTCCCGATCCTGCTCCGGCTCCGGCTCCGGCTCCCGCCGCCGTCGCGCCTCCCGCCAAGCCCGCGCGGCCCAACCCCAAGGGTCTGCCCACCAGACCCGCGCCCGAAGAGCGCGGCGCGACGACCGAGACGACGGAAGTCCAGTAGAGCCGACTTTCGAGGGGCCGTGTCCGGTCCCTCGAAAGCTGGACGGGTTCGTCCAGATTAACAACGCGGTTGCTTTCCCTCTAGGGAAACCACATTGTCCCGATCATGGGCAGAACAGCGGACTATTCGCAGCAGACCTGCGGCATCGCCGGGACGCTGGAAATCGTGGGCGATCCCTGGACGATCCTGATCCTCCGGGACGCGTTCCGTGGCGTACGCCGCTTCGAGCAGTGGCAGGAGCGGCTGGGCGTCGCGCGCAACGTGCTGGCCGCGCGGCTGAAGACGCTGGTCGCGCACGGCGTCATGGAGACGCGCCGCTATTCCGAACGTCCGCCGCGCAACGAGTACGTGCTGACCGCCAAGGGCCAGGACCTGCGCGGCGTACTGCTGACCCTGGCCGACTGGGGCAACCGCCACGTCTACGACGGCAATGGGCCGGTGCAGTTCGTTCATGACCACTGCGGCAAGCCCTTCACGCCCCGGATCGTCTGCCAGGAGTGCGGCGAGGGTCTGATCCCCGGCGACCTGCGTCATGTCCATCTGGACGAGAACGCCGTCACCGTCGGCGAGGCGCTGGCCGGGTCCGAGAAGGACTAGGCGTCGACAACCGGGGAGCGGGACATATGGACGGGCTGTCTTCAGCGGGCGTGGTCACCTTCGTCCTCACCGGCGACCGGGAGGCGTCGAAGGCCTGGTACACGAGTGTGCTGGGCCTTCCCTTCGTGGCGGACGACCCGTTCGCCACCGTGCTCTCGATGAACGGCGCGGTCCTGCGGATCGTCCCTATCGACGGCTACCAGGCCGGCCCGCACCCGATCCTGGGATGGGAAGTCCCCGACATCGCCGCCGCGATCCGCACCCTGGTCTCACGGGGCGTGACGATGACGATCTACGAGGGTTTCGGACAGGACGCCCTCGGCGTCTGGACCTCGCCGGACGGCAAGGCGAAGGTCGCCTGGTTCAACGATCCCGATGGCAATGTGCTGAGCCTGGCCCAGCACTGACGCGCGGCGTCGGGCGCTTCATTTATGGTTAAAGCAACCTTGCCATGATGGCCGCTGGGTAATCCGGGGCCATCGCGTTGCGCAGTCTGATCGCCGCCGTCGAGCGTATCGAACCCCTGTCGGTTTCAGGCAGGGTCGCGGCCGTGAACGGGCTGCTGATCGAGGCGCGGGGCGGCCTGTCCCACCTGCCGATCGGCGCGCGGGCCGAGATCGAGCGCCGGGGCGCCCCGCCCCTGCCGGCCGAAGTGGTCGGCTTCCGCGAGACCCGCGCCCTGCTCATGCCCTTCGGTCCCGTCGAGGGCGTCGCGCCCGGGGCCGAGATCCGCATCCAGCCTGACGGCGGTCTCGTCCGTCCGACCAAGGCCTGGCTCGGCCGTATCGTCGACGCTTTCGGCCAGCCCATCGACGGCAAGGGTCCCCTGCCCCAGGGCCAGGCCGCCTATCCGCTGCGCGCCGCGCCGCCGCCGGCCCACGCCCGCGGCCGGGTGGGCGAGCGGCTGGACCTGGGCGTCAAGGCGATGAACGTCTTCACCACCACCTGCCGCGGCCAGCGCCTGGGCATCTTCGCCGGCTCGGGCGTGGGCAAGTCGGTGCTGTTGTCGATGCTGGCCCGTCAGGCCGACTGCGACGCCGTCGTCGTCGGCCTGATCGGCGAACGCGGCCGCGAGGTGCGCGAGTTCATCGAGGAGACCCTCGGCGAGGAAGGTCTGCGGCGCGCCGTCGTCATTGTCGCCACCTCCGACGAGCCGGCGCTGAAACGCCGGCAGGCCGCCTACATGACCCTGGCCGTGGCCGAGGCGCTGCGCGACCAGGACCTGGAAGTCCTCTGCCTGATGGACAGCGTGACCCGCTTCGCCATGGCCCAGCGCGAGATCGGCCTGGCCGCCGGCGAGCCGCCGACCACCAAAGGCTATACCCCCACCGTCTTCACTGAACTGCCCAAGCTGCTGGAGCGCGCAGGCCCCGGGCCCGTGCGGCCCGACGGCACCACGGCGGGGCCGATCACCGGCCTGTTCACCGTGCTGGTCGACGGCGACGACCACAACGAACCCATCGCCGACGCGGTGCGCGGCATCCTCGATGGCCACATCGTGATGGAAAGAAGCATCGCCGAGCGCGGACGCTTCCCTGCCATTAACGTCCTCAAGTCCATAAGTCGCACCATGCCCGGCTGTCAGCTGCCCCATGAGCGCGAGATCGTGAAGTCCGCAAGGCAGGCCTTGTCGGCCTACAGCAACATGGAAGAGCTGATCCGCATCGGCGCCTATCGGGCCGGTTCGGACCCGCAGATCGACCGCGCCATCCTGCTGAACCCGGACCTGGAGGCCTTCCTGTCGCAGGACAAGGACGAGACCGCCACGCTGGACGACTGCTTCAACCGCCTCGACGGCATTCTCACGGGTAGCGTTCAGTGAAGGCGATGAAGTCCCTGATCCGCATCTCGACCCACGAGGTCGAGATGCTGCAGAAGCGCCTGGCGGAGATCGTCGACCGGCGCACCACCGCCGAACTGCGCCTCGTCGTGCTCGAGGCTGAGGGCGAGGCCGAGCTGCTGCGCGCCCGCAGCGACGCCGAGGCCGGCTGGTATCTGGCCGGGTTCCGAGAGGGCCTGAAGCAGCGCAAGGCCTCCGTCCAGGCCGACATCGACTCCATCGGTCGCGAGGAGGCCGGCGCCCGCGACGCGCTGTCCGAAGCCTTCGAGGCCCTGAAGAAGTACGAGCACGTCAACGACGCCCACGCTGTCGCCGCCCGCAAGGACCAGGACCGCCGCGACACCGCCGCCCTGGACGAGCTGGGCCTGCGGCGGATGTCGGGGCGGTGACTCCGTGATAGGCCGCCGCTCCATATCCTCCCCTCTGGGGGAGGTGGCTCGCCGAAGGCGAGACGGAGGGGGTCAATCGGCGTCTGAAGCACCCCCTCAGTCGTCGCTGCGCGCCGACAGCTTCCCCAGAGGGGAGCAGCCCTCCCGCCGCGCCACTCTGGCCTCGGGCCTCAGCCTCGCCCTCGCCGCCTGCTCGCGCCAGCCGGCCGCCGCCCAGCCGGTGGACTCCACGCCCCTCAAGTCCCTCGCGCCCTTCCCCGTCGGCGTCGCCGTGCAGGCCGCCCAGCTCTCCGACCCGTCCTGGACCTCACTCGCCGCCAGCCACTTCACCCAGCTCACCGCCGAGTGGGAGATGAAGATGGAGTACGTGGTCCACGCCGACGGCTCGTTCCGCTTTGACCGCGCCGACGCCATCGCCGCCTTCGCCCGCGACCGGGGCATGCGGCTCTTCGGCCATACGCTGGTCTGGTACGCCAACGAGCCGGAGGCCTTCGCCCGGCTGGACGAGACTCGCCAGAGCTTCGCCGGCGCTTTGGCCAACTACGTCACCGCCATGGTCGGCCGGTATCGCGGCCTTGCCTCTGGCTGGGACGTGATCAACGAGCCGATCAAGGACGACGGCTCCGGACCTCGCGACAGCCTGTGGAGCCGCAAGCTGGGCCAGGTGGGCCACTTCCAGGTCGCCTTCGAGGCGGCCCGCGCCGCCGACCCGCAGTCGGTGCTGTTCACCAACGACTACCATCTGGAGAGCAAGCCGGCGAAGCTGGCCAGCTACATGCGGCTGATCGAGCAGCTGCTCAGCGCGGGCGTGCCGCTGGGCGGCATCGGCTGCCAGACGCACCTGGACGCCGACCTGCCCGCCGGGGCGATCAGCCGCACGCTGAAGGCGCTGGCCGGCTTTGGCCTGCCCATCCACCTGTCGGAGCTGGACGTCTCGGTCGTCGGCGGCGGGCTGCTGGCCGACCGCGCGGGCGCCGAGCGGCGGCAGGAGGCGCTGTACGGCGAGGCCATGGACGCCTTCGCCTCCCTGCCGCAGCGCCAGCAGTTCGCCTTCACG
>JBIKII010000202.1:0-5354 GCA_044361705.1 Caulobacter sp.
AGGCCGCCCACCGCAACACGGCCGCGAGCCCGCCGATGATGACCAGCCGCTCGGGACCGATCTTCCGGCGCCACGGCTCCAGGAACCACATGAAGGCGACCTCGACCGCGACGCCCGTCGCCCACAGCAGGCCGATGGTGGCCTTGGGCAGCCCCTGCGCGGTCCAGAGCAGCGAGGAGAAGGCGTAGTAGAAGGCGTGTGTGGCCTGGATCAGGCCGGTCGCGATAACCGCCAGCATGAAGGGACGGTTGCGGACCAGGTCGGAGATGCCACGCCAGCGATCACGCCGTCCCGGTCGCTCGCCGCCTTCATGCACCGGGTCGGCGGGCAGCAGCACCCTTGCGGCCAGACCGGCGGCGACGGCGGCCAGCGCGGTCCAGACCAGGATCAGGTCCGGCCGTATCCAGGACAGCAGGGCGCCCATCCCGACGTTGGCGGCGACGAAGGCCACCGAGCCGAGCCCCCGGGCGTGGCCGTAGTTGAAGCCCTCGATACGGGCGCGCTTCATCGACAGCACGTCGGCCAGCGGGATGATGGTCGATAGACAGGACGCCGCCGCAACCCAGCAGGCCAGCCAGATCCAGAAGCCCTGGGTGACGCCGATCAGGCCGTAAAACAGCCCCGCCGCCAGACCGAACAGCAGGATCGGCGTGCGCCGCAGCGCAAACCCGTCCGCCCAGACCGCCATGGCCGGGGTCACCAGGATCCGCGCCAGCATCGGGGCGGCCAGGATCAGGCCGATCTGCGCGCCGCTGAGACCCTTCGCCTCGAACCACAGCGGCATGTACGGCAGGCTGACGCCGGTGCCGATGAACACCGCGCAGTAGAACAGACCGAGCTGGAGGGCGCGAGGCATGACCTGCGCTAGCAGAGTCGAACGGGCGATGCACCAGCGGGCGCTTCCGCAGAGGCAGCGTCTTGCCCCCCCTTTCGTTGGTCGCCGCCGACTTGCGGCGCGGCGATCCTGCGAGGATCGATCCTGGAGGACTCCCATGCGCCTGATCAGTCTCGCGACCGCCGCCGCGCTCGTCGCAACCCCCGCCGCCGCCGCCGACGCCAACTTCCTCGATGGCGCGTTCGAGGGCGGCTACACCTGCGGCCAGGGGATGACCTTCCTGCGGCTGACCCTGGACGGCGATACGGACGGCTACATCCGGGGCCGCTTCTTCTTCAGCAGCGTCAGCTGGCAGGGCGGCTCGAACCTGTCCGTGCCCGACGGCGAGTTCACGGTCACCGGCCGCCTGAACGACCAGGGACAAATCGTTCTGCAGGGCGAGCGCTGGATCCAGCAACCCGCGAACTACGGCATGGTCAACCTGGCCGGGCTCGTAAGGCGGCAGTCAGACGGCGCCCTGGTGCTGGAAGGCAATGTCGGGGGTGCGCCAGGCTGCACGACCTTCCAGGTCGGCCGCAAGTAGTCAGCTCGCCGGCATCGGCGGCAGGTCGAGGCGCCGGGCGTCGGCCATCTTCACGTAGAGGGCGCGGATCTGCGTATCGAGCGCGGCGTCGCGCGCGGTCTCGACGGCGATGTGCAGATCGATCAGGGCCGTGCGCAGCGCGGCGTTGGCGCGGTCCATGGCCGCCAGCGAAAGATCGGTGTCCACGCCGGCCGCGGCCTGCGCGAAACGATCGCCGTAGCGGCCCGCCGCCTCGGCCAGCAAAGCGCGGATGGCCGTGTTCTCCCAGCCGCGCGCCTCGATGCCGCGTTCGGCTTCCTGGGCGCAGAGCAGGGAGATCATGCCGGTGACGCCGATCCTGGCCTGCATGAAGTCGCCCGCGGACTCCGCCGGCGTCGGGTCCAGCATGGCCAGGAAGTTGCCCATCAGCAGTTCGGGGACGCTCGGGGTCATGACAGCGCCTCCAGGGCGGCGAGCCGGTCGGCCAGGATCACGTCCTGGCGACGGGCGGTGTACCAGCCCGAGAGGGCCAGCACCGGGTCCTTGAAGCCGCCGGCGCGGTACTCCTTCGCCGCCGAGGTCCAGATGGCCTGCCCCTTCACGGACGCGAACAGCTCCCACCAGGCGAAGGCGGCGGGATCGACGGTCAGGCCGCTGGCCTCTTCCCAGATGGCGATGGCCTGCGCTTTGGAGACCATGCCCGAGACCCGGTCGGTCTCGCCATAGCACCACAGCGGCTCCATGGCCCAGCCGAGGTCCTCCAGCGGATCGCCGATATGGGCCATCTCCCAGTCGAGCAGGGCGATGATCCTACCGGCGCCGTCGTGCATGAAGTTTCCGGTCCGGTAGTCGCCGTGAACGACGGACAGCTTCTGCGCCGGCGGCGGCGGATTGGCGCGCAGGCGCCGGATGCAGGCGCGGACGATCGGCTGGGGATGCTGCTCATCCTCGTCGATCACACCTTCCCAGTAGTCGAGCTCCTTCTTCCAGCAGCCGTCGAGCGGCGGGATCGGCGCGACTTCGGCGATCGGCAGCGTCGCCGGATCGGCGGCGGCGATGGCGCCGAGATGGCTGTAGAACTGCTGGCCGATGGTCTCGGCGTGCTCGCCGTAGGGCGGCAGGGTGAAAGGGCTCTGGGCCTTGCCGCCGTCGATGCGGCCCATGATGAAGAAGGGCCGTTCGAGCTCGGCCCCCTCCTCCTCCAGCGCCACGGCTTCCGGTACGGGCAGACCGCTGCCGAAGAAGGAGCGGAAGGCCAGGAACTCCAGCCGGCGGTCGGTGTCGATCAGGCTGCCGACCGGGTCGCGGCGCAGGATCAGCCGCTTGAGCTCGCCCCCGACCTCGACGTCGAAGCGGTAGGTCTCGCGACTGGCGCCGCCCGGGATGCGCGACAGCATGGTCACCACCGCCGGCGCACCGAGCGTGCGGGTGAGGTAGGCCTCGAGCTGGGTCTGCAGGCTCACTCGGCGAAATCCAGGATCGCCTTGAAGCCCGACGGCGCGTGCGGGCCCATGACCAGCTGCTCCAGCACGCCCCGGCCCTTACGGACCTTGCCGGCGGCGTCGATGAAGGTGACGTAGGAGAGCGCCTGGACGTGCAGGTTGAACGGCAGCTGCGGATTGACCTCCGCCAGCACGATGTCCTCGCGCTCGACGGTCAGTTCGCCATGCAGCAGGCCGTGGCTCCATTTGGGGTGGGTGTAGCCCAGGCCCATCATCTGGAACTCGTAGATCGGGTCGAACTCGACGGTGCCGGCCGGCTTTCCGAAGTCGTCGGTCAGCTTGATGACCGCCGACTGGGCGTGGCGCGTGCCCTGCTTCCAGCGCACGTCGGCCTCGCCGTTCATGTGCTCGAAGTCGTCCTCGCCGTCGCCGTCCTTGCACCAGACCGCGCGCGTGTTCCACGCCCGGCCGACGCCGTCCTCATTGCTGTGGAAGAAGAAGCTGCCGTCCTCGAAGCTGCTGGGCGACCACAGCCAGTAGAACTGCGGAAGCTGCTGTGGGACGACGTCCTGGCTGTCGCGGGCGCCGACCGGGCGCACGCCCCAGGAGCGGTCGCGGGTGCCGACGAAGCCGTCGATGGAGCGCCGCTCGCCGTCCAGCTCGATCCAGCCGGTGTAGCGTCCGTTCTGGGTCAGGCGCGTGTAGTCCATGAAGGTCCGCGTGCCCTGGCGGCGGACGAAGCGCGGCTCCTCGATCGGGAAGGCGCGGCCGTCGAAGATCACCTCGCCCTTCAGCCCGTGCTCGGGCGAGTCGACGGTGACCTTGAGCTTCTGCAGCGGCTCGAGGATCTCGATCTTCACCGGCCCGACGGTCAGGTCCATGCGGTCGCCCAGCCAACGGCTGGCGTGCAGCGCCACCTCGACCCCGTTGCGCACGACCACGAACGAGGCGTCGGCGACGTTCAGGTGCGGGTAGACCCCGAAGGCGACGGCGAAGAAGTCATCGCCCTCGACCGGGTGGTAGCCGTTGAAGAAATAGCGGTCGTAGAAATTCCGGTCCGTGCCCGAATAGGCGATCGGCTCGGCGGTCTGGTGGATGGGGAAATCGTCGCCTTTGGTAAGCGCCATGCTGGTTCCTCCCGTATCGCCGACGCTTCTCACGTGAGCGTTTCAAGCCTACAGGCCGCTAAGGTGAACGATGACAACCTGACTAGGCAACCGTGACGGAGGGGAAGCGTGACCTGGAACCGGCGAACCTGGATGACCCTGGCCGCGATCAGCGGCTTCCTGGCGGTCGCCATCGGCGCCTTCGCGGCCCACGGGATCGCTGACCCGCAGGCGAAGGAGTGGCTCAAGACCGGGGCCAGCTACCAGTTCATGCACACCATGGCGATCCTCGCCTGCGCGACCTTCATCAACGTCGGGGCGCGACAGGCGCGGCATGCGCCGGCGCTCTTCCTGGCCGGGATCGTGCTGTTCTCGGGCTCGCTCTACGCCATGGCGCTGGGCGGACCGCGCTGGCTGGGCGCGGTGACGCCGGTCGGCGGGCTGTTGTTCCTGGCCGGCTGGGCGGTGATGGCCTGGTCGGCGCGGCGGGTGGATCAGATCGAGGGCTGATCGGCTTTCGGCAAGGCCAGGAACCACAGCGCCGCGGCCGAGCCGAGCAGGCAGGCCAGCATGACGCCCGCCATCGGCAGGGCGGTTCCGTTGTGCAGCGCGCCGCCGGCCCAGGAGGCCAGCGCTCCGGCGCCGAACGACAGGCCGCCCATCAGGGCCGAGATCGAGCCGGCGCGGCGTGGATCGACGCTGAGCGCCCCGGCCATGGTGTTGCCGGCCATCAGGCCGTAGCTGGCCAGGCAGCAGAACAGCAGCGGCAGCACCGTCCACTGCCCGCCCAGGCCTGTGGCGGCGGCGAGAGTCAGGACAGCGCCGAAGGCGATGGCCATCAGGCTGGCCCGGCGCAGCACCCCGTCCGGCGTCATCCGCCGCAGCAGCATGCGGTTGACCTGGCTGGCCCCGATCACCCCGACGGCGTTGACGCCGAAGATCCAGCCGAAGGCCTGGGGCGTGTGGCCGTAGATGCTGATGACCAGCTCCGAGGAGCTGGAGATGTAGGTGAAGAGCACCGCGCCATTCAGCGCGCCGCCGAGGGCGTAGCCGAGCAGCCGGCGCTCGCGCAGCAGGGCGGCGAAGGCCCGGGCCGGACTTTCGGAGCGCGCCTGGGCGGCGGTCTCGTCGGAGCGCGATTCCTTGAGGCGCAGGAAGACGGCCGTCCCGCAGGCCAGGCCGAACAGCGCCAGGATCCAGAAGATCATCCGCCAGTCGGCGACCAGCAGCACCCAGCTGCCGAGGGCCGGCGCGACGATGGGCGCGATGCCCATCACGAGCGTCAGCAAGGAGAGCACCCGGGCTGTCTCGGTATGGTTGAACTGGTCGCGGACCACGGCGCGGGCCACTACGGCGCCGGCGCAGCCGCCGAGCGCCTGGACGAAGCGGGCCAGCTGCAGCCCCTCGAT
>JBIKII010000252.1:0-3179 GCA_044361705.1 Caulobacter sp.
CCCGACCCCGACCAGGATCGGCGCCCGCCGGCCGAAGCGGTCCGAGGCCGGTCCATACAGGAACTGGCCGATGGCCATGCCGAACAGGAAGGTCGAAAGCGTCAGCTGCGTCGCCTCCTGGGTCGCGCCCATGGACGTGCGTATGTCCGGAAGCGCCCCCAGGTACATGTCGATCGACATCGGCGCGAACGCCGTCAGGGCGCCCAGCAGGATGACCAGCCCCCAGGGCGTGGCGGGCGGACGGGCCGCGATGTCGGAAGGCTGACTCAAGGTGGGGTTGTTTAGGCCGACACTCACGCCGACGATAGTCAGTCTTCGTCGCCGAGATGCACGGGCAGGTCCATGGCGTCGTGGAGGATGCGCAGCACCTCGATGGCCGTCGGCGTGACACGAAACGCCACGAAATGCCGCGGCCTGGCAATTCGCACACCGCCTTCCGCGGCCCGGCTTCGACTGTGCCTCAGGTGGTATAGCAGGATGCACGGCGGCATTCCGGCGCGGGAGGCGACACCTGGCCGGGAAGGATCCCGCAGCAGATCCTGGAAGGCCGCGACAAGCAGTCCCCGGTAGGCTTCAGCGATACGGAGACCGAACCGATCCTCGCTCGAGGCGAGGATGTCATCGACATCGCGGGCGGCGTCACCCGTGAGACGGAGCTCTCTCAAGCGCCCCGTCGCCGACCGCGCGTGGCCATCCAGGCTTCGACGTCATCGACAACCTCGAAATCGCCGCGGTCGATCGCGTCGATGCCCACCTGCAGGGCTGCGTTCAACCTCGCCAGCCTGGCCGCCCGTTCGTCTTCCTCGGCCTTCAGCAGCCGAAGACCGGCGCGCATCACCTCGCTGGCGTTCTGATAGTCGCCGCTGCTAACGCGCTCTTCGACGAAGGCGTCCAGGGTGTCGGTCAGGTTTACGTTGCGCGTCGCCATGGCCGGACCATAGCGTGCTTGGCAATTATTGCCAATCGCCTCCCTCTTGCCTTCCCCGGCGACCACCGTTCACCGTGCGGCGAAACACGCAGGGGAACGTCCATGTCCGCCATCCAGACCATGATGCCGCCCGTCCGGTATGCCGACGTCAACGGCATCCGCATGGCCTACTATGAGGCCGGACCCGAGGGCGAAGGCGTACCGCTGGTCTTCTGCCACGGCTTTCCGGAACTGGCTTTCTCCTGGCGCCACCAGATCAAGGCGATGTCGGACGCGGGCCGCTGGGTGATCGCGCCGGACCAGCGCGGCTACGGCCTGACCGACGTCCCGGCGGAGGTCGAGAGCTATGCCCTGGAAAACCTCTGCGCCGACCTCGTCGCGCTGCTGGACCTCAAGGGCATCGAGAAGGCGATCTTCGTCGGCCACGACTGGGGCGGCTTCGTCGTCTGGTACATGGCCATCCGCCATCCCGACCGTGTCGCCGGGGTGATCGGGATGAACACGCCGTTCAACGAGCGCGCGCCGCTGGACCCGATCGAGATCATGCGCAGCCGGCTGGGCGAGCGGATGTACATCGTCCACTTCCAGACGCCCGGCGAGGCCGACGCCGTCCTGGACCGCGACGTGCGCAAGACCATGAACCTGTTCATGAAGCGGCCGTTCGACATCCCGGGCGCGCCCGTGGACGCCGGCGCCGGCTTCGCTGCCGAGCGCAAGCCGGGCGACCCCAGCCTGTTCGCGCTGGTCGACATGCTCGAGGTCTATGACGCGGCCGGCGACCCGCGGCCGCCGCTGCTCACCGACGAGGAGTTCGAAGCCTTCGTCGAGACGTTCGAACGCACCGGCTTCACCGGCGGCATCAACTGGTACCGCAACTTCACCCGCAACTGGCATGCGTCGAAGGACCTCGAGCACCGCGTCCATCAACCCAGCCTGATGATCATGGCCGAGAAGGACGCCGTCCTGCCGCCCTCCGCCGCCGACGGCATGGAGGCGCTCATCCCGGACCTGGAGAAGCAGCTGGTGCTGGGCTCCGGCCACTGGACCCAGCAGGAGGAGCCCGAGGCGGTCAACCGCATCATGCTCGACTGGCTGGGACGGCGGTTCCCGCTGTGACCGGGGACATGTACCGTCTTCGGTACGTGTCCCCCGTCGCTTAGCTGATGGGGACACGCACTGAAGTGCATGTCCCCCTACCGCTTTGTCATTGGCCCCCGCCCCGCCCTGGCGGTAGAACGGATCCATGGACCGTTCAGCCTATGCGCCCGCCGTCGGACAGACCTCAGCACGCCGGGGCCTGTATCCGGAGATCGACCCCTACAACTTCGGCTGGCTGTCCACCGGCGGCCCGCACGAGATCTATTACGAGGAGTGCGGCAATCCGAAGGGCAAGGTCGCCCTGGTGCTGCACGGCGGGCCCGGCGGGGCGGTCAACCCGACCATGCGGCGGTTCTTCGATCACGAAAAATGGCGCACGGTGCTGTTCGACCAGCGCGGCTGCGGCAAGAGCCGGCCCAACGCCAGCCTTGAGGACAACACCACCTGGTCGCTGATCGAGGACATCGAGCGTCTGCGCAAGCATCTGGGCGTGGAGACCTGGACCGTGTTCGGCGGCAGCTGGGGCTCGACCCTGGCCATCGCCTACGCCATCACCCATCCCGAGCGGGTGTCGGGCCTGGTGCTGCGCGGCATCTTCCTGCTGACCCAGCGGGAGCTGAAGTGGTTCTACCAGGACGGCGCCAGCTACCTGTTCCCGGACGCCTGGGAGCGGTTCAAGGCGCCGATCCCGCCCGGCGAGCGCAGCGACATGATCGCCGCCTACCACCGTCGCCTGACCCACACCGACCGCAAGGTGCAGGCCGAGGCAGCCGCCGCCTGGAGCCAGTGGGAAGGCGACACCATCTCGATCCGCGGCCCCGAGGCGCGGCCGCCGAAGTTCAACGAGGTCGACTTCGCCATCGCTTTCGCCCGTATCGAGTGCCACTTCTTCGCCAATCGGGGCTTCTTCGACGAAGACGGCTGGCTGCTGAAGAACGTCGACAAGATCCGCAAGATTCCCGGCTGGATCGTTCAGGGCCGCTTCGACGTGGTCACGCCGCCGGAGACCGCCTGGGCGCTCCACAATGCCTGGCCGGAAGCGCAGTTCGACATCGTCTGGGACGCGGGGCATGCCTCGACCGAACCGGGCATCATCGACGGCCTGATCCGGGCGACGGACGCGGCCGCTCGCCTTTAGAACTCCGGGCCCTAG
>JBIKII010000140.1:0-8539 GCA_044361705.1 Caulobacter sp.
CTGGCTGGGCCGCCACTTCGCCCGCGCTTTCGGCCCGGCGCCGGACCTGGTCGAGGCCTACCAGGGCTTCTACTACCCCTGGCACACCGGCGGGGCGGGGCAGCTGGAGCCCCGGCTCAAGGAGCTAATCCGGCTGCGGATCGCCACCCTGAACGGCTGCGTGCTGTGCAAGACCGTGCGCATGGCGCCCGAGGTGGTCAGCGAGAGCGAGGCCGCGGCGGGAGTCGATAATGCCGACGCCGCCGAATTCACGCCGCGCGAGCGGGCCGCGATCCACTTCGCCGAGAAGATGGCGGTCGATCACCACAACATCGGCGACGACGACGTGGCCCACATGCGCCGGCACTTCAGCGACGCCGAGTTCCTGGAGCTGGCCATGATGGCCGGGCAGTACATCGGCTTTGGCCGGGTGCTGGCCATGCTGCAGCTGGAAGTGGCCAGCTGCCCGATCTGACGGGCGACAGACCGACGATAGCCCGATCAGGCTCCCGGCGCGGCAGCCGGAGCGTTGGCCAGCGTATCGGCGATCATATCCGCATGGCTCAGGGCGATGAATCGCCCGCCGTCAGCCAGCACCTCGATCGGCGTGTCGGGAAGGGCGCCGCGCCAGAAGGACAGGACCCAGGCCGGGTCGTGCAACACGTCCTGCGCGCCCAGCAGCACGCGCCAGTGCGACAGGCCTGGACGCGGCTCCATCGACCATCGGGTCAGCGCGGTCTGCTCATCGACGTAGCCGGCGACCCGGCCGGTCAGGAACATCCGGTAGGCGCGCGCGTAGTCAGCCAGCATTGCGGGATCGCTCATGACCGCCGCGTCGGGCGGACAGGCGCCGAACCCCTGGGAAATCACCCGCTCCACACTCCCCCGGCCCAGGCTCGTGATCCACAGACCCGCGAGCTTCTCGATCAGGTCGGGGCGGCGCAGGAAGGCCGCCTTGATCGCCGCAAAGGGCCCCCGTTCCTGCTGCTGTCGCCGCGTCGGCGGATCGGGATTCACCAGCACCATGCGACCGACAAGGTCCGGCCGGTCATGCGCCAGGGCCAGAGCCACCTGGGCGCCGCCGCGGGCGACGATGTCGACGCGCGGCAGCTTCAGGTGTTCACACAAGGCGACGAAGTCGGGACAGGCCCCCGCGAAGGGATCGGCCCGATGCGCCTCCCGGTCCTGGACAGGATCGGTCAGGCCAAAGCCGGGTCGGTCGATCGACAGCGGACGAAAGCCCCTCGCCTGCAGCGCCCGGACCAGCGTCATGGGCGCGGGCCGGGAGGCGGAACTGCTATGGATCACCAGCACCGGCGCCGCACCCTTCGGACCGTAGTCGCTGTAAGCGATGTGGGATCCGTCGGGACGGGTGAACAGGCCGAGCGGCTCGAGGAAGTCGTTGCCGATATTGACGTCGTGGTGGGTCGCCTCGGTCAGGAGCGCCAGGGCCCGGATCTCGGTCACGGCCCGCGCCAGCGCGGCCGATGTGCGGACGCCAAGGGCCGCGAAGGCGACGTCGAGATCCTTCTTCGCGGTGGACTCCGAGATGCCGGACGCCCTCGCCGCCTCGGCCCGGGTCTGTCCCTCCGCCAGGCGCAGCGCCAGGGTCGCCTGCCGGGTGGTCAGGCCCCAGACGTCGGACAGGACGCCGGCCCCGTCTCGCCCCTCGGGCCAGATTCCGAAGGACAGCCGCACCAGACGTTCGATGAGGCTGGTCAGGCGGGGCGCGCCAACCCGGCGCATTGTGTCCGCCACGACGGTCCGGGCGGTCTCATACGTGACCCCCGCCTCGCGCGCGGCGCTGCGGACGTTGCCTGTCCTGACAAGGCCGGCGGCGATCCTGGTCTGCAAGGGCGTGAGACGGAAGGCGCGACACGCGTCGTCCAGCGCATCGCCGCCGCCGGTCCCGGCCACCGCCATGGCGAGAATGGCCGCCCCGGGTAGATCCAGCGCCGCACGAACGTCCGCCGGAAGCGTCCAGCCTGCGACCTGATCGAGCGGGGCGTAGATGACTGCGCTGGCTCGGGCGTGATCGTCTCCGGAAGCCGGCGCGGCGATCCTCGCTCGTCGCGTCCGTAGGGCCTCCAGCGCGACATAAAGGTCCGGTGGCGTCTCGCCGAACAGTTGCCTGAAGGCCTGGTTGAGGAACAGGGGGCGACCGGTTCGATCCAGAACCGCGCCCGCGAGGCGTTCGGTCCTTATGATCGCGTAGCCGGAGACGACCTCACTGAACCCGGCGCCGACTTCAGGGGCGTCGCCCATGATCGAGGCGGTCATCGCCTCGTGGTCATCAAACCAGGACTCGAGCGCCCCCCCAACCGGAGCGCCGCTATCCAGATCAACCCGACGCAAGTCCATTCATCCACGCTCTACGCTACCGCATCGATGTAGATGCAGCGCCGTCGCCGAAATCAAGGGGGTATCGGAGACCGAGTCCCGGCCCCGGGTAATGGAGCTGTGGTGCGGGTGGTCGGACTCGAACCGACACTCCTCTCGGAAGGGGTTTTTGAGACCCCCGCGTCTACCATTCCACCACACCCGCACGGCGCGGTTCCCCGGCGGGCCGGGGAGCGAGGGCGGCAATCTAGTCATGCGTCGGCCAAGGTCAACGCGGCGCGGCGGTTCAGGGAGGGATTGTCCCGTCACGACATATTGGCATAGGCTGTGCCAACTGATCCCGGCGCACTGTTCGCCGCGCCCTCGTGTCTCAGGAGCTGTTGATGGAAGCCCTTCCGCTGATCGGCGCGCCCGGCTCGCCCTACACCCGCAAGATGGTGGCGGTGCTGCGCTATCGCCGGATCCCCTATCGCTACATCTACAATGGCCGCGAGCCGGCCGACTGGCCGAAGTCGAAGGTGCGGTTGCTGCCGACCTTCTTCCTGAAGGACGCCGACGGCGCGCTGCAGGCGGTCACCGACTCGACGCCGCTGATCCGTCGCTTCGAAGGAGACTACGAGGGCCGCTCGATCCGGCCGCCCTCGCCGGCGCTGGCCTTCCTCGACTCGCTGATCGAGGACTACGGCGACGAGTGGCTGACCAAGGCGATGTTCCACTACCGCTGGGCCTACCGGCAGGACATCGACCATGCCGCCGGCGTGCTGCCCTCCTGTGGTCCGGCTCCGCTGGGCGACGACGCCCTGGCGGCGATGGGCAAGGTCTTCTCGGAGCGGCAGATCAGCCGGCTCCGCTATGTGGGCTCGAACGCGGTCACCGGCCCGGTGATCGAGGACAGCTACGTCCGGTTCGTCGACCTGCTGGAAACCCACCTCAAGCAGCACCGCTTCCTGCTCGGCGACCGGCCCGGCGCCGGCGACTTCGGCGTCTTCGGCCAGCTGACCCAGCTGGCCCACATGGACCCCACGCCCTCGACCCTGACCGAGAAGCGCGCGCCGCGCGTCTACGCCTGGGTCTGGACCACCGACGATCTGGGCGGGGTGGAGATCGCCGAGGACGGCTGGTTCGATCCGGCGGCACTCCCCGAGACGCTGCTGGCCATTCTGGCCGAGACCGGACGGGTCTATGCGCCCCTGCTGCTGGCCAACGCCGCGGCGGTGATCTCCGGCGCAGAAAGCGTGGAGACCGCCATCGACGGCAAGCCCTGGAGTCAGCAGCCGTTCGCCTACCAGGCCAAGTGCCTGGGCTGGCTGCGCGAGGAGTACGCGGCGCTGGGAGCGAGTGACCGGGCGCTGGTCGACAAGGCGCTGGCCGGGACTGGCTGGGACGGCGTGTTCGGGTAAAGCCGGGTTCCTCTCCCTCTTGGGAGAGGAAGGCCGCCCCTAACCCTCGCCGGACAACCGCGCCGCCGCGCCTTCGAGCCGCTGCAGCAGGCGTTTCAGCTGCGCTACCTCGGCCGGAGCCAGGCCCGCCAGCAGGGCGGCCTCATAGGCCAGGGCCAGCGGCGCGATCTCGGCGTGCAGGCGGCGGCCGGTTTCGGTCAGGGCCAGGGTATGGGAGCGGCCGTCGGACTGGCTGGCCGTGCGGGCCACGAGGTGGCGGGTCAGCATGCCCTGGGCGGCGCGGCTGACGGTGACCTTGTCCATGGCGGTGCGGGCGACGATGGCCTGGGGCGACAACGGCCCCTCGGCCAGCACCGCCATCAGACGCCACTGCGGGATC
Organism: Caulobacter sp.; assembly: GCA_044361705.1. Lineage (GTDB taxonomy): Bacteria > Pseudomonadota > Alphaproteobacteria > Caulobacterales > Caulobacteraceae > Caulobacter. The sequence continues at coordinate 4,099 of JBIKII010000140.1, forward strand.
GACAGGCCGAAGCGGTCCTCGTAGGCCCGGGCGATCAGCCTCGACACGCCGTTGGACGCCACCGACAGCCGGAACGGCAGGTAGTCGTCGAGCGCGAGCCCTTCGCCCTTGCCGCCGTCTCGCGCCGGCAGCGGCGTCACGTTCGAGGCCATGCCCTTGGGTCTCCTCACGTTTCCGGAACCGCCACCTCCTGTTCGATGGCGCCGAAGATGGAGTGGCGTTTGGCGTCGCGCATCTCAATGCGCACCCGGTCGCCGTGACGCAGGAAGGGCGTTTTCGCCTCTCCGGCGAGCAGCGTCTCCACGGTGCGCACTTCGGCGATGCAGCTGTAGCCCAGACCGCCCTGGTCGATGGGTTTGCCTGGACCGCCGTCGGCGTCGCGGTTCGAGACCGTACCGGAGCCGATAATGGTCCCGGCAGACAGGGCGCGGGTCTTGGCCGCATGGGCGATCAGGGTCCCGAAGTCGAAGGTCATGTCGACGCCGGCGTCAGCCTCGCCGAACGGCTTGCCGTTGAGCTCGACCTCCAGCGCGCCGTGCAGCCTGCCGTCCTTCCAGCGATCACCGAGAGCGTCGGGAGTCACCGCCACCGGCGAAAAGGCGCTGGCCGGCTTGGACTGGAAGAAGCCGAAGTTCTTGGCCAGCTCGCCCGGGATGAGGTTGCGCAGCGAGACATCGTTGACCAGCATGACCAGCCGCACGGCGGCCAGGCCCTCCTCGCGGCTGGCGCCCAGCGGCACGTCGCCGGTGATCACCGCCACCTCGCCCTCCAGGTCGCAGCCCCAGGCCTCGTCCTTCAGCGGGATCGGATCACGCGGCGCCAGGAACGCGTCGGAGCCGCCCTGGTACATCAGGGGATCGGTCCAGAAGCTGTCGGGCATATCGGCGGCGCGCGCCTTCCGCACCAGGGCCACGTGGTTCACATAGGCCGAGCCGTCGGCCCACTGGTAGGCGCGCGGCAGCGGTGAATGGGCGTCATGCTCGTGGAAGCGCTCGCGCGGCACGGCCCCGTGGTCGAGGCTTGTGGCCAGCCCGCGTAGCAAGGGCTCGCACCGGTCCCAGTCGTCGAGCGCCGCCTGCAGGGTGGGGGCGATGGCGTCGGCGGACGTGAACCACGCCAGGTCGGAGGAGACGACGACGAGGCGGCCGTCACGGCCGCCCTTGAGGGACGCTAGCTTCATTTTTTCTCTTCAAGGAGGGCGGCGAGCGCCGGGTCAGGTTTCTTGGGGGATGTCAGATCGTCGTGGGCGGCGCGCAGCTCGGCCATGCGGGCCGGCTTGTCGCTCCACCAGGCCTCGAACTCGCGCACGGCCTTGCGGACCATCAGCAGCTGCTCCTCGAGGGTTGGCGGCTTCTCTTCCTCGTCGTCGTGGTCATCGTGGCCATGACCGGCGCCGTGGTCGCCATGACCGCCATGATCGCCGTGACCCGGCTTTCCGTTGCCGATGTTCAGGGTGATGCTGTGGCCATGAACGGTCTCGGCGACCGTGGTGGTCGCGCCGGCCGAATGCTCGGCGGCGACGGGATGGGCCTCGTGCTTTCCGTGGCCGCCATGGCCGCCATGGCCGCCGGCGCCGTGATCATCCTTCTTCTTTTTCTTGTCGTCCTTCTTGTCGTCCTTCTCGCCCATCGCCTCGCCGAGCTTCTTGAGCTGCTTGCCGAGGCCGCCGCCGGCCAGCAGCACGCCGCCAAGATGGGTCCGGATCACCCGCCGCAGGACGTCCGCCCCGCGCAGAATACCGAACTCGTCCTGCCGCACCGCAAAGCGCGCGGCGGCGAGGATGTGGGCGTAGGTCTCGGACAGCTGGGACTCGTCGACCTTGCGTCGCCGCCCGGTCTCGCCCCGCATCGCCCCGATCAGCAGCAGCGCCAGCACCCCGGCGACAATCCAGCCGAAGACCCCCAGAGGCGTCAGCAGGCCCGGCACGTTCTCGGGCCCCCACGGAAACTCGCTATGACCGACCATACCCATTCCCCCTGATCAGACAGCCGTTCTAGCCGCCCCTGCGGATCGTCCGGCTGACCCGGGCCCCCGCGTCGTAACGCGACGGCCCGCCGAACACCGCAATCTCGACCAGAATGTCCCCGCCTTCGCCCTCCGACCAGAGGTAGTTGCGTTCGACCTGCACATTTCGCCCCGCAGGCGAAATTCCGTCGAAAGTATCGCCCCACGGGGTGACCTTCGACGCATCGCGCCAGGACAGCGTCACGGCGCGGGACAGCTCGTCCTCCGCCATGGCGAGGAGATCGGGATCGATGTTGCTCATCCCCGCGCCTTCCAGCTGTCGACATAGGCGCCGTTCTCGACGCTCGTGGCGCCTTCGCCCACTTCCAGCGGATCGCGGGTGTCGATCATCACCGCGTACTCGTCGGTGGCGGCCTTGGTCTGGACCAGCATGTTCTTCAGCGCCTTGGGGTGCGGCCCATGGGTGAAGCCCGAGGGGTGGAAGGTCATCATCCCGGCGTCGATCCCGTCGCGGCTGAAGAAGTCCCCGGCGTGATAGAACAGCACCTCATCGTAGTCGTCATTGTTGTGGAAGAACGGGATCTTGATCGCGCCCGGATCGGTCTCGAACGGCCGGGGCGCGAAGGTGCAGACCACGAAGCGGTCGGCCAGGAAGGTCGTGTGGACGCTCGGCGGCAGGTGGTAGCGGTGGCTGTTCAGCGGCCGGAAGTCCTTCACATTGATCCGCACGGGGGCGAGCTCACCGTGCCAGCCGACGGCGTCGAGCGGATTCCAGGGATAGGTCGCCACCGAGACCTGGCCGCGCTTCTTGATGTGGACCGCCGTCTCGCCGTCATCGGCCTGATGGGCGCGGAAGGCGTCGTCCATCACCGGCGTATCCAGCATGGCCGGGTCGAACAGCGCGTGCGGCCCGAGCAGCCCCTTGTCCGGCAGGGTGAAGTGGCCGTTCGTCGCCTGGATGGTCAGGATGGCGGTCGGCGCCGAGGGGCTCAGCCGCCACATGGTCCCGCGCGGCAGGTAGAGGTAGTCGCCGGCGACATAGGCGATGCGGCCGAAGTCGCAGAAGAGGTCGCCCTCCCCCTCGTGCACGAACAGCAGCTGGTCGCCGTCGGCATTGCGGGCCAGGGCCGGCATGGGCGCCGACAGCTTCCAGAAGCGCATCTCGCAGGCGGCGTTGTGCAGCACCACCGGCGCGTCCCACGGCGACGGCGCCGCCTCGTTCAGGCCATTCAGGTCGAAGGCGCGCGGGCGCAGCGGCCCCTCGAAGCTGGTCCAGCCGGTCGGCGGGCGACGGTGGTAGAGGAAGGCCGCCGGGCCGAAGAAGCCCTCCTTCGACATCTCCCGCTCATAGGTCCCCTCCGGCAGGTCGGCGTGCGCCTGCCGGCTGTGCTGCCCTTGCGCGCCGCGGACCGGGATCCAGTTTCGCTTGCTCATCGTATCCCTCGGAAAGCGGCGGAATGGAGTGTGATGGAATGATCGGCAAGGCCATGGTCGCCGCGATGGCGTTGACGTTGATCGCAGCCGCGCCCGCCGCATCGCGGAGCACGCCGTCGGCGGAGCCGCTGATCGGCGCCTGGCGTGTCGATCTGACCAACAAGCCCGGCGACGAGCCCTACTACGCCGAGATGGTGATCACCGCGGTAAAGGACGACCGCATCACCGGGACCTTCTACGGCAGCCCGATGGAGAAGGGCCGCATCACCCGCGACTGGGGCGCGGTGCGCTTCGCCTTCGTCACCCGCGACGGCGGCGGCGGCGTCTACAACCACTCTGGTGAACTGGTCGACGGCCGGCTGTTGCGAGGCCTCAGCCACGCGCTCGACCGCGACTTCCTGTCGGTCTGGATGGCGGATCGCCCCGCCCTCTGACACCTCGAGACGGCGGGTCACGGCTCGTCCCTGAAGATCGAGACCACCGTCGGCTGACCCTCGGCGGCGCGGGCCCGGTACATGCCGGAGGTGTTGAAGCTCCAGGCCATCTGGCCGTCGGGGGCCAAGGCGACCACGCCGCCGTCGCCGCCGAGCGCGGTCAGCCGCTTCTGGATCACCTCGTCGGCGGCCTGCTGCAGCGTAAGGCCCTCGTACTGCACCAGGGCGCAGATCTCTCGGGCCACCGTCAGACGGATGAAGTACTCGCCCGAGCCGGTCGCCGAGACGGCGCAGGACTGGTTGGAGGCGTAGGTGCCGGCGCCGATGATCGGCGCGTCGCCGACCCGGCCCCAGCGCTTGGCGGTCATGCCGCCGGTCGAGGTGCCGGCCGCGACGTTGCCGGCGCTGTCCAGCGCCACCACACCGACGGTGCCGAACTTGCGGTCGTCGGGGATCGGCTGGAAGGCCTGCGGCGACGGCGCGCCGGCCGGGCGCGGCGGAACCGGGAGGCCCTGCTTGCCGAGCTCCTTCACCAGGCCGTCCCAGCGCCGCTCGGTGAAGAAGAACGACGGATCGACCTGCTCCAGCCCGACCGAGGCCGCGAACGC
>JBIKII010000339.1:0-8448 GCA_044361705.1 Caulobacter sp.
AGAGGAAGTGGAGGGTTTTGTTCATGGGGAAATTTTAGGTCGTTTTGATGGTTAGGCTACTGTACCTACCTGCTGAAATACTAAGCCACGTAGTTAATGATCCAACTTGTTTTGGGCTTGAATAATTAGTTGTATTTCCCAAGCCTAGCTGACCAAAATTATTTCCACCCCAAGCATACAAAGTACCGTTTGTTGTGGTGGCAAGCGTGTAATATATGCCAACCGCCACATTTGACCAAGTAGTCAATGAACCAACTTGCTTGGGGCTAGAGTAGCTTGTAATGTTACCAAGACCAAGTTGGCCTTGGGAATTTTCGCCCCACCCCCACAATGTGCCATCTGTTTTAGTGACCATTGAAAATTCATTATCCGAAGAGCCTTTTAGCCAAGTAGTTAAAGCTCCAACTTGCTTTGGGCTTGAATAATAGGTTGTATTACCAAGACCCAATTGCCCATTTTGGTTGCGCCCCCATGACCAAAGGGTTCCGTCTGTTTTAATGGCTAAAGTAAAGTATGCCCCAGCCACCAAATTTAACCACGTAGTTAACGCGCCTACTTGTTTAGGTGAGGAATAATTTGTGGTATTTCCTAAGCCCAATTGTCCTAAGTTGTTCTGGCCCCATGTCCATAAAGTGCCGTCAGTTTTTACGGCTATGGCATGCGTATTCCCGCCAGCAATATTAAGCCATGTAGTTAGCGCACCAACTTGTTTAGGGGATGAATAAGAGGTTGTGTTGCCAAGACCTAAAGCTCCATAAAAGTTATTACCCCATGACCATAGAGTGCCATCAGTTTTAATGGCTATAGTTGAACCCTCATATAAACCGGCAGTGCTACGCCAATTAGTGTACGCGCCAACTTGTTTAGGGCTTGAGTAGGATGTGGTATTTCCAAGACCTAGTTGTCCGTAATTATTTACACCCCAAGTCCATAGTGTGCCATCAGTTTTAATGGCTTTACTTGCCCTATTGTCGGTAGATACGTTATCCCAAACAATTAAAGATCCTATTTGCTTGGGTGATGAATAGTTTGTTGTATTGCCAAGACCTAATGCGCCAGAATTATTCCAGCCCCAACTAAACAACGCTGGCCCCGGCGCGGCAGGCCAAGTCCCCGCAGATATAGCAGAGTTCACCTGTTGCATTGTCCAGATGCCTGAGTATTGGGTGTATGGGTATGAGACTGGCATAATATGTTCAGTATAAGAGAGCGTAGGAGTAATTTGAGCCGGTATACGGCGTACCCCACGTGGTTAACCCGCCAACTTGCGTTGGAGATGACACATCTACAGTGCTTCCAAGCCCTAACTGACCATTTGCATTTCTACCCCACGACCATAAAGTGCCATCAGTTTTTACAGCAAGACAATGAATGTTTACTGCATTTATTACAGACCAGTTGGTAAGAGAGCCAACTTGTTTTGGTGAAGAATATGAAGTCGTATTCCCCAACCCAGTTTGACCAAATTGTCCACGGCCCCACGTAAATAATGCGCCAGCCGTAGTAATTGCCGCAGTAACCTGAGAACTGCCGCTTACTTTGCTCCACGTAGTTAAAGCGCCAATTTGTTTAGGCGAAGAATAATAGGTTGTATTGCCAAATCCTAATTGACCATAGTTATTTTTTCCCCAACTCCAAAGTGTGCCATCAGTTTTAATTGCTATGCAACTGTACTCTCCAGCAGTAATACTTAACCAATTAGTTAATGCACCAACTTGTTTAGGGGAAGAATAGTTAGTAGTATTTCCAAGACCAAGCTGACCATTGTTGTTAGCGCCCCATGACCACAACGTACCGTTTGTTTTAATAGCTAAAGAAAAATAATTACCAGCCGTACTTTTTAACCATGCAGTTAAAGCACCAACTTGTTTTGGAGATGAATACGTTGTGGCATTGCCTAGACCAAGTTGACCTTGGTTATTTTGCCCCCACGACCATAAAGTGCCATCAGTTTTAACAGCAGAAGAAAATCTATAACCATTTGCAACATTTAACCAAGCGGTCAATGCGCCAATTTGTTTAGGCGAAGAATAATTAGTTAGATTTCCTAAACCAAGTTGCCCAACATCATTTTTTCCCCATCCCCAAAGAGTGCCGTCTGTTTTAACAAAAAGTGTTGCTCTTCCTGTATTAGTTCCGCCTGTAGACCAATTAGTTAAAGACCCAACTTGTTTAGGCGAAGAGTAATCTGTAATGTTACCAAGACCTAACTGTCCAAAAGAATTTAGACCCCAGCTATACATGTAATACGTATACGATGGCGTAGGCGCAGCCAGAGGATTAAACCCCGGCTTGACGATGCTGCCTAGATTGTATTGGCGTATGCTCACGGGCTACTCCAATTTTAAGAAGCGATAGATTCGTAGCTGATTGTGTAAGTGATGCCGCTCGATGTACCAGAAGTCACCACGATGGATGAGTTCTCCATCAGGTAGATGGCCGTTGTCTTGTCCACCGCAATCACAGACGCACTGGCTGGCACTGCAATCGTAGAGATGACAGGGAAGTTCGTACCAGCACCAGCAGCAGCGTTGTTGATCGCCACGGTTGCGTTCACAGCAGAAGTGCCGTTCACATTCGCGCACACGATCTGGTTGATCTTGAAGACCAGACCAGACGATGCAGCGTTGGACAGCAGGGTGTTGGCCGTGGTGTTCGCGGGGGTGAGGTACGTTGTCGTGCCAAGGATGGACGTTACGTTAACAATATTTGGGTTTGCCATGATGACTCCTTACAGGCCAAAGATAATCGAAAAAGCGATAGCCTGACCTTTGGTAGCTCCGCTTGCAGGGGTTACAAAGGCGAGGTTGCCAGCACCGTCAGTTTTAATGACTTGATTTGCTGTGCCATCAGCCGTGGGGTACTTCAATCCAGCAGGATTGTTCATGATGCGCGTAACAGTGCCTGATGCGTTTTCGGCGTACAGCGCCATGTCGGTGTTGGCAATGTTAAAGCCAAGCTCACCGGGGAGCAAGTCAGCCGCCAAAGGCACAGCCGCCCCTGTCGTAGTGCGATAGAGTTGAATGGGTGTGAAGCCTGACGCTGCCATAGTGTTACCTCAAGTTTTCAAGTTTGTAAAGGGTTCTCATGTGCATCCCTGTGAGTTCATCAACGATGTTCTCTAAGGCTGGAACACCCTGAGCAACTTTGCCACGGTTTTCGTTAAGCCAAATTATATCGTCATGGATCATTTTGGAGACGTTTTTTTCCTGCTCGGCTACGCTGCCGATGATGCCAAAAGTGCCTTGGTAGGCCTCAATCAAGTCATCAAGTTTCTCGATCACATCCTCGTAATAGTGCCCAAGAGCCTTGTGCTCGGCATAGGACTTGGTTTTCCAGTGCGCAATGTGAGCTGCATTTCTAGCGTGGAACATGCGCTCAATCAGGTCTTCAATCATTAGAATGTGCCTCCTGAGATACCGCCAAATGCAGGTGCACCGGTTCCTGCAGACGTCAAGACTTGACCCGCTGTTCCGTTAGCAATGAAAGCTGTTGCCCCTGAACCTGTTTGATAAGGTATCTGGCTCGCCACACCGCCTGCAAGATTAGTTGCTGTTGTTGCGCTACCTGCGGTTCCAGCTGTGGCTGCGTTTAAGTTTGCTACTTGAGTTGTGCTAGCTACGGTGAACGGGGCGGTTCCAGTTGTCACCGTTGATGTAATAACACCTGAGGCAGAAACTGTTGTAAAAGCACCGGTTGATGCAGTTGTTACACCGATAGCTGTCCCGTCAATAGCGCCACCTGTCACAGCCACAGAGTTTGCATTCTGCGTAGACATGGTTCCCAAACCCGTAATATCTGTGTTTGGAATTGTTGCTGACGCTGTTAACGCGGTTGTACCCGCGCCTTTGACATAGCCCGTCAAGGTTGTCGCACCGGTACCACCATTACCAACAATCAATGTGCCAGCTAAAGTGATTGCACCAGTCGTGGCAGACGCTGGGGTTAACCCTGTAGTCCCGCCTGCAAACGAGGTCACACCCGCCGCAGGAGCCGCCGCCCATGATGCTGTGGTTCCATTAGATGTCAGCAAATAACCATTAGCTCCAATTGCCAATCGACTTGCAGTGTTGACGCCAGTTCCAAGGATCAGGTCGCCGGTCGTGGTGATTGGCGACAAAGCATTAAACGCTGCACTTGCAGTCGTTTGTCCTGTTCCGCCAGAACCAATAGCCAATGTTGTAGACAAACCTGCAGCAGTACCCGTTGTGTTCTGGTTCCAAGTTGGAATAGTACCGGCCAAATCTGCGTAAGCAATACTGACCACGCCCGTTTGACCGTTGACAGAACTGACCAAGTTGGTCTGGTCAATCTTTTGCCATGTGGAGCCGTTAAAGATAGCCCAGTCACCGACCTGCCAGTCAGTCACGCCATTCAGATTGGTAGAGCCAGCAACGGAAACAATGTAGTAGTAGCCGTTTACACCAACACTAGAAGTCAATGTAGGCGTGTTGGTCGATGCATTCCAAGATCCTTGGTACGACAAGCCGCCAGTAAAACTTGCAGTTGTGGCGCTTGTGATCACGCCTTTAGCGTTGACCGTCAACACAGGGATGGCCGTGGTTGAGCCGTAGGTGTTTGCCGCCACGCCCGAGGCTGGCAAGTCAGCGTTGACTAACGATCTAAAGCCGGTAGGAGCCGCAGCACCCGCCGCAGGACCAGCGTAGACCACATTAGCAGCCTGATCAGAAACAATCAGCGCAGAACCCCACGTAGGCGCTCCTGTACCACCAGAGACCAACACCTGACCTGAAAGCCCAACAGGGCCAATGTACAGACCGTCAGCACCAGACCAAACAATAGCGCCAGCCGCAGCTACCAAACTTTTTGCTGTACCGCCATTGCCCAACCCAAGAAGATTGTCTACTTGATCATCATTAGACAAGTCAACCGCAGGGTGCTTGTGGTCGCTACGAGCTAAAGTGTTTGCTGCGCCAGCAGAGCCGGATTGAAAACCAAATTCAGGCGCACTTGCGCTGTAGCTTGCTGCAAGGGTGACGTTGCCATTAAGCGCACCGCCGCCTGTCAAGCCGTTGCCAGCAATAACTTGGGTCGTAGTCGGAACGTAGCCAGAAATGGTGGCCGGAACTGTGGTTGCAGCGGTCACGCGACCATTTGTGTCAACGGTAAAAACTGGAATATTTGTAGCGTTACCGTACACGCCAGAAGTTACGCCAGTTGCATTAAGTTGAGTAGAACCTACACCACCGTTGGCAATGCTCAAGGTCACATTACCCGTCAACTGACCGCCACCGGTCATGCCCGTACCGGCAATCACTTGCGTGGTTACAGGCACGCCAGCAACGCTGAGCAAGTCGCCCACGCGAATTTGATAATTGTTGCCTTGATAGACAATCATCATCAAGCTGTTTGCATCAGCTACCGGCGCAACTGGCAGTTGCGTAATTCTGGTCGGTATTAGATTACTAGGTACATCAGACATTTAGAACTCCAGATAGCCGTCACCGTCTTCAGTAATGAAGAACTCATCACCAGCTTCTTGAATTACACCAGCGGGGTGAGTGTTAATCGGTGTGTCAGGGCGGTTGAACGGAAGGACAATCTGGTCAGGGCGACGAGGCGCAAGGCGGTACGGGTCGTACTCATCTCGGTCTTCCTCACAAACCATCAGGCCGGGGTAATTCGGATCGGGCGACAACTCAGCAAGTAGCATCTTGCGCGAGCACCTACCGCATATGGCAATACCATACGTGGCCTGTCCGCTTGGGTCAAGAAAGACGCTCATCTTGTGTACACCCCAATGCCGGGGTTGATCTGGATGGGCGAGCCATCATTGTCTCCGTCCCACGCACGCTGTAAGCTCGCGGCGGCTTTTTGCTCAAGCACGGGCAAAAGTTGCGCGTCTACCTGTGCGGTCTCAAAAGCGACCTTTGCTGACAAGTTGTCAACAATCGCATTGAGCCACCGCTGAGGCACTTCTACGTCTTGCTGTAGGTTTGCTGTGTCCATGATCTGACGATGCCGCCAGAGCACCAACTGAGCCTGCTCAGCCGCCGAGAAAGGCGCAGGCCATAGACTTACCACCGGTTGCGGCAAGTCACGCTGGAAATAGTAGTTGCTGGGGCGTCCGGGGAACACCTTGTTGCTCTGGTTGACGTAGCTGTCTCGGTTCAACTGCCCGAGCGGGATCTCTTGGGGCATGTTGCCAAGGCTCACCACAGCATAGTTAAAAGTTGCCGTAGAGGTAATCCTGAAATACTGATAGGCCAACGCTCCCGAAATGTCAGTCCAAGTAATATCACCTGCAACCGCTGTACCTGTGTAAGTTCCAACAGTCACCCAAACGGTTCCGTTAGTGCTGACTTGAAAAGTTAGCGGAGTTGATGCGCCTGACCACTCAATGCCCACCGTATTTACCGTAGTCTGAGAGGTGAAGTTAACTGTGTATGACGTCGAGGTTGTTGTCGTTGCACCTGTCACCGGTTGGATGGTGCGGTAGTTCAGGTTGAGAACTTCAACCGTGCCGTTAGGCAGCGTGACGATGGGCTGGTTCTCATACATGGGAAGAATCATCTTCTCAATACACCAGCTTGGTGTTTTGATGCTTGCCAGCTCTGACAGAAACAAGTACAGGGACTCTAGCGCATACGTCTGCATTTCGGCAGATATGGCTTGAGCAGGCAGACGGCAACGCCTGAAAGCGTGGTCTACCACTTTCAGTGCGTTAAACGTCGTCGTGCTCACTGTGCCGGAATATGCCATGCCAACCCCATTTTAGTAGTCAGATGGCTGCTGTCTTAGCACGCCCTATATTGACAAAATTATAATTCAATATTGCTGAAAGACCAAACAGGTCAGCAATTCTTGCTTGACTTAGACATTGCCATGCCGCCGCCCATCATGGCTTTGCCGCCTTTTTTCATCATCATTTTGTCGCCCGGCAAATTGGGCGCTGTGTTCATGCGCGTCTCGCCCGGATTCTTGTTGCCGACAACGCCCAACGTACCACGATTGCGCAGCATGCCCTGTGGAGCGGCTGGCGCTTTAACGGTTTCACGCACCATGACTTCTTTGCGCATCATGCGTGGAGACTCAGAGACTTTGCCGCCTTTGGCGTAGCAGTTTGCACTACCGCCCATGGCAAGACCTTTAGTCATTTTGCCTGATTTAAAATCAAAATCTTTAACTTTTCCAACTGACATGATGTGTTTCCTTTGTGTTTACTTGGATGGCAATCCGTTTGCTAGGTAGGTCAGAAAAGATCCAACCGCACCTCCAGCGCCACCGACCAACATTAGCATCTTCCAGCCACCCTTGGCTTCGGACAATGTTTTTTCAATGGCAGTCAAAGTTACTTGCATGGTCTTCATGCTCTCCAGCATCTTGTCCATATCATCTTGCAAATGCCGGATGTCAGACGCATGGGTAGCCAGCTCACGGGCAGTCTTGATGGCTTCTTCAGTCACTGCGTGCCCCTATCTCAAGCGGAAGCGTAGGTTTTGAGGCATTCAAGCACGATCGTGTACGAGTCGCCAGCTGTGGCGTCATGCGTAGTGAAAGCGATGTCGCCTGTCTTGCCTGCGCCTGAGTTGTTTGGAATACCGCCAAAAGACGAAAAGTCCATCAAATATGGACCGTTTGAAGTAACTTGCCAAGCTAAAATGTCTGTGGTTGCATCCCAAAGGATACGAACTTCCATACCGTGTGCGGCCATCCAGATTTTATTGATCTTGACACCGTTACACGCCAATCCGAACGAGTTAGGACTCAGCGTAGAGACATCAACTTTGACAACGGCGGTTTCGCCGGTGCCATCTGAAATGTTAGTAAACTTGCCGATGAACAGGCGCTCACCGTCAAGAATTGTTTGTGACGTTACGTTATCAGCCATGGTTATCTCCTAAAATCTGGGGACAAGCCCCAGATAAATATTAAGCTATTAGGCGGTACGTGTGAACACGTAAGCCGTTGCGCTGGAGAACATGATGGTGAAACGAGCCAAGCCTGTTGCGCCAGCAGCAATTGTCAGGTCACCAAAGCTACCGGGGGTGTCAGCCGCGCCGCTAGACAAGATGCCGTTGGTGGCAACAGCAACAGTCACAACAGATGCGCCTGCGGTGTTGTCAACATACAGATCAAAAATTGTACCCTTAGCTGCGCTTAGAGCTGCGCCCAACAAGGTGCCTGTTGGCAGCGTGATGGTGACTGTTCCAACAGAAGTTGAGGTAATGTAGCCAGTAGCAACTTCTGCTGCGGTGGCTGTAGCTGTGGCGTTGATTGCGGCGGTTGTGGCATGCGTTACGCGGCCAGTTCCTGCAACATTGCCTGTTACGTTGCCTGTTACGTTGCCGGTCAAAGCACCAATAAAGCCATTTGTGGACGTTACTGGGCCGGAGAAGGTAGTAGAAGCCATTTTAAATTTCCTCTCATGCGAGTTTAGTGGGTATCTGTCTGCATGACGTCAGCCGGGACTGTCAGATACGCCGG
>JBIKII010000141.1:0-8413 GCA_044361705.1 Caulobacter sp.
ACGCGGGCCGCTCTAATGGCGATAAATCTTTCCCCCGAAGGGCACATTCGGTATTAGCTCAAGTTTCCCTGAGTTGTTCCGAACCAAAAGGCACGTTCCCACGTGTTACTCACCCGTCCGCCACTATCCCGAAGGATCGTTCGACTTGCATGTGTTAGGCCTGCCGCCAGCGTTCGCTCTGAGCCAGGATCAAACTCTCAGGTTGAGTTGACCGCTAACCCATCATTTGATCCAGGGCGGGCAGCCCCGGATCGCGTTCTGGTGTTTGCATAGTATCTTGACGAGTTCCCATTCACATTGGCCGACCGCCGAAGCGTTCGACCGATATTCATGGTGTCTTTCAAGAGACCGCAATTGTCAGCGTATCGAGGACAGACTTGCTCTGTCCGCAGCACGCCGCCGCCTGCGTTTCTCTTTCCAAATCAACGATGTCAAAGACCCGACCGGATGGTTCCGGCCCCACCGTTTTACGCCCGGTGGCGGCGAGGAGCGGCGTATCTAGTCGCTCCGCTTTTCCGTGTCAACCGGCTTCTTTCGAAGCGTTCCGGTTTCTTCGGACCTGCCCGCCCGGCGAGCCGGAGAAGCAGGAGCGGCGTCTCTAAGGAAACCGCAGAACCAAGTCAACCAGTTCCTTACTAGAGGGAACCAATTTCCTTGCCCCGACTTTTCCGGAAACTTTCCGGATCAACCAGGGAGCGGCGTCTCTATTGAAACACCGTTTTCAAGTCAACCGGCTCTACTTAGAAAGTAAGGCCTGTTCTCTTGAAGTGCCGTTCCGAAAACTTCCGGCCCGGCGAGGAGCGGCGCTTCTAGGCGAAGCAGCGATCCTCCGTCAACCGCTCTTTTCTGCTTTCGCCAACTCGGGGCCAGAGGCCTGTCGTAGGGCGCAAACAGGATGACGGGCCGCTGAGGAGCTTCCCTCTTGGATACCATCACCGAGTCGATTGAGGCTGCGGAACCTAGCGGCTGAACCTGCGAAAATCAAGGGCCTTTCGGTTCTCGATCCGCGCCGGTTGGCCGTGGCCCCGAGCGAGGTGCGGCGTATATCCGGCAGCCTCGCTGGATGGCAACCCCCGCCGTTGCGTTTTGTAGGAAACAGCGTTCCGGGAGCTGGCGCGGGCGGACGGTCCGGCCCGGGAACGCCGCTTCATCTTATAGGCGCTTGCACGGCCCCTCCCCGCCCTGCCATGACACATGCAAGGAGGCGTCAGGACAAGAATGCTGTCTCACAAGGCCCGTTATGCCCTGCGTGCGCTCGTCGAGCTCGCGCGTCAGGACGGCGCGCAGATGACTGCGTCCGACCTGTCGGCGGCCGCCGATGCGCCGCGCAAGTTTCTCGAGGCGATTCTTCTGGAGCTGTCCCGGCGCGGCCTGATCCGGAGCCGGAGGGGCAAGTTCGGCGGCTATGTCCTCGCGCGGCCGGCCGACTCGATCACCTTCGCCGAGGTCATTCGGGTGATCGACGGCCCCCTGGCCCTTGCCCCCTGCGTGAGTCGCACCGCGTTCCGGAAGTGTGACGACTGTCCGGACCTGGCCACCTGCTCCCTTCGCGAGGCGCTCCTCCGCGCCAGGGACGCCACCTCAGACGTCCTGGACCGTTACAGCCTAGCGGACGCGGCCCGGGCCGGCGCCGCCGAGATCCCGACGACCAGCCCGATTCAGCCGGCGGCGATATAGGCCTTCAGACCATCGGCCTCGGCCTCGACTTCATTGATCTTGTGCTTCACCAGATCGCCGATCGACACGATCCCCGCCAGCCGACCATCCCGCAGCACCGGCAGATGCCGAATCCGGCGATCGGTCATCCGTGTAAGAAGCGAGTCGACGGTTTCATCCGGGCTGGCGAAGACCACGTCCCGGGTCATGCAGATGCTGACCGGTTTGCCGAGCGCGCCCGCGCCCTCCTCCGCCACCATCCGGACGATATCGCGTTCGGAGACGATGCCGGCGACGCTCTCGCCCTCCATGACGATCATCGCGCCGACTTTGCGGGAATGTAGCAACGCAGCCACCGCGCCGACCGTCTCTCCGGGTCCGGCCGTGAAAACCAGGTCGCCCTTGCCCTTCAGGATCTGTGAAACGAGCACGCCTTCTCCTCCCTCACTTTTCCTCTTTGAGGAAGCGTCTCCCAATACGGCCCGGGAATCAATGCGCGTCACGTCACGTCGCCGTGGGTCGACCAGGCAAGGTGTGCCTGTAGTTAGTAAAGTGGCGGAGCGCCCGTGCGGGCCCGCAGCTCCGCGGGACGAGGGCCGGACGCGCGGAGCCCCCATTCCTTAACCAAATCGCGAGAGGTTCGGCGTCAGGATGTCCGCTGTCCTGTTTTGGCACGCCCATTGCTTGCCGACAGCGACGCCCGATTGTCCGTATGGAGTTCCCGCCATGGTCGCGACCCCTCTGAAGATGGCCGCCATAGCCCTCGTCGCAGGCCTTGGCGCCGCCTCGGTCGCCAGCGCCCAGACAATGAGCGCCAACTCCGCATCGATGAACGCGGGATACGGTCGCGCGCCGGGCGAGGAGAACCGTCTCGTTGACTTCGGAGGGCGTGACGCGAACGGCAACCGCCTGATCGTCGACGGCGTGATCCAGACCGGCGAGGATCAGAGCGTCTTCGCCCGCGCCGGCGGCGGCGGCGTCTCGGGCAGCATGTCGGGTGTCGGTGCGCTCGGCGGGTCGTCGACCGCCATCGGCAACAACCTCGTGGTCGTGACCCAGGGCAGCTGGAACACGGTCATCGTCAATTCCAGCCAGACCAACAACGGCAATGTCACCGCGGGCTCGAGCACCAGCGGCGGCGTCGGGGGCAACTGATGACCATCCTGTCCGGCACCAGGGCTGGCGCCGCCCTTTCCGCCTGCGCCCTGGCCTTGTCGGCCTGCGCGGCGCCGGTCGCCGGGCCGAGCGGTCTTTACGCCAAGCCCATTGGCACCGCGCCGGTCACTTCCAACCCGACGCCCTACTCCCTGGCCCTGGTCTGCATCGGTCAGTATGCGCGCCAGTACAATCTGCGCGCGCCGCGGATCGCGATCGGCCGCATCGGGGACTACACCGGCAAGGAAGAGGCCGATGGCTCGGGCCGCAAACTGACGCAAGGCGCGTCGCTGATGGCCATGAGCGCCTTCGCCAAGGCCGGCATGCCGATGGTCGAGCGGTTCGACACCTCGGTGACCGAACTCGAACTGAAGTACACCAACAACAAGCTGATCGGCGACGGGGCGACACCGACTGCCGAAGGTCCGTCGGAGCCGCGCAAGATCTACTCGGGCCAGATGCCCGGGTCGGATTTCCACGTCGTCGGCGGCATCACCGAGCTGAACTACAACATCCGCTCGACCGGGATGGACGCGGCCGGCGGCGACACCGACTCGGACGGCCTGAAAGGCAGCTTCCGCAACCGTGTCTTCGTGATGAACATCGCCATGGACCTGCGCCTGGTGAACAGCCGCACGCTCGAGGTGGTCGATGTCATCTCCTATCAGAAGCAGATTGTCGGTCGAGAGATCGGTATCGGCCTCTTCGACTTCCTGAACGGCAATGTCTTCGACGTCTCGGCGGGCTCAGGCGCGCTGGAGCCTCTGCAACTCGGCGTGCGCGCCCTGGTGGAGCGGGCTGTCGTCGAAATGTCGGCCAACCTCTACGGCATGCCCGGCCCGCAATCCTGCCTGACCAGCGACCCGCTGGGCGGCGGCACGTTCGGCGTCACCGGCGGCTTCACGCCCGCGTACAACAACCTGGGGACCAACAATGCCTCGACCCGCGAAGAACCGTCTCGCTGGAGCGATCGCCGTGCTCCCGATGCTGGTGGTCTGCGCGGCCGCTACTAGCCACGCCCAGGACGCCACGGTCCTCAACAACCAGATCCAGCTCGGCGACATCTTCTCCAGCCAGACCCTGAATGTGGTCGAGGTCGAGGAAGGCGTCGGCGCGGAAACGAACGCGACAGGCAACAGCGTGCTCGCCGAGGGCGTCGACATGGCCATCACCTCCAACCAGACCATGGCCGCATCGGCCCAGGCGGTGACAACCGTCAACGCAACGGCCGGCCTCGGCGAGTCGTCGCAGATCAATACCAGCGCCACGGGAAACAGCGCCGACGCCTCGGTCATCCAGTCGACAATGACCGGCGTGCTCTCGCAGATCGCGACCTTCTCGCCCAACGTGACCGCCCAGGGCTATGTGGAGGCAGAGACGGCCTCGGCAGGCGATCTGGGCGTCGCCACCACCGCGATGTCCAACACCGCGTCCCTGGGCCTGACCAATGGCTCGGCGGGTGTGCGCGTGAACCAGACCAGCGCCGCTGACGTGCTGGCGGACGGCGGCGCGGTGGTTCAATACGTTTCGGGGACGGCGGACGTGTCCGGAGTCGCCGCCGGCAACAATGTCGGCCTGGTCGGCACAGACAGTTCCGCCGCCCGCATCGCTGTGAGCCAGAGCAACACCGGCGATCTCGTCCAGGCCAGTCAGTTCACCGCCTACGGAAACGCGCAGACCGCCTCTACCAGCGCCACCGCCGGCGGCAACATCGTCGGTGCGGTGAATGAGGGCCCACTGCTGGACGTGGCCGCCAACCAGTACAATGAGGCCTACGTCCGGGCGCAGGCCGAAGGCAGCGCCTGGCAGTTCGGCGCCGGCTACGCGACGGCCTACGCCGTCGGCAACTCAACCCTGGCCGGGAACACCGGCGAAGCGGTCGTCCTGGACAATGTCCAGCTCAATACGGGCGGCGGCGTCGAGGCGATCGCCAGCTTCACAGGCCAGGAGGGCTATGACGGCTACAGCCGCGCCACGGCCGTCGGCAACGACGCCACCGCCTACAGCTGCTCCAGCTGCACCGGGTCGATGAGCGTGGGCAACGCCCAGACCAACAGCGCCGACGTGGGGGCCGCCTCCACGACGACGGTCAACGGCGCGGGCCGCATGATCAACAGCACCTCGACCGCCATCGGCAACAACGCCAGCTTCTACGTCACTCGTCCGGGCAACTAGACGAGCAGGCCGCGCAGCAATCCCAGAGCGGCGCAGCCGGCGATCACCAGCACCACATTGACCTTGAACCTCATCAGGGCGAGGCCGGCCGCGACAGCCAGGATGGCTGTGAGCGGATCAAAGGAAGCGACATCCGGCAGCGCCAGACGGGATCCCCAGGGCGTCACGAGGGTCTCGACCCGGGCGAACAGCACGTGGATCGCAAACCACACCGCCAGGCTGGCGATGACGCCCAGCACCGCGGCCATGACAGCGCCCAGGATACCCCGCGCCGCCCGGCTGCTGCGCAGACGCTCCGAATAGGGCGCGCCTGCGAAGATGAAGAGGAAACTCGGCGCGAAGGTCTGCCATAGCGCCATGCCTGCGCCGGCCAGGGCCCAGACCGCGCCGGCGCCCTGCCCCCAGCCCGCCATGAAGCCCACGAACTGGTTGACCAGCACCAGCGGCCCCGGCGTTGTCTCCGCCAGTCCCAGCCCATCGACCATCTGCCGCGCCTCGAGCCAGCCGTGGGTCTCGACCGCCTGTTGCTGCAACCACGCCAGCAGCGCGTAGGCGCCGCCGAAGCTTGTCGCCGCCAGGGTCGCGAAGACGCCGCCGAGCTGGGTAAGCCAATGCCCGCGACCGAGAACGGCGGCCGACAGGACCAGGGGCGCCAGCCAGATGACGGTCCAGGTCGCGACCGTAAACAGAAGGTCGCGCCATCTCGGCCTGACGGTGTCGGGAAGCGTGTCCGGGTCCGGACCCTCCCAACGGCGCAGCAGGCCAAGGACCCCTGCCGCCAGGATGACGATCGGGAACGGCGCCCCGAACAAGGCCAGGGCGACGAAGGCTCCGATGGCGACCAACAGATCGGCGCGCCCTTTCAGGGCCCGCTTGCCCACGCGAACAAGGGCCTCGACGACAAGCGCGAGAACGGCGGCCTTGACCCCCGTCAGGGCGGCGGCGACCAGCGGCGCCTCGCCGTGCGACGCGTAGAGCCAGGACAGGGCAAGGATGACGGCCGCCCCCGGAAGGATGAACATCAAACCTGTGACCAGCCCGCCGACAACACCCCGCAGGCTCCAGCCGACATAGGTGGCCAGTTGCTGGGCCTCGGGGCCAGGCAGAAGGGTGCAGAAGCTGAGCGCGTGAAGGTATCCAGGCTCATCGATCCACCGCTTCTCCACGACGAAAACGCGGTGCATGAGCGCGATCTGACCGGCAGGCCCGCCAAAGCCGAGACAGCCGATCCGGAGTGAGGTGAAGAAGAGGTCTCGCAGCGACGGCGATGCGAGCGCCCGTTGTATCGTCGAATCCATCCGCGCCTCCAGATGTGGAAACCCGGACGGTGCTTGGGCCGGAGCCTCTCCGGGAGACCGTTTCACCCCGACGACCGACGCTATCAGCGCGTGATGCTGCGGACAATGCGCCCACGCCGCTCCGGACGGGGCGCAGGCGCGCCACGAACCGGCCTTGCCTTCGCCCCGAGCCCCGGCGAATGTCACAGACAACGCTCTTGAAGAGTTTACGAGACCCATCATCGCATGATCCGCTTCATCCGGCCGGCACTCGCCGCCGCTATGGTCCTGTCCCTCGCAGCTTGCGCCGGCATCAAGGATCGCCTTCCCGACCTTCCCAAGCTGCCCTTCAGCGGCGACAAGGCCGCTCCGGCGACGCCGCCGGCCGCGGCGGCGCCCAAGCGGCCTTCCCCGGGATCCTGGCCCCAGGCGACCTCCGATGTCGAAGCCGATCCGGGCGTGCGCTTCGGCACGCTGCCCAACGGCATGCGCTATGCGCTGGTCAAGAACGCCACGCCGCCGGGTCAGGCTTCCTTCCGCCTGCGCTTCGACGCCGGCTCGCTGATGGAGACGGAGGCGCAACTCGGCCTCGCTCACTTCCTCGAACACATGGCCTTCAACGGCTCGAAGGGCATCCCCGAGGGCGAGATGGTGAAGATGCTGGAGCGCCAGGGACTGGCCTTCGGCGCCGACACCAACGCCTCGACCGACTTCGAGGAGACGATCTACAAGCTCGACCTGCCCCAGACCGATGACGCGACCGTCGACCTGTCCATGAAGGTTCTGCGGGAGACGGCGAGCGAGCTGCTGATCGACGCGGCCGCCGTGGATCGGGAGCGGGGCGTCGTCCTGTCGGAAGAGCGCAATCGCGACAGCCCGGGCTGGCGCGTGTTCAAGGCGCGTCTGCGGTTCATCCTCGAGGGCCAGCGCCCCCCCGAGCGGTTTCCGATCGGCACGGTCGAGGTCCTGAAGACCGCGCCGCGCTCCGAGCTCGCCGCCTTCTACAATGCCTACTATCGCCCGGAGCGCGCCACGTTCGTGGCCGTCGGCGATTTCGATCTGGACGCCATGGAAGCGCGGATCAAGGCGACGTTCGGTGACTGGAAGAACCCGCATCCGGACGGGAACGACCCGGCCATGGGACCCGTCGCGAAGCGCGATCTCGAAACCATGATCGTCGTCGAGCCCGGCTCGTCGACCACCCTGCAGATCGGATGGACAAGCGCCCCTGACCTGTCCGGGGATTCGGTCGCCAAGCGCCGCCGGCAATGGACTGAACAGCTCGGCTTTGCGGTCCTGAACCGCCGCCTGGAGGCGATCGCCCGCGGGGGCGACGC
This sequence comes from Caulobacter sp., assembly GCA_044361705.1. GTDB lineage: Bacteria > Pseudomonadota > Alphaproteobacteria > Caulobacterales > Caulobacteraceae > Caulobacter. The sequence continues at coordinate 7,601 of JBIKII010000141.1, forward strand.
GCCCTTCCTGAGCGCAGGCGCCTTCTCCGGCAACCAGGTGAAGGCCGCCAAGGTGACGACGCTGGCTGTGACCGCCCGACCAGGCGCGTGGAAGGAAGCCCTGACCGCTGTCGAACAGGAGCAGCGCCGCGCCACGCTCTTTGGCGTGCGGCAGGACGAGCTGGACCGGGAGATCGAGGAGTACCGGCAAGCCCTCAAGACCCGCGCCGCCGCCGCCGCCACGCGTCGCACCCCGTCGCTCGCCAATCAGCTGGTGGGAACGCTGACGGACAATGATGTGATCACCAGCCCGGCCCAGGATCTGGTCCTGTTCGAGGCCGTCGTGAAGGATCTCAAGGCGACCGCCGTCTCGGAGTCGCTGAAGTCGGCCTTCGCGGGCGGCGGGCCGCTGGTGTTCGTCGCCACCCCGACCCCGATCGAAGGCGGAGAGCGGGCGGTCGCCCAGGCCTTCGAAAGCTCGCGCAAGCTGGCCGTCAGCGCGCCGGCCGCGCCGCGTCAGATAGCCTGGCCCTACGAGTCGTTCGGGCCCGTCGGGAAGGTCGCTGAACAGCGTGACATCACTGATCTGGACGCGGTCTTCGTGCGGTTCGAGAACGGCGTCCGTCTGACCGTGAAGCCGACGAAGTTCCGGGATGACCAGGTGCTGGCGAAGGTCCGGATCGGTGATGGCCTCCTGGCCCAGCCCGCCGACCGCCAGTCCATGTACTGGGCAGGCTCGGCCGTGATCGAGGGTGGCCTGGAGAAGATCGCCGCCGAGGACATGGAGCGGGTGCTGGCCTCGAGGGTCTATAGCGCTCGGTTCGGTATCGAGGA
>JBIKII010000142.1:0-8411 GCA_044361705.1 Caulobacter sp.
ACCTGGGCCTGCCGCGCGAGCAGTTCGACGACGCGGTGGCGGAGGGCAACAGCATACTGCGCCTGCTGCACTACCCGCCGATCCCGGCCGATGCGACCGGCGTCCGCGCCGGCGCCCACGGCGACATCAACGCCATCACCCTGCTGCTGGGCGCCGAGGAAGGCGGGCTGCAGGTCAAGGATCGCGACGGCCAGTGGTTGCCGATCAACCCGCCGCCCGGCTGCCTGGTCTGCAACATCGGCGACATGCTGGAGCGGGCCACCAACCACGTCCTGCCCTCGACCATCCATCAGGTGGTCAATCCGCCCCCGGAGCGCCGCGGCTTCGCGCGCTACTCGACGCCCTTCTTCCTGCACTTCGCGCCGGACCACGAGATCAGGACCCTGCCCGGCTGCGCCACGGCGGAGAACCCCGACCGTTACCCGGAGCCGATTACGGCGGACGCGTTCCTCATGCAGCGCCTGCGCGAAATCAAGTTGCTCTGACGCCAATGTCAAAACCGGTGGCGCGCGCACGTTAAATTAACCACGCGCCGATCAGTGTTCCCCTGATCTGACCGGGGGAAGTCTGGCATGGCGCCACTCGCGCCTTTTGACGACGAAGCGCAAAGGCTCGCCGAGGTTCGGGCGCTGGACCTCGTCGCGCTGCGCCCGGTGATCGACCGGGTGACCCGGCTGGCCCGCAGCGCCTCGGATTCCCCGTTCGCCTATGTCGTTCTGGTCGACGCCGACCGGGTCTGGATGTCCGGCTTCGAGGGCGCACCGGAAGGGTTCGCCGGCCTCGCCGACTCCACGACCGCCCAGACGCTGCACGAGGGCGCGGTCTGGCGGGAGGATGTGGCGGCCCAATGGCCGAACCATCCCTGGGTCAAGGGCCCGCCCTACGCGCGCTTCTACTGCAATGCGCCCATTGAACTGTCCAACGGCGCCCGGTTGGGGGCCCTGTGCGTCGTGGGCGACCGGCCCCGGGCGCGCGACGAGCGGCTGATGGCCAATCTGGCCGATCTGGCCGCCCTGCTGGCTGAGGCGATCGAGCGCCTGCGGGCGGGGCTTTTCGCCGAGGGGTCGGCGCGCGAGGCCCGCGCCGCCACGGCGATCAAGGAGGCGATCATGAAGTGGTCGCCCGCATCGCTGGGCGTCACCGACCGGGACCTGCGCTACGTTTATGTCAACGAGGAGTGGAGCCGGGACAAAGGACTGACCGAGGAAGAGGCGGTAGGCCGAACGATGGCCGAGCTGTTCCCGAGCACCTATGCGCTCTACCAGGACGTCTACGCCAGGGCTCTGGCAGGGGAGACGGTGGTCGGGGAGCGGATCAGCGCGCCCCTGCCCGGTCGTCCTGATCGCTGGCTACGCGCAACAATCAGTCCCTGGCTGGATGGAGAAGGCAACGTCGGCGGCGTGGTTTCGATGTCACACGACATCAGCAGCGTCATTGCCGCACTCGAACAGGCGGAGCGATCCACCCAGCGTCTGGCGCTGGCGCTCGATATCGCCGAAGTGCTGGTCTACGAGGTCAACTTCCGCACCCGGACCCTGCGCGTCGACGGGGCCGCCGACACCTTTTTCGGCGGAGCTCTGAGCTATGACGATCTGGCGCGGGACATGTGGATCACTGTCCACCCCGAGGATCGCCCTGCCGCCGTCGCAGCCTGGCAACTCCATCTGCAGGACGGCAGACCCTTCCGCACCGAGTACCGCCTGAACCCGCCGGACGGCCGCCTGGTCTGGGCCTTCTCGGCGGCCGAGCTCGTGTACGGCGAGGACGGCGCCGTCGACGGCGTGCTGGGCGTACTCAAGAACATCACCGCCCGCAAGCTCTCGGAAGAGGCGATCATGCGGGCCCGTGACGCCGCCGAGGCGGCCAACCGCGCCAAGAGCGAGTTCCTCGCCAACATGAGCCACGAGATCCGCACGCCGCTGAACGGGGTGATGGGCGTGGCCTCGGCCCTGGCCCAGACGCCGCTGACCGACGCCCAGGCCGAGATGGTCGGGCTGATCGAAACCTCCGGCCAGACGCTGGAGGCCATCCTTGCGGACGTGCTGGACCTGGCCCGGGTCGAGGCCGGCCGCATCGAGCTCAAGGCCGAGCCCTTCGACCTCGGCGACTGCCTGAAATCGGCGGCGGCCCTCTTCCGGCCGGCCGTCGAGGGCAAGGCCCTCGGCTTCGACATCGATATCGCGCCCGAGGCGCAGGGCGCCTTCGTCGGGGACGCGGTGCGGGTCCGCCAGATCCTCTGCAACCTGCTGTCCAACGCGGTGAAGTTCACCTCGGCCGGGCGCCTGGGCCTGAAGGCCGCGGCCAGGGATGAGGCCCGCGGCCGCGCCCGCCTGACCCTGACGGTCAGCGACACCGGCATCGGCTTCCAGCCGGAGGTGAAGGCGCGCCTGTTCGAGCGCTTCCAGCAGGCCGACGGCTCGATCACCCGGCGCTACGGCGGTACGGGCCTGGGCCTCGCCATCTCCCGCGCCCTCGCCGAAGCCATGGGCGGAGACCTGGAAGCGGAGTCGACGCCGGGAGAAGGCGCGACCTTCACCCTCACCCTCTATCTGACGCGCGCCGCCAGGCCGGCGCTGCCGGCGCCCGCGGCGCCGTCGAACCTGTCGCACGGCGAGCGTGAGCCGCGCGTGCTGCTGGCCGAGGACCATGCCATCAACCGCAAGGTCGTGGAGCTTCTGCTCGGGCAGGTCGGCGTCGACCTGGTCAGCGTCGAGAACGGTGCGGAAGCGGTGGACGCCGCCGCTGCCGGGTCGTTCGACCTGATCCTGATGGATATGCAGATGCCGGTGATGGACGGCCTGACCGCCATCCGCGCCATCCGCCAGGACGAGCGCGCCCGTCGCGCGCCGCCGACGCCGATCTGGGCCCTGTCGGCCAACGCCCTGCCCGAGCACATCGCCGCCTCGATGGCGGCCGGCGCGGACGGGCACCTGACCAAGCCGGTCTCGGGCGCTGCGCTGCTCCAGGTGCTGGCGACCGCTTGCGAGCAGGTCGAGACCCGGGAACGCGCCGCCGGCTGACGTCGCCGGAGGCGGCGCCGATGATCTACTGAGCGATGAAGAGCGATCGCAGCGAGAGGGATATCTCGGCGAATGCCTTGTTCAAGGCAGCGGAATCGGATGCTTCAAAGTAGTATGACGGTCCACTGGCGCACTCCTTGAGAATGTCCTTGATCGTGTTGTCTGTAACCTGGAATGCCACGGTGTAAACGTCGATCTTTTTCGCCTTGATGTTGGTACAAAGCTCTTTCGTGTATGTATTCGCTTCTGTAGCGACGCCTGAAGGGTTGGTGTCATGCCGCCCGTTGCTCTTGGTCAGGAGCTTTGTATTCTGACCGTCCGTCATCAGAACGATCGCCTTGCGCGGCTTCGAGTTTACGCCACCGGCGCCATAGGGCGCCGCTTCCGTGAACGGGATCGGACTCGAGATGATGTTGAAGCCCCAGGCGAGGCCGGAGGGGATATAGGTCTCGCCTGTCGCGGTGAGCGCCGTGATAGCGTTCCTGACGGTACCCATGTTGGTGGTCAGCGGCGTGATAAGCGAGCCGCAGGTCAGGTCGAGGAACCCGGGATAGCGGCGGGCAGAATCACTGTCAGACACGTTCTGCGGATAGGCGGGGGAGCCTGTACAGCCATGGTACTTGTGATTGATCGTTGATGGCTTCGTGCAGGTGGTGACCGGCGGGTTCAGCTTCACCGTGACGCAGTTGAAACTCTTTGTGCATGTCGAGTTGTACGGAACGCCATCGTTGTATTTGACGCAGGAATAGGACTGCGTTTGACAGGTCGTTTTCTGCGTCTGGGTCGTGCACTTGGACGGAACGCTCTCGACCCAGTCGGCGGGGACCTTCATCCAGGGTTCGTTGCGTCGCGCAACGCCAGTGTTCACGTACTGTGCAAAGGGCACCACGGCGATCTTGACGTTGGCTTTCGCGTCGGCGGTGAGGGTGTTGACCAGATTGGTCGCTGCGGTCTTGAGACTGGTCAGGCGGGCGCCGGACATCGACCCGGTCGTGTCGAGAACGAGCGCCAGCTCAAGCGAGTCATTCTGCCCCCGCTTGACCTTCGTATAGGCGCCGACGGTGAGGTAGTCGAAGGACAGCAGACCCAGGATCAGCGTATCGACCTTGGCCGTCGCGACCCCGACTACGGAGTCACTGTCGCCGTTGCTGAATGTCGAGGTGAGCGTCTTGGCGTAGCTTCCGGCTCCCTGGAGCTGAGCCTGGAAGGCTGTATCACCGACGGCGTCGAGCTTGTCGTCGGCCAGCTGTCCGGAGCGGGCCGCCAGAAGAACGGCCGCATCCAGGGCGTTCTGGATCCTGGCCTTCTCCGAGGTCGCCCGCGCGAAGTCGATTCCGCCGAACACCAGCACCGCGACCGCGAGGGCGGACAGGCCAAACCAGATCGCGGTCGCGCCACGGATGTCGCGAGCGAGTCGCGAAATCAGCTTCGGCAGATAGCCGGAATTCGACGCCGAACGCATCCTGTGTGCCTCACCATTCAAGCCGGCAAGGATTGGCACAAAAAAGTGGACCGTGCGTGAATCGGCACTGACGGATCAGAGCCGGTCGCGGACCGTCAGGAGCCCTCGCCGCTACTTCGACAGCCTCAGCTTCATGATGTCCTTGCCGATCGAGGCGAAGGCGTCCTTCAACGCCGCGCCGTTGGAAGGCAGATAGTAGTGGTCATTGGTGGAGGCGCATTTCTTCATCAGCGTTTCGGCGGTGCTGCCGGATCCGACCTGAAACCCGACCGTGTAGATCACGATGTCCTTTGCCTTCATGGCGGTGCAAAGCGCCTGCGCCTGGTCCAGCGAACTGCCGTTGGTCGCATCGCAGTCGATCTTGCTCGACATGCCGCCGCTGCCGGGACCGGAATCCTGGGCCAGTACGCCGTTGCAGTAAGCCGTGTTGAAGTCGCCGTCGGTCATCAGGATGACCACCTTGAGGACGTTCGGCGCCCCATAGGCCGCACCCCGGCTCGCCGAGGGCCACAAGGACGCGAAGTTTGGCGAGATCAGGTACCAGCCCCAGGCCAGTCCGATCTGGCCGGCCGTCGATCCGCCATCCCTGTACCCGTCGATCTGGGCCTTGAGCGCAACCTTGTCGCTGGAGAGCGGCGTGATGGTGGCGCTTGGGCAGGCCCGGCTGCTGCCGCCGTTGTTGCTGAAGGTCAGGTAGTGGCGTCCAACGGGTTCTGAGGTCGGCGAGGCGTCTGTGTATGCCGCACTGCCGATCCGTTCGGTCACGCACGACTGGATCTCGTAGATCTCTTCCTGCTCCACCGCACTGGTGAACCTGAAATACTGGCAGCCCGCCATCACGCAAATGGCCTGTCCACCCGACGTGTAATTACCGTACTCCTTGCCATCTACGCCTGACAGAGAGAACGTATTCGCCGTCACATTGGCCGCCGTGAACACCTGGTCATTGATCTCGTCCATTCCATTGACGTCTTCGATCAGAATGGAGTCACCATTACTGAATCCATGCCCGTTCGATGTTATGACGATAGAGCAATCCGATACCCGGCATTTGACAACGGATCCCTTGGATTTGTATTTGTCGTAGTTGCTGCTGTTTACGCCGGAAAGAACGAAGCTGTTCGCGGTAACGCTGGCTACCGTGTAGGCGCGGTCATTCAGCTCGTCGGTTCCCTTGATGTCGGCTATCCAGACGGTGTCCCCATTGCTGAAGCCGTGCCCGTTCGCGGCGATCGTTGTCGTGGCGCCGCGAGTGACGCCCGTGATCGATTTCGACGAGCCGGTGGTCCACGAAGCGCCGCTGATGGCCCTGGGCGGAACAGGCGTGCCGCGCACGGCATCGGCATAGCCGCCGACGTTGACGGCGGCGGAATAGGGCACCAGCGCGATCTTCGAGTAGTAAGGCGTCTGGCTGGACTGAACGACGATGTCCACCAGATCCTTGGCCGCCGCCCGCATGTCGATGATCTTCTGGCCGTTCATCGAGCCGGTGATGTCCAGAACCAGCGCGACCTCGAGGTTGGAGGCAGCGCGCGTCGCCTCGGCCACGGCGCCGACACTCATGTCTCCGCCCAGCCAGAGATTGGAGACGTAGGGCGAGAGCCCGGATGTAGCGGTCCCCTTGACCGTGCTGCCTTCGATCTTGAACGACGAACTCACCAGGGTGGCGTCGCTCATCCCTGACAGCTGCGCGGCCAGGGCCGCGGATCCCAAGGACTGCGCCTGTCCGTTGGTCGTCGCGGTCGAACGGGCGACCAGTAGGACCGCCGCGTCGAGCGCGTCCTGCAGGTAACGTTTCTCGACGCTGGCGCGATTGATGTCGATCAGCGCGAACGACAGCACCGCGAGCGGCAGGGCCATCACGGCGAACCAGATGGCAACCGCACCGCTTCGGGCGCGGGCGAAGCGGGACACAAATCCGGAGCTGGATTCTCCGTGTCCTGTCGAGTTCTGGCGATCCATACGCATTACCCCGTTTCGGGTAATCTCGCACGGGAAGGTAAAGGAAGCTTACAACGGGCGAGACGAATTCGCTTACCGCCCTCGGATCATTTCGAGAGCCGCAGTGCGTTGATGTCCTGGCCGATGGCGCGGAACGCGACCTTAAGGTCCGCGCCGCTGTCGGGCAGGAAGACATGGTCGGCGTCGGTGGCGCATTCTTCCATGATGTCCTCGGCGTTGGCGTTGCCCGACAGGGCGAAGCCGACGGTGTAGACCACCACGCCCTGCGCCTTCATGGCGTCGCACAGGGCTTCGGCCTGGGCGAAGGCGTCGCCGTTGGTGGCGTTGCAGTTGATCTTGTCCGACGCGGCGCCGGAGCCGGAGGCGGCGTCCTTGCTGATCACGCCCTTGCAGTAGGTCGTGTTGAACTCGCCGTCGGTCATCAGGACAACGACCTTGAGCAGGTCGTCACCGCCATAGGCCGCCGGACGGTTGATCTCGGCCGGCCATAGGTAGCCGAAGCTGGGCGAGACCATGTACCACCCCCAGGCCAGACCGATCTGCCCGGCGGTGGAGCCGGACGCCTGCAAGGTGTCGATACTCGCCTTCAGCGCGGTCTCGTCGCTGGACAGCGGACTGATCGACGCGGTCGGACAGGGATTGTTGCTGCCGGCGTAGTTACGGCCGACGAGGGCCGTGGACGGCGCGGCGTCCGTATAGGCATTCGAGCCGGTGCGTTCGCTGACGCAGGTGCTGATGCTGCGCGTTCTGAGGTCGCCCTTGGCGTTGGTGAAGGTGAACTTCTCGCAGCCGGGCGTCGTGCAGGTCCCGCCGGTCGGGGTCCCGCGCACGCTGTCGGCGTAGGATCCTACGTTGACGCCCATGGAATAGGGGACCAGCGCCACCTTCGAATAGAAGGGCGTCTGCTGCGACTGGACGATCATCTCGACCAGGTCCTTGGCCGCCGCCCGCAGGTCGGCGATCTTGCTCCCGCTCATCGAGCCGGTGATGTCCAGCGCCAGCGCCACCTCGACGTTCTTGGAGGCCCGCACGACTTCGGTTTCGGCGCCGATCTCCATGTCGCCGTCGAGCCACAGGCCGGCGATGACCGGCGGCATCTCGGCGGTGGCGGTGGCGACCACCGCGTTGTCGACCAGCTTGAAGCTCGAGGTCTTCAGGGTCGCCCTCGAGCCGACCAGGTCGACGGCCAGGACGCCCTCGCCCACGGCCTGCAGGCCCTCATCGGTTGTGGCGGTGGATCGGGCGGCGGCCAGCGCCGCGGCGTCCAGGGCATCCTGCAGGTGCCCCTTGGCGGCAGAGGCGCGGCTGACGTCGACCATGCCGAACACGGCCACCGAAAGCGGCAACGCCATCAACGCGAACTGGATGGCGGCGGCGGCGCTGTTGTCCCGCCGGAACGCACGCGCGAAGTCGCGCACCCGTTGAAGGATCGTACGCTCGATTCTCATGGCCCCACCTGTCCGACTGACGTTGACGGTCGGTCGGGCAGACTGCGCGCCGCACGGTAAACGTCATGGCCACAGGACAGGGTGAAAGTCCGGCAACCATGGCGGACCGACCCGGCGGCCGGCGGTTCGGCGGACAGCGAAAGGGCGGGCCCCGTCGCCGCGGCCCGCCCTCCCGTTCGGTATCAGCCGGTCAGCTTACCAGCCGCACTTCTCGCCCTTGTTCTGCTTCGTCAGCCAGACATTCAGCGGCTTGAAGTACTCGGCCACCGCCGAGGCGTCGCCCTGGCTCTGTCCGGTGAAGGCCTGCATGGCTTCGGGCCAGGGGCGCGAGGCGCCCATCTCCATCATGGCGTTGAACTTCGCCCCGACCTCCTTGTTGCCGTAGATCGAGCAGCGGTGCAGCGGGCCCTTCCAGCCGGCCTGCTCGCAGGCGGCCTGGTGGAACTGGAACTGGTACACATGGGCCAGGAAGTAGCGGGTGTAGGGCACGTTGCCCGGTACATGGTACTTGGCGCCCGG
>JBIKII010000144.1:0-8333 GCA_044361705.1 Caulobacter sp.
GGCCACCATCGGCCTGCTGTGGGCGACGGGCGTCGCGGTCGAGGTCGCCTTCATGTGGTTCCTGGAGCCGTGGCGCCGGAAGATCGGTCCCGAGCGGCTGGTCATCATCGGCGGGCTCGCGGCCGTATTGCGGTGGGCGGCCTATGCCTTCTCGCCCCCCCTGTGGCTGCTGTTCCCGCTGCAGGGCCTGCACGCGCTCAGCTTCGCCGCCGTCTTCATGGCCAGCCTGCAACTGATCGAGCGGTCGGCGCCGGTGCATTCCGCCTCGTCCGCCCAGACGATCAGTTCGGCCTTCTCGGGCGGCCTGGTCATCGGCCTGGCCACGCTGGCCAGCGGCCCGCTGTACGATGCGGTGGGGCCGCGCGGCTACCTGGCCATGAGCGCCCTGGCGCTGGTCGGCCTGGTCTTCGCCCTGCGACTGCTGCGCGCCGGACGCGCCGCGGCCTGAAGCGGCCGGAACATGACCAAAACTTCATGCGCCGCCAGATTGCGAACGCTGTTCGGCGAGGGCATAAGCGGCGGGCACTACTTCGGGGGGAGGACCCGTTGCAGATCATCGCCGAGTTCCTGATCGCCGTCGCCGTGTGGGTCGCCGCCGCCGTACTGTCCCAGTTCGGCGTCCAGGTTGATCTGTCCCGCGACCCCGTCCCGACCGTTGAACGGGTTGTCGAGCGCGATCCCTCCGCCCGGGGCCGGACGCCCGCCGCGATCCCTTGTCCGGACGCCGCAGGCGCGGTCCGCAAGGACGCGCGGCACGCCGTCTGAGGCGCCTGCGTCGCTTCGTCCGCTCCCGCACGTTAACGAAACCTTTCAAGCCCCTTTGCGCGCGCGAGTTTCGCCGTTAGGTTTCACCTCGTGCGCGAGGTGACGGGGCTGGCGCCGCGCGCATGGAACTTTCGCTTCGGTCCCGGGCAGGATTCACTCCGCGTATGACGTCCAGGAAGACCAGCGCCCCCTTCGATTTCTCGCGCCTGTCCGACGGTGACCGGGCGACGCCCGAATCGCGGCTGGAAACGCACCTTGGCGACAGCGCCCCCGAGGCCCCGCCCGAGGCCGAGCTCGACATCGTCAAGGCGCCCGCCGTCGAGATGGCCTCGCCGGAGTCGACATCGCCGCCGCCGGCCCGATCCGCCGACCCCCATGCGGAGCCGCCGCTCACGCCCGCCGTGATCGGCTCGACGCCTCGCCTCGCCAAAGAGCCTTCGGGCTGGCCTGTGTGGGTCGCCGCCGCCTTTGTCTGCGCCCTCTGGGCCGCCGCGCCGGTTGCTTTCATGCTCGGCTGGCGCGTCCGCGTCGTGCCGCTCGACAACGACGCCCTCGCCATCGCCCTGTTCGGCATCCTGGCCGTCGGGCCGGCCGCGCTGGTGCTGGTCGCCGCCTATTTCGTCCGGCAGGGCCAGAAACTGGCCGCCGAGGTCCGGCGCATGCAGGACCTCTCACAGCGTATGCTCGCGCCGGCCGCCATGGCCGCGATCGAGGCCGGCTCGGCCGTGGAGTCCGTGCGCCTGCAGATCGACAGCGCCGCCGGCGCCGCCCATGAAGCGCGCGAGACCATGCTGGCCCTGCGCCAGGCCCTGGCCGAGGAAACCGAGCGCCTGACCGAGGCCGCCGCGGTGTCCGCCCGTACTGCGGCCGACCTGTCGCTGACGCTTGGATCCGAGCGCGAGCAGCTGGACGCGCTCAGCGGCCTGCTCGACGCTCGCTCCACCGCCGTGGCCGACTCGATCACCCAGCAGGCCCGGATGGTCGCCGAGGCCTCCGATCTCGCCGAGACGCAGCTGCGCGAGGCCGAGGCCGCACTGGCTGCCCGCGCCGCCGACCTGGCCGCCGCCGCCGGCGAGGCCAGCGACGCCGCCCGTGTCGCGGGCGAGGATCTGGCCCGCCAGGTCGCCCGCCTCGAGACGGCGGGCGTCGGCGTCGGCGATCAGATGCGCACCGTGGAAGCGGGGCTGACCCAGCAGCGCGCCGCGCTGGTCACGGTCGCCCACGCCCTGCGCTCCGACCAGGAAGACTTCGCCGCCATGGCCGAAAGCCGCTCGGCCCAGCTGGCCGAGTTCATGGTCCAGGCCACGGAAGGCGCCACGAACGTCGGCGAGCACGCCGCCAGGGGCGCTGACGCCCTGCGCGCGCTGATCCACGAAACCGCCGAGCGCTTCACCCAGCTGACCGAGCAGGCCAAGGCCGAACGCGAGGCGCTGGGCGCCGAAGCCGCCGACGTGGTCGGCAAGGTTGGCGAGGCCGCGGCCCGCGAGCGGGCGATGCTGACCTCGGACCTGCAGGTCTCGATCGACCGCCTGGCCCAGGCCGCCGACGAAGCCCGCCAGGCCGCGGAGTCACATGCCGGGGCCGCGCAGTCCCGCGTGGACCAGCTCAGCGAAGCCGCCTTCGCCGCCCACCAGAAGGCCGACGGCATCTTCGAGTCGCGCCTCAAGGACGCCCGCGATCTGATCGAGCAGTCGGCCCAGATGGTCGAACAGGCCGGCGCCGTCACCGCTCAGCGGCTGGAGCAGGGCGCCCAGGCGGCCCGCGGCGCCCTGGCTGATCTCGAGCGCCTGCTCGACGAGGTTGATCGCCGCGCCGTCCAGCTGCCCGAGATGGCCATGGGCCGTGTCGAGGAAGTCCGTGTCTCGGTCGAACAGAGCATGGACGACCTGATGGCCGCCGCCCGCCGCGCCGCTGACGAGACCCAGACCATCGACGCCGCCTTCCAGGAGCGCGTGCGCCGCAACTACGACATGCTGAGCGAGGCCGTGAAGGTGATGGGCGTTGTCGCCGGCGCCGCCGGCGCCGCCGCCCCGGCCCTGGCCGCCGCGTCGCGGCCGTCCCGCTCGCCGCTTCCGTCGGCCATCGAGCATCCCGCCGCCGAGGAGCCGCGCGCGCGCCTGAAGCTGACGCCGACCGCCACGGACGAGGAGTTCCGGAGCGTGTTCGACACCGCCGGCGGACGCGGACCGGCGACTCCGCCCGCCGGCGAGGGACCGGACGGTCCCTGGAGCTGGCGTGACCTGCTGACCTCGATCGACGGCGACGAGAGCGACTCCGAGACCCTGGCCGAACGCATGGCGTCCGAGATCGCCGGCATGGGAATCGACCCCGCCGCCCTGCTTCCGCGCGGTCGGATCGACGAGATCGCCATGGCGGTCCAGACCCGCGACGCCCAGGGCGCCCGCGAGATCGTCCGCCGTCTGGCGCCGGCCGCCATCCGCCGTCTGGTCCGCCGGCTGTTCTCCGACGCCGCCATGCGCGGCCAGAGCGACCGGTTCCTGCAGCGCTTCGGCGGCATGATCGAGGAAGCGGCCGAGCGTGATCGCGGCGGTCTGCTGGTGGCGACGCTGCTGGCCTCCGATGGCGGCCGGGCCTGGCTCCTCCTCGACGCCGCGGCGGGTGATCTGGGATAACCTGGCGAGGAGGGCGTGACACCGGTGTCACGGGCCTGTACCGGCAGCCGGCATTGATCTAGAAAGTCGGTCATGGCCAACCCGCTGTCGCTTCGCATCCCCACGTCCGGCTCCGGCCAGACGAGCCGTCACGTCCGCGCCAACGTCAAGCTGATGGACACGCTGCTCGACGAGGCGATCCGTTACCTCGACGGCGAGGAGGCGGGCGACCTGGTCGCCGCCGCGCGAAGGGCGGCGTCCAAGGACGACTCGAGGCCGCATCTCGACTTCCTGTTCAGCGCGGTGAAGGCCGATGAGGCCATGCTGCTCGCCCGGGCCTTCACCTGTCATTCCATGCTGGCCAACATCGGCGAGGACGTCGCCGGCCGTCGCCGCGACGCCGAGGCGGAAAGCCGCGCCGGCGCCGCCCGCACCGTCGCCGGGGCGCTCGAGGCGCTGGAACTGGGTCCCGACGCGCTGGCCGCCCTCGACATCGTGCCCGTGCTGACCGCCCACCCGACCGAGGTTCGCCGCCGGGCGCTCGTCGACCGCGAGGCCGAGATTTCGCGCCTGATGGCCCTGCGTCGTCACAGCCTGCCGCCCGATCTCGACGCCCGCATCCGCGAGGGCCTGTTCCGCGAGATCGCGCTGCTGTGGCGCACGCGGCTGCACCGGCCGGTGAAGATCACCGTCGCCGACGAGATCCGCAACGCGCTGTCGATCGTCCGCACCTCGATCCTGCCGGCCATGGTCGACCTCTACGAGAGCTGGACCGAGGGCCTGGCGCGCGGCGGCGATGTTCCGCCGATCCTGCGCATGGGCAGCTGGCTGGGCGGCGACCGCGACGGCCACCCCGGCGTCACCGGAGACACCCTGCGCCTGGCGCTGAAGTCCCAGGCCCGGGTCGTCCTCGACTTCTACGCGGGCGAGGTCAGGAAGCTCTGGGGCGATCTGGCGATCTCCGATGTCTACACCGGCGCCTCCGAGGCGCTGCTGGCCCTGGCCCGGTCCTCCGACGACCAGTCGCCGCATCGCGCCGACGAGCCGTACCGCCTGGCGCTGGAGTTCATCTTCGACCGGCTGTCGGCCACCTCGCAGAAGCTGGCGGGCCAGCCGGTGTCCTACGCGCTCGCGCCGTCCACGGAAGGCGCCTACGACAGTCCCGCGCAGTTCGTCGCCGACCTGGAGACCGTGCGGGCCTCGCTGGCGGCCCATGGCGGTGCGCGCCTGGTCGGCAGCCGGATGACCACCCTGCTGCAGATGGCCCGCGCCTGCGGCTTCCACCTGATGGCCATCGACATGCGCCAGAACGCCGACGTCCATGAGCGGGTCGTCGCCGAGCTGATCCAGCGGTCGGGTCAGGACATCGACTACCTGTCGCTCGACGAGGAAGCCAAGGTCGCCTTCCTGCTGGCCGAGATGACCCATCAGCGGCCCATCCGCTCGCCCTTCGCCGACTACAGCGAGGAGACCACGCGGGAGCTGGCCACCCTGGACGCGGCCGCCGAGGCGGTGAATCACTACGGCCCGGACGTTATCGGGGGTTACGTCGTGTCCAAGACGGCGACCCTGTCAGACATCCTTGAGCCGCTGGTCCTGCTGGCCCAGGCCGGCCTGGTCTGGGGTGGCCCCCGGCCCCGGGCGGCTGTGTGCATCTCGCCGCTGTTCGAGACCATCGAGGACCTCGAGAACGGCCCGGCCATCCTGCGCCGCTGGCTGGAGCTGCCGCTGGCACGCTCGATCCTCGGCGAGGCGCCGGTGCAGGAGGTGATGGTCGGCTATTCGGACTCCAACAAGGACGGCGGCTATGTCGCCTCCCGTCGGGGCGTGGCCCGTGCGGCCTCGGCCCTGGCGGCCGAGTGCGACCGACTGGGCGTCGGCCTGCGCATCTTCCACGGCCGGGGCGGCTCGGTCGGCCGGGGCGGGGGCCCCGCCGCCGAGGCCGTGCTGGCCCAGCCCCCGGGCACCGTCCAGGGCCGCCTGCGGCTGACCGAGCAGGGCGAGATGATCGCCCGCCGCTACGGCGACCAGGTCACCGCCCGCCGTAACCTCGAAAGCCTGACCGCCGCCGTCCTGACCGCCACGCGCCAGGCGCCCGATCCCGAGCCGTCCGACGCCTCGAAGGCGGCGATGGACGCGCTGGCCGCCGGCTCGTTCGCCGCCTATCGCGCGCTGGTCTACGAGACGCCCGGCTTCACCGACTTCTTCTGGTCGGCCACCCCGATCGGCGAGATCGTCCAGCTCAACATCGGCAGCCGGCCCGCCTCGCGCACCGCCAGCCGGCGGATCGAGGACCTGCGGGCCATCCCCTGGGTGTTCAGCTGGTCGCAGGCGCGCTTCATGCTGCCCGGCTGGTACGGCTTCGCCGGCGGCGTCGAGCGGGCCGGCCTGACCGTGCCGCAGCTGGCCGACCTCAGCGACGAGTACGACTTCTTCGCCGCCCTGCTGTCGAACATGGAGCTGGCCCTGGCCCAGAGCGACATGGCCATCGCCGGCCGCTACGCCGCCCTGGCCGCCGACTTACCGGGCGCCGGCGCGATCATGGACACGATCCGCCGCGAGCATGACAAGGCCATTGAGCTGGCCCTGTCGATCCGGGGCGGCCGCAAGTTGCTCGACGACCGGCCGGACCTGGCCGAATCCGTCGAACTGGCCGCCGCCGCCGTCGACCCGCTCAACCACCTGCAGCTCGAACTGCTGTCCCGCCGCCGCAAGGGCGACCAGGACGAGCAGCTGCGCCTGGCCATCCAGCTGACCGTGGCCGGCGTGGCGGCGGGGCTGCGCAACACGGGGTAGGGACAGACACCTCGGGCGTCTGTCCCTGAGGTGGCTTCCCCTTTTCGCCGCCCTCCCTTACTGCATCTTCCCAACAATCGTTTGAAGGGGACGCGCAGCCATGGCTCTCGACGCCGAAACCCGGGACCAGTTCATCGACACGCTGCGGCGGTTCGTGAGCGAGCAGCTCCGCCCGCTGGAGGCGCAGGTGGCCGCCGACGACCAGGTGCCCGAGAGCGTCATCCAGCAGATGCGCGACCTCGGCCTGTTCGGCATCTCGATCCCCGAGGAATACGGCGGCCTCGACCTCTCCATGGAAGACGAATGCCTGGTGGTGTTCGAGCTCGGCCGCGCCAGCCCGGCGTTCCGGTCGGAGATCGGCACCAACGTCGGTATCGGCAGCCAGGGCCTGGTGATGTTCGGCACCGACGAGCAGAAGGCCAGGTGGCTGCCCGGCATCGCGGCCGGCACGACCGTGACCAGCTTCGCCCTGACCGAGCCGGAAGCCGGCTCCGACAGCGCCGCGGTGCAGACCCGCGCCACGCTGGACGGGAACGAGTACGTCCTCAACGGCTCCAAGCGCTACATCACCAACGCCGGCAAGGCCGGGCTGTTCACGGTGATGGCCCGCACCAACCCGGACGTGAAGGGCGGCGGCGGCGTCTCGGCCTTCGTGGTCCCGGCGGACCTGCCGGGCATCACCGTCGGCAAGCCCGAGAAGAAGATGGGCCAGCACGGCGCCCAGATCCACGACATCACCTTCGACAACGTCCGCGTCCCGGCCTGGAACCGGCTGGGCGGCGAGGGCGAGGGCTTCAAGGTGGCCATGCAGGTGCTCGACAAGGGCCGGCTGCACATTGCAGCCCTGTGCGTCGGCGTCGCCGAACGGCTCATCGCCGACAGCGTCGCCTACGCCGGCGAGCGCAAGCAGTTCGGCCAGGCCCTGGCCCAGTTCCAGCTGATCCAGGGCATGATCGCCGACATGAAGACCGAGGCCATGGCCGCCCGCGCCCTGGTCCTCGAAGGCGCCCGCAAGCGCGACGCCGGCCAGAACATCGTGCTGGAAGCCGCGGCCGCGAAGTACTTCGCTTCGGAGATGGTCGGCCGCGTCGCCGACAAGGCCGTGCAGATCTTCGGCGGCGCCGGCTATGTCGCCGACTACGGCATCGAGCGCCTTTACCGCGACGTCCGCATCTTCCGCATCTACGAAGGCACCAGCCAGGTCCAGCAAATCGTCATCGCGCGCGAGACGATGAAGCGGGGCGGGTAGAGAACAGGGGACCTGGTTCGGCGCGCAGTCGGCGCCGGTTCCCCGTCGAAGCCGGCGGTTCTAGAGCCGACGGGCGACAATGAACGGACGGGTGTCCTTGCCTTTGGAGGCATGACGCTCCACCGCGACAAGGTCGAACCCGACGGCGGCGATGGCTGCCTGCAACTCCCCGGATGTGAAGACCAGTACGTTCGGGGCCTTGCCGAGAAGGCGAATGACGGGCAGGGCGGCCAGGATCAGCGGGTTCATTTCGCCCAGACACGGGGTCTTGGAAATGAAGAGGCCGCCGGGCTTCAGGAGGCTGTGAACCTGGGCCAGGCCTTCCCTCAGATCAGGAACCAGATGGAGGGCGCTGAACCCCATGATGACGTCGAAGCTTTCGCCAGGATAGGGCAGGGTTGCTAGCGAGGACTGGACGAACGCAAGCCCGCCGGCGCCATTCAGCGGACCGGCTGCGGCCTGCTTTTCCCGGGCGATGGCGATCATCTCCGCCGAGATGTCCGAGGCGATCAAGGAACCGACCGACGGGGCCAGCCGAAGGGCCGTCGTGCCGGTGCCACAGGCGAACTCGAGCGCCTTGCCGGCGGGCTTGAGGTAGTCGAGGCACCGCGCCAGCGTGCGCTCATAGCCGGCTTCGTCGGCGATCTTGTCCGCCGCATACTTGCGGGCGATGCGATCCCAGAATCGGCTGTCGTCCAGGGGGTTCGACATTTGGATCTCCTTGCAGGTCCCGGGGCCCGTAACGGCTATCCCCTGCACATGCCCCTCGCTACCGCGAAAACCCCGTTTCAGGCGCGTCGTTCGCCTTCCCGAGGCGCTTAGCGATCCTTGTTCGCAATGGTCTCGAGATTGCGGGAGTGGCCATCCTCGTCGAGCCGGTAGAACGTCCAGGTTGAGATTGAGGCCAGGAA
>JBIKII010000020.1:0-27059 GCA_044361705.1 Caulobacter sp.
AGTCTTCGTCGAAACGGTACAACACGACCCCTATGCCGGGCGGAGGCCCGGCGCTCCGCCCCCTCCCCGACCTGTTCGCGCCAAGCCCGAAGAGGAGGCGAAGCCGTGCCTTCAGCCCAGCGCCGCCCTCACCGCCGCCGCGAACCGCGCGCCCGCTTCCGGGTCGTGCTCGAGGAACAGGTCCGGCTCGATGGCCTCCAGCTCCATGACCCGCAGCGTGCCGTCCAGATGGCGGATCAGGTCGACGCGGGCGTAGACCGGGGTCTCGTCGAGGGCGGCGAACACGGCGGCCGCCACCTCCATGGCCTCGTCCGACGGGGTCGCCGGGCCGATGGTCGAGCCGAACTGCGGCTGGACGCGGAAATCTCCGGCCCGGGCGACCTTGCCGACCGCGTGGCTGAAGACGCCGCGGAAATGCAGCATCGAGAGCTCGCCTTCGCCGCCGACCGAGGGCAGGAAGGGCTGGATCATCGCCGGGCCGGTGGGGCCGTTCTCCAGCACGGCGCCTGGCGCGAGGCGGATGGTCTCGTGCGAGCCGCCGGAGATCTGCGGCTTGATGACCAGCTCGCCGCCGCCCAGCAGCTCGCGGGCTTCCTCGACGGTTTTCGGCGTGGCGCGGTCGGCGAAGATCGTCGGCACGACCGGGACATCGGCGTCCTCGAGCTCGGCCAGATAGGTCTTGGCGGTGTTCCAGCGCAGCATCGCGACGCTGTTCAGCGTCCGCACGCCGGACGCGGCCAGGGCGTCCAGCATCGCCCGCCAGTGCGCGGGCTCCAGATGATAGGCCCAGGCCAGCAGCGGCATGACGACATCGGCATCGGTCTCGGCCGCCCGGGTCCAGGGCAGCGGTTCGGCGATCAGCCCCTCCGGCGCGAGCGCGGCGGCGTACCGGTCAAAGTAGGCGCGCCAGGCCCGGTCATAGGGGCTGTCGGCGGCGGGGGTCAGGAGGGCGATCCGGGTCATGCGACGCCCGGTACCGCCCCCCGCCCCTCGTCGTCAAACGCCCTGGACGAGGACCACGCGGTACTCGGCGCCCTTGAAGCGATGCGCGCGGGCGGCGGTGTAGGCCGGGCTGTCGTACCAGGCCTTCGCCTCTTCGACGGTCGGGAAGGAGACGACGACCACGCCCTCGACCTCGGGGCCCTCGAGGACCTCGTGCTTGCCGTAGACCACGTGCGGGGTCACGGCGTGACCGGCCATGCTGGGGCCGGCGAGGCCGGAGTAGGTGGCGAGCTCACCCGCGTCGGTGGTCTTGTCCCGGGTGAAGATCAGATAGGCGGCCATGGTTTCGCTCCCTGCGATGATTGCGGCGGGGGACCCTGGCGGCGCTGCCGGAAGGGAAGTCGAGCCGCCTCTGGCCCATGGCGTTCATTGCCCCGAAAGGCCTTTTCCCGTAACGACCGCCATCTGTTTCCGCGCGAGATGCCCTGCCCCATGACCGCCCTTTACGACGTCGCCGCCATCGGCAACGCCATCGTCGACGTGATCGCCCCCTGCGAAGAAGCCTTCCTGACGACCGAGGGCCTGGCCAAGGGCTCGATGCAGCTGGTCGACGAGGCCCAGGCCATCGCCCTGTACGGGCGGATGAAGGCGAGCATGGAGACCTCCGGCGGTTCGGCCGGCAACACCGTTGCGGGCGTGGCCAGCTTCGGCGGCAAGGCGGCCTATCTGGGCAAGGTGGCGGCCGACCAGCTGGGCGACGTCTACGAGCACGACATGAAGGCCATCGGCGTGGCCTTCGACACCACGCGTCTGAACGGCGGACCGGCCACCGCGCGCAGCATGATCAACGTCACCCCCGATGGCCAGCGCACCATGTGCACCTATCTGGGCGCCTCGATCGAGCTGACCCCGGACGATGTGAAGCCGGAGATCATCGAGGGCTCCGTCATCGTCTACCTCGAAGGCTACCTGTTCGATCCCAGCGAGGCGCGCCGCGCCTTCGCCAAGGCCGCGGGCCTGGCCCACGCGGCGGGGCGGCAGATCGCCATCACCCTGTCGGACGCCTTCGTCGTCGATCGTCATCGCGGCGCGCTGCTGGGCTTCATCGAGGGCCAGTGCGACATCGTCCTGGCCAACGAGTCCGAGGTGAAGGCGCTGTTCGAGACCGACGACTTCGACGCCGCCGCCGCGAAACTGGGCGCCATGACCAGCCTCTGCGCCATCACCCGGGGCGAAGCCGGCTCGCTGGTGCTCGCCGGGCGGGACTCGGCGCTGATCCCGGCCTTCCCGGTCGAAAAAGTCGTGGACACGACGGGCGCCGGCGACCAATACGCAGCGGGCTTCCTGCTGGGGATCGCGCGCGGCCTGCCGCTGGCGACGGCGGGCAGGCTCGGCGCCCTGGCGGCGGCGGAAGTCATCGGCCACTACGGCCCCAGACCGCAGGTCTCGCTGGAGACCCTGGCGAAGGCGGAAGGACTGATCTGATGACCCGGACCGCTGAAGTGGTTCGCGAGACGAAGGAGACGCAGATCCGCGTCTGGATCGATCTCGACGGAACCGGTGAGTCGACGGTTTCGACCGGCATCGGCTTCTTCGACCATATGTTGGAGGGCTTCGCCCGTCACGGCGGCTTCGACCTGAAGGTCGAGACGAAGGGCGACCTGCACATCGACATGCACCACACCGTCGAGGACACCGGCATCGTGCTGGGCCAGGCGGTGAAACAGGCGCTGGACGGCTTCAAGGGCATCCGCCGCTTCGGGACCGCCTACATCCCGATGGACGAGACCCTGACGCGCTGCGCGCTGGACCTGTCCAACCGCGCCTACCTGATCTGGAAGGTCTCGTTTGCGCGGCCGAAGGTCGGGGAGATGGACACCGAGTTGTTCAAGGAATTCCACCACGCCTTCGCCATGAACTGTGGCGCCTGCGTACACCTGGAAACCCTGTACGGCGACAACACCCACCACATCGCCGAGAGCGGCTTCAAGGCCCTGGCCCGCGCCCTTCGCGAGGCGGTGGAGCTGGACCCCAAGACCCATGGCCGCGCACCGTCGACCAAGGGCGTGCTCTAGGGAAACCCCATGCAGAGCGTCGCCCTGATCGACTACGGGTCGGGCAACCTTCGCTCGGCCGAAAAGGCCCTCCGCAAGGCGGCGGAGGCCATGACGACGCCTGCCGAAATCGTCGTGACCGCCGATCCCGACGTGGTGGCGAAGGCTGACCACGTGGTCCTGCCCGGCGTCGGGGCGTTCGCGGCCTGTATGGCGGCGCTTTCCGCGCGCGACGGCCTGATCGCCGCGATGAGCGAGGCGGTGCTGACGCGCGGCGCGCCCTTCCTCGGCATCTGCGTGGGCATGCAACTGCTCGCCGACCGGGGCCTGGAGTTCGGCAGCACGCCGGGCCTGGGCTGGATCAGCGGCGAGGTCGCCCGCCTGTCCCCGTCCGATCCGGCCGCCAAGATCCCGCACATGGGCTGGAACCCGCTGACCGACGTCCGCGACATCCCGCTTATGGCCGGGCTGGGCGCCGACCCGCACATGTATTTTACCCATTCCTTTGCGTTCACCCCGTCCGATCCGTCACATGTGGCGGCCAACGTCGAACACGGAGGCCGGTTCGCCGCCGCCGTGGCGAGGGACAACGTCATGGGCGTCCAGTTTCACCCCGAGAAGTCCCAGGGCTCCGGCCTGAGGCTGCTGCAGAACTTCCTGGAGACGCGCGCGTGATCCTCTATCCGGCCATCGACCTGAAGGACGGCCGCTGCGTGCGGCTGCTGCATGGGGACCTGAACAAGGAGACGGTGTTCAACACCTCCCCGGCCGACCAGGCGCAGCAGTTCCAGAAGCAGGGCTTTTCCTGGCTGCACGTCGTCGACCTGAACGGCGCGGTCGAGGGCCGGCCGGTCAACGCCGCCGCCGTCGCCGACATCATGAACGCCATCTCCATACCGGTGCAGCTGGGCGGCGGCGTGCGGACGATGGAAGCCATCGAGGCCTGGATCGAGGCCGGCATCGACCGGGTGATCCTGGGCACCGTCGCGGTCAAGGACCCGGCGCTGGTCAAGGCCGCCGCCCGCCAGTGGCCCGAGCAGATCGCCGTGGCCATCGACGCCCGCGACGGCATGGTCGCCACGGAGGGCTGGATCGGCGCCTCGGACCTGGGCGTCATCGAGCTGGCCAAACGCTTCGAGGACGCCGGGGTCGCGGCCCTGATCGTCACCGACATCGGCCGCGACGGGGCCATGGTCGGGGTCAATGTCGACCAGGTCGGCGAGGTCGCCGACGCGGTCTCCATTCCCGTCATCGCCTCGGGCGGCATCGCCTCGGTGCGCGATATCGAGCTGCTCAAGGCGCGCAAGGGCGTGCCGATCGCCGGCGCGGTGCTGGGCCGCTCGCTCTACGAGGGCGCGGTCGACCCGGCCCAGGCCCTGAAGATCGCCGGCTGATGCTCAAGGTTCGCGTCATCCCCTGCCTGGACGTCAAGGACGGCCGCGTGGTGAAGGGCGTCAACTTCGTCGCCCTGCGCGACGCCGGCGATCCGGTCGAACAGGCGCGGGCCTATGACGCGGCCGGCGCCGATGAGCTGATGTTCCTCGACATCACCGCCAGCCACGAAGGGCGGGGCGCGATACTCGAGGTGATCGCCCGCACCGCCGACGTCTGCTTCATGCCGGTCTCGGTCGGCGGCGGGGTGCGTTCGGTCGAGAACGCCCGCGCCCTGCTGCGCGCCGGAGCCGACAAGGTCTCGATCAACACCGCCGCCGTCGAGGATCCCGACCTGATCAGCCGCATGGCCGACGCCTTCGGCAGCCAGTGCGTCGTCGTCGCCGTCGACGCCAAGGCGCGCCCGGACGGGGGCTGGAACATCTTCACATACGGCGGTCGCAACGACACCGGCCTGGACGCCGTCGTGTTCGCCGAGCGGGCGGTCGCCAAGGGCGCGGGCGAGATCCTGCTGACGTCGATGGACCGCGACGGGGCAAAGACCGGCTACGACATCGGCCTGCTGCGCGCGGTGACCGGCGCGGTCAGCGTGCCGGTGATCGCCAGCGGCGGGGCGGGCAGCGTCGACCATCTGGTCCAGGCGGTGACCGAGGGCCATGCCGACGCGGTTCTGGCGGCCTCGATCTTCCACTTCGGCGAGGTGTCCATCGCCCGGGCCAAGCAGGCGATGGCGGCAGCCGGCGTTCCGGTCCGGCTGGTGGAGGGTGTTCCCGCATGAGCCGCCTGACCGACGTTCTCGACCGCCTCGCCGCCACGATCGAGGCCCGCAAGGGCGCCGATCCGGCTTCGTCCTGGACGGCGAAGCTGCTCGCCGATCCGACCCTGGCGGCCAAGAAGCTGGGCGAGGAGGCCGTCGAGGCGGTGCTGGCCGCCGCGCTCGGCGACAAGGACGCTCTCGCCGCCGAGAGCGCCGACGTCCTCTACCACCTGCTGGCCCTGCTGGCGGCGAGCGGTGTATCGCTCGACGAGGTCGCGGCGAAGCTGGAAGCCCGCGAGGGCCGCTCCGGCATCGACGAGAAGGCCTCGCGCGGCTAACGCCCCGGCGTGATGCCCAGCCGCTCGGCGTCGGCCGTCGCGCTGAGGCCCAGGGCCTCGAACATCTCAGGGCGTCGTGGCCCCAGACGTGGCGGATAATGCTTTGCCTTGGCTGGCTTTGGCGTCGCCCAGACCTTCAGCACCTTGGCCAGGTTGGCCGGACGCTTCAGCCAGTCGTTGCTGGGCTCCAGCATGTGGAAGCCGCGCATGAATTCGCGCAGCAGCGCCGGGTCCGAGCGAAGGGCGGGGGTCAGGGCGTCGTTGGCGAAGCTGCGCGCCATGAGGGCCTTGAGACCCGGCTGCTGACCGCCGGTCAGGGTCTGGCGGGCGCGCTCGATCGCCTGTCGGTCCTGGAAGCGCATGCCGTCGTAGTAGGGTCTCAGCTCGGTCTGCACCGCGTCGCGATAGGCGACGGCCCGCGCCGCCGACCCCTTGTGGGCGATCAGCACATCACGCAGCAGGTGCGCCTCGACGGCGGCGAAAGAACAGCCACGGCCATAGAGCGGATTGGTCCGCACCAGGCCGTCGCCAACGACGAAGAGGTTCAGGGCGGCGGGCTTGCCGTCGGTGACCGTGTCCCGCCAGCGGCTCTTCAGGTCGCCCATGCCGAACACCTTGCTGATCGGCTCGGCGCGATCAGGGTCGGTCCAGCGGGCGACGCCGGGGATCAGCTGGCAGATGCGGTCGAAGGTGTCCGGCCGCATCACCGCCTGGCGCAGGGTTTCCTCGATCTCCGGCACCGCCAGGGTGATCGAGAAGCAGCCGTTGTCGGCCGGGAAGACGCCGTACTTGATGAAGCCGATATCTCCGGCCCCCGGTGGTCCGCCGCGTGGCGGCTCCGCCTGACCCGGCCGAAGCCGCCAATGGCGGGTGTAATAGAGGATGCCCGCATCCTCGCTCTCCTCGGCGACCCCGACCCCGGCCTCTTCCAGCCATTCAAAGGTCTGCGACAGGCGGCCGGCGCCATCCACCACGATGTCGGCGAGTTCTTCGCGACGCCCCGCGGCGTCTTCGAGCGTCAGGCCGCGACAGACGAACCGGTCCGTCTCGTCCACCTCGCCAACCAGGCCCACGACATTGACGCCGCTGAGGATGCGGACGCTCTTCATGCGTTCGACGTAGCGGCGCATGACCAGTTCCAGCGTCGTCCGCCGGCTGGTCAGGACGATCAGCTGGCTGTCCTCCGGCATCGGCCGGTACTTCTGCCGGGCATGGGGCGTCAGGCCGTCGAAGAAGTTCAGTTCCTGGACCCCAGCCGCGCGCAGGTCGTCCAGCAGGCCGGGGTGATTGTCGGAGATGACCCGCCGGAGGCGCGCCAGAAAAGCGTGGCTGTGACGCAGGTGACCCACGCCGCGTCGGCCCCAGTTTTCGAAGGCGTCGTCAGCGCCGCCTTCGGGCGCGGGCGGATCGCGTTCAAGGACATCGACCTGCCAGCCCGACGCGCCCAGCGCCAGTGCGGTGAACAGTCCGGCCATGCCGGCCCCGACCACCAGAACGCGTTCCGACATCTGTGACCCCCGGTATCTGTTGCGACTATGACCCGCGGCCGGTTCGGCTGCCAGTCTGCCGCAAGGTCAGGATCGCGCTTTTCCCTTGAGGGCGACGTAGAGCGCGCCCTCGCCGCCATGCCGACGGTCGGCCTTCGAGATCCCGGCCACGATCGCCCGCAGCGGTGGAGCGGCCAGCCACTCCGGCGTCTGCCGACGCAGGATGCCCTCGCCAAGGGTTCCCTTGCCGGTGATGACCAGCACCTCGCGGACGCCCTCGGCATGGGCGCGCAGCAGAAAGCTCTCCAGCGCGGCGCGGGCCCGGTCGTGGGTCATGAAGTGAAGATCGATGCGCGCCTCGAGCGCGTCGCGGCCGCGCACGATCCGCCGCTTGCGGCCCGGCTCGATCGGGTCGGGCGGTGGAGCGACCGTGGCGCGCGTCGGCTTTGCCGCCGACATCACCGGCAGATGGGCCGGCCCGGCCTTTGGATCGATCTTCGGCTTGGCCGCCTCGGCTTCTGCTGCGGGGAGCATCATGCCGGGACGCGGCTTCACCGTGGACGCCACATGGCTCCAGAGCCGCGCCTCGTCGGGCTTCAGCTTGCGGGCCATGGTCCTACCTGCCGGCGGGCAGGGGGACGAGACGCCACATGCGCAGGGTATGGCGGACACGTCCCGCCTCGACGCCGGCGGCGTCGCCGCTGCCGATGTAGAGGTCGGCGCGAACCTCGCCACGGATCGCTCCACCGGTGTCGAGCGCAACGGTCAGCCGCCGGTAGACGGGGAAGGCGCCGGTCAGGACCGGCGCGCTGGCGTCGATCCAGAACAGCTCGCCGACGGCGTGGCGGGTCAGGTCGACCGCGATCGACCGCCCGGCGGGAAGCGGCACCCCGGCGGCGCCGGTCGCCTCCTTGCCGTCGTCGTCGCTCATCCGGAAAAAGACATAGCGCGGGTTCAGCCGCATGATCTCGTCGGCCTCTGGCCCGCGATTCTCGGCCAGCCAGCGACGGATGGCGTCGCCCGAGGTGTTGGAATCCTGGAGCAGACCCCGCTCGCGCATCGGGCGGGCGATTCCGACGAAGGGCCGGCCGTTGTGGGCCGCGAAAGCGGCGCGCTTGCGGGTCCCGTCCGGCAGCACGAGGATGCCGGAGCCTTGAATTTGCAGGAAGAACAGGTCCTCGGGGCGCATCCAGGCCAGGATCACTTCCGGCTCTGTCGCCTCGATGGCGGCGCGGTCGGGATAGGGCTCGGTCCGACCGTCAACGGTTCTGGTGACCTCGAGCGAGCCCTTCATGTCCAGATCGGCCGGGCGGCCGCGCACCGGGGCGGTGAAACCGTCGCGGCGGGAGAAGCGCGCCTCGTACTGGGGAGCGAAGTAGGCGGTAAGCAAGCCCTCCTCTTCCAGCGGCGCCGGGCGGAAGTTGGCTTCCAGGAAGGCGCGGGCGGCGGAAGGGCCAACAGGCCCCAGCGCCCGGGCCTTGCGACAGAGCGCGGCGCTTTCGGCGTCCCGGGCGACGTTGCAGGTCGTCCGCCAGGCGTCGAGCGCGGCGGCATGGTCGTCGGCGTCCCAGCCCGGGAGATCGGCAAACGACACGGTCGGCGCCGGAGGCGGGGTCGGCGAGGGAGTCGGGACGGGCGTCGGGACAAGGACCGGCGGCGTCACAACGGGGCCGTCGGTCTTCGGGGTGGCGCAGGCGGCCAGGATGAGAAGCAGCGCCGCCGCGCCGAGAACCCGAATCCGCATCACGCCTCCGCGGCGTCTACATGAACCAGGGTCCAGTTGGGGTCGCGGCTGTTAAGATTGCGTTCAAACGTCCACAGTTCGGCCGTGCGGCGATCATCGACGCCTTCGCCCTCGGGACCCTTCGTCCGCGAACGGAACTCGCCCAGGAAGCGGACGATGACATGGGCTACGTCGTCCTTGACCTCGATCTGTTCAAGATCGGCGCGGGGCGAGTGCAGGAATTCGACCGTCTCGGTGCGACCCTCGGCCTCGCGCGCGTCAATGGCGGCCTCGAAGCTCTCGGCCACGGCCGGCGACAGCAGGTTCTGCAGCGTCGCGCGGTCGCCTGCGGCAAAGGCGATCACAATCATTTCATAGGCCTGGCGGGCGCCGTTCAGGAAATGCCCGACATCAAAGGCGGGATCCTTGGCGCGCACGGCGTTCAGGCCGGTCGGCGCGGGTCCGTCCAGCGGCGTTGGCTCCACGGCGATTACCGGCTCGGCGGCGACCGAGGCGGCGCCTGGCTTTGGCGCCTCGTCCTCCGGCTGGCGACCGATGCGGCGACCGAGCACCGCGTAGAGCTGATACAGCACCACGGCGGCGAACACGGCAAAGATGATCAGTTCAAGATACTTCACGTCAGACCCGGCTCCGGTTGTACTCAGGCGTATATAGGTCGGGCTTACGCCCGCGTCAGGGGCCTGCCGTTGCACAGGCAGGGTGCGCGTGATAGCAGCGCGCCTCAATATTGTCGCGCTCATGTCCGGGCGGCGACCCTTCCTAAGTTCAGGAACCTGATCCACCCATGAGCGATACGTTCACCGCCCCGGCCGAGAACGGCGCCGAAGCCCAACCCGGTTTCCGCATCCTCGCGCAGTTCGTGCGCGACTTCTCGTTTGAAAACCCCCTCGCCCCGGAATCGCTCCGCGCCGACGCGACCGGCATGCCGCCGCAGATCGACATCGGTGTCGAGATGAACGCCCGCGGCCGGAACGACGGTCTCTTCGAGGTGGACCTGAAGCTGTCGGCCCAGGCGACGCGGGGCGACAAGGTCGCCTTCCATGTCGAGCTGCTCTACGGCGGCCTGTTCGCGATCAGCGGCGTTCCGCAGGAAGAGATCGAGCCGGTGCTGATGATCGAGTGCCCGCGCTTCCTGTTCCCCTACGCCCGCCGTCTGATCTCGGACGTGACCTCGGAAGGCGGCTTCCCGCCCTTTCAGCTCGATCCGATCGACTTCGCCGGCGTCTACGCGGCCCGCAAAGCGCAGGGCGACGGCTCGCTGGTCGGCAACGCCTAGGCGTTCCGGACCCGCCCACCACCATGGTTGGACCTGTTCGGACCAACCCCGTGTGGTGAACCAACAAGAAAGGGCGCAGCCGGTCGGCCGCGCCCTTTTTCGTGTCCAGACCCGGCGATCAGGGTTTCAGACGCCGTACTTCGCCCAGACAGCCTTGTCCTTGAGCACGCCGCGCACGAAGGCCTCATGGGCCGCGCGTTCGTCCGGCGTCGAGCGCGGCGCCAGAGGCCGGGGCCGGGCGCCATAGACGATGGCCTGGATGGTCTGGTTGGCACGTTCGACCGCGCTCATCGTCAGATCCAGCGCCCGTTCCTTGCCCCCCTGCAGCTCCAGATAGACCGCCGCCAGCAGCTCGGCGTCGATCAGCGCGCCGTGCTTGTCGCGGGCCGCCAGCGAGATCTTCATCCGCTTACAGAGGGCGTCCAGGGAGTTGTACATCCCCGGGAACTTCTTCTTGGCCAGCGCCAGGGTGTCGATCCACTGGTCGTCGGCGGTGATCGCCCGGTTACAGCGCTGGAGCTCGGCGTTCACGAAGCTGCGGTCGAACGGCGCATTATGGGCGACGATCTTGTCCTCGCCGATGAAGTCCAGCAGCCGGTCGACGATCTCCGGAAAGCGCGGCTTGTCCCGCAACGAGGCCAGCGAGATGCCGTGAACGCGCTCGGCGTCCGGGTCGATCTCGCGGTCGGGGTGAACGTACTCGTGGAACGACTTGCCGGTCGGAATGAAGTCCACGACTTCGACACAGGCGATTTCGATCAGGCGGTGACCGCTCCGGGGATCGAGCCCGGTGGTCTCGGTGTCGAGGACAAGGTGACGCGCCATGGCCTCTTCATTGACCCGGTTCGGCGGGAGGGACAAGCGGGGCAAGCGGCCGCACTGTGGACGGATCACGCAGAACCCTGAGCACCTCGCGGACCTGGTCCCGGGCGTGATCCAGGCCCTGGCCGGTGTCGATCACGAAGTGTGCGCGGGCGCGCTTTTCGACGTCGGCCATCTGGCGGGCGAGGATGGCGTCGAGCTTGGCCTCGTCCATGCCAGGCCGCGCCAGGACCCGCTGGCGCTGCACGTCGGCTGGGGCCGAGACGACCACGACCGCGTCCATCCGCGCCTCGCCGCCGGTCTCGAACAGCAGCGGGATGTCGAGGACCACGATGTCGGCGTCTATGGCCACGGCCTCCTGGAAGAAGCCCACGCGGGAGGCGCCCACCAGCGGATGGACGATGGCCTCCAGCCGTTTCATTTCGTCGGGCTTGCCGACCACCAGGTGGCTCAGCTTGGTGCGGTCGATCGCGCCGTCGACGACGACGCCGGGGAAGGCCTCGCCAACCGGACCAACGGCCGCCCCGCCCTTCGCGTACAGGGCATGGACCTCGGCGTCAGCGTCGTAGACCGGCACGCCCTCCGCCGCGAACATCGCCGCTGTGGTGGACTTGCCCATGCCGATGGAGCCGGTGAGGCCGACGGTGATCATGCGGTTTCTCCAATGGTCTTCAAGGCCAGGGCGCGGACATCGACATCGGCGGGCGGCGCGATACCGAAGAAGGCTTCGAAGCTGGGGATCGCCTGGCGGATCAGCATTTCCAGCCCGTCGACGGTCCGCAGGCCCCGTGCCTGGGCCCGGACGATGAACTCTGTGCGCAGCGGCTTGTAGACCATGTCCATGACGACAGCCGTCGCGGGCGCGGCGGCCAGATCGGCTTCCGGACCGGGTCCGCCGTTCAACCCCAGCGAGGTTGCGTTGATGATGACGTTGGCGCTGTCGAGCGCTCCGTTCTGATCGACGGCCCGAACGGCGCCGCCGACGTCGGCGGCGAGCGCGAATGCGCGGTCGAGCGTTCGATTGACGATGCGGATGTCCGGCGCACCGGCCAGCTGCAGCGCGGCCGCCGCGCCCCGGGCCGCGCCGCCGGCGCCCAGGATCACCGCCGGCCCGGCCGTGGGGTCGAACCCCGGCGCCTGGATCGCCAGCGCCGCCAGCATGCCGAGGCCATCAGTGTTGTCGGCGAAGATCGCGCCGTCGTCGCGAAACAGCAGCAGGTTAGCGGCTCCGGCCAGGGTGGCCCGCTCGCTGGCCTCGTCGGCGCAGGCAAGGGCGTCCTCCTTGAAGGGGATGGTGACGTTGACGCCCCGGATAACGCCGCCGCGCAGGCCTTCGGCCAGGGCGGGAAAACCGCCGGCCGTTGGAGCGAACGGCACATAGGCGGCGTTCAGCCCGGCGGCGGCGATCCAGGCGTTGTGCAGCACCGGGCTCAGAGAGTGGGTGACCGGTCGGCCGACGATCCCGGCCACGAGCGCCGCGCCCGTGATCCCGCTCACGCGTCCAGCTCCCCGTGCAGGCGCAGGAAGTCGAAGAGGCCCATCAGCGGCAGGCCCAGGATGGTGAAATAGTCGCCCTCGATGCGCGAGAAGAGCTGCACGCCCTCGTTCTCCAGCTGGTAGCAGCCGACCGAGCCGAGGATGCCGTCGCCGCGCGCGGCCAGGTAGCTGTCGATGAAGGCGTCGCTGACATCGCGCATGGTCAGCTTCGCCGGCGGAACCTCGCGCCAGATGGCCTCGCCGCCCCGGGCGACGACCACGGCCGAGTGCAGCTTGTGGGTCTTTCCTCGCAACAGCCGGAGCCGCTCGCGGGCTTCGTCGAGAGTCTCGACCTTGTCGAACAGCGCGCCGTCGAGGTCGAGCGTCTGGTCGGCGCCGATCACCAGGTCGTCGGGGCGTGCGCGGGAGACCTTGACGGCCTTGAGCTCGGCAAGCGCGTCGGCGACTTCGCGCGGGCCGTGGCCTTCGGCCAGAAGGCCGATCTTCACCGCGGCCTCGTCCACGCCGGCGACGTGGGTCTCGAACGGCACGCCGGCGGCGCGCAGGACGGCGGTTCGCGCCGAGCTCTTGCTGGCCAGTATGATCATCCCAGCACCTCCACCGCGCCGCGGCCGCCCGACAGCAGATTGATGATCGCCGCGGCGGTCTCCTCGACCGAGCGCCGGGTGACGTCGATCACCGGCCAGCCCTGGCGCTCGAACAGCCGGCGGGCGGCGATGATCTCCTCGCGGACCGCTTCCTGGTCGATGTAGGTGCTTTCGCGGTTTTCGTTCAGCGACAGCAGGCGATTGCGGCGAATCTGGATCAGCCGGTCAGGCGAGGCGATCAGTCCGACCACCAGCGTGTTCTTCAGCTCGAACACCTCCCTGGGCAACGGGACCCCGGGGACCAGCGGGATGTTGGCGGCCCGAACACCCCGGTGGGCGAGGTAGATGCTGGTCGGGGTCTTGGACGTCCGCGAAACCCCGATCAGGACCACATCAGCCTGGCTCAGATCCTGCCCCAGCTGGCCGTCGTCGTGGCCGATCGCGTAGTTCAGCGCTTCCATGCGGTTGAAGTAGTCGGTGTCGAGGTTGTGCTGCGCCCCGACCCGGCTGGAGATTGGCGCGCCGAGATAACGGGACATGGCGGCGACCACCGGGTCCAGCGCTGCGATGCACGGGATCTCATGCCGGCGGCAGCCTTCCTCCAGCGCTGTCCGCAGGGCGGCGTCGACAATCGTGTGCATGACCACGCCCGGCGCGCCGGCGATTTCCTCCAGCGCCCGCTCAAGCTGGCGAGGCGAACGGACCAGGGCGTAGATGTGCTCGATCGGCAGGATATCGGTGAACCGGGCGCAGACGGCGCGGGCCATGGCGTTCAGCGTCTCGCCCGTGGAGTCGGACACGAGATGGATGTGGAAGTAGGTGGCGACACGGGGCGCTGTGCTCATCACCCCTCCTTAAGGCCAGGTCAGCTGTTCGACCAAGCCTGTGCATGGTCCGTTAATGTTCTCTTAACCCTTCGGGGACGGTCGAGGACGATTTTCGGGCTGTTTCCGACCGCCGATGAGTTGCGGGGACGCCTTGCCCCGTTTGGGCCGGCACAATCCCCAGGTTCGCATCCTCGACGTCGTTAGGGATTTGTTAACCCTCCCCCGTCGGGGACGGGAAACCTCGCTCGCGACATGAGCGCGCAGCGGCGCGTTAGGGATTTGTTAAGGATTTCGGCGCCCTGACGGTCTGTCCCCGTTGTTCACAGGCGGTTGTACCGCTGTGGGCAAGCCGGGGAGCAAGTCTGTATCGGGCCGGGAGATCGTCGTGACGGACCGAACTGTCCCGCCGGCGCCTGTGCCCTACGCCTACCTCCCCATCCTTCTTAACTTTCTATCAGGTAAGTAAGGGGGGCTTTGCCTCTCGCGGTGTGAAGCCTATCAAGCGGCGATGAGCGAGCATTCAACACCCGACCTCCTGAAGGTCCTCTCCGGCCAGACCCTTGAGCGGCCGCCGGTATGGTTCATGCGTCAAGCCGGACGCTACCTGCCCGAGTACCGCGCCCTGCGCGCGACGGCGCCGGACTTCATCGCCTTCTGCCTTGATCCCGAGAAGGCCGCCGAGGCGACGCTGCAGCCGATGCGGCGTCTGCCGTTCAGCGCCTCGATCGTTTTCGCCGATATCCTGCTGATCCCCGGCGCTCTGGGCCAGAAGGTCTGGTTCGAGGCCGGCGAGGGTCCGCGGCTCGGCGAACTGCCGTCGCTCGACGCCCTGGAGGCCGAGATCGAGGCCTCGACCTTCAAGTTGACCCCGGTCGGGCAGACCCTGTCGCTGGTCCGGGCCGCGCTGGAGCCGCAGCGGGCGCTGATCGGCTTTGCCGGGGCGCCCTGGACCGTGGCCAGCTACATGATCGAGGGTGGCTCCTCGGACCGTAGCAAGGCCCGCACCTTCGCCTATGAGCGACCCGAGGAGATGGATCGCCTGCTCGACATTGTCGCCAGGGCCAGCGTCCGCTATCTCGCCATGCAGGCCGAGGCCGGCGCCCAGGTGCTGAAGCTGTTCGAGAGCTGGGCTGAGGGCCTGCCCGAGGATCTGTTCGAACGCATCGTCTGCAAGCCGCACCGCACGATCATGAAGGGACTACGCGACCTGGGCGTCGATACGCCGGTCATCGGCTTCCCGCGCGGGGCCTCCAGTCTGGCGCAGTACTACGCCGAGACAGTCGACGTGCAGGGCGTGGCGCTGGATACCGCCTGCCCGGCCCACGTCGGCCAGGCCATCCAGAAGACCAAGGCCATCCAGGGGGCGCTTGATCCGCTGCTGCTTCGGGCCGGCGGGCCGGGCCTTGATCGCCGCGTCGAGCAGCTTCTGGACCAATGGGGGGGCGGGCCCTACATCTTCAATCTCGGCCACGGCATTCTGCCCGATACGCCGATCGCGCATGTGGAACAGGTGCTCAAGCGGGTGACCGGTCAGTGACAGACACCACGCCCGACGGCCGAAAGATCGCCGTCGTCCTGTTCAACCTGGGCGGACCCGATGGCCCGGATGCGGTCCGGCCGTTCCTGTTCAACCTGTTCAACGATCCGGCCATCATCAGCCTGCCGGGCGTCGTCCGCACGCCGTTGGCCGCATTGATCTCGAGCCGGCGCGAGGAGCCGGCAAAGGCCAACTACGCCATCATGGGCGGCGGCTCGCCGCTGCTGCCCGAGACCCGCAAACAGGCGGCGGCGCTGGAGGCTGTCCTGGGCGCCCGGCTGGCCGGCGATGAGGTCCGCTGCTTCATCGCCATGCGCTACTGGCATCCGCTGACCGACGAGACCGCCAAGGCCGTCGCCGCGTTCGCCCCCGACGAGATCGTGCTGCTGCCGCTCTATCCGCAGTTCTCGACCACCACGACCGGATCCTCGGCCAAGGCCTGGGAAAAGGCCTACAAGGGGCCGGGCCGGTCTCGCACCGTCTGTTGCTATCCGGTGGAGCCGGGGCTCATCGAGGCGCATGCGCGGTCGATCGTCCGCACCCACCGGGCGATGGGCGCGCCCGGGCCGCTGCGCCTGCTGTTCTCCGCCCACGGGCTGCCGGAGAAGGTTATCGCCGGCGGTGATCCCTATCAGCGCCAGATCGAGCGCACCTGCGCCGCCGTCGTAGAGCAGCTGGGACCGGACTGGGCGCCCGACTGGGACTGGAAGGTCTGCTACCAGAGCCGGGTCGGGCCGATGAAATGGATCGGGCCCTCGACCGAGCATGCCATCGAGGAGGCCGGCCGCGACGGCCGCGGGGTGCTGGTCACCCCGATCGCCTTCGTTTCGGAGCATGTCGAGACCCTGGTCGAGCTGGACCATGAGTACGCCGACCTAGCGCGGACGCTGGGGCTGCCGTTCTACCTGCGGGCGCCGGCGGTCGGCACCGACCTGGCCTTCATCGAGGGCCTGGCCGAGGTGGCGGTGGAGGCGTTGGGCCGGACCGGCGTTGCGCCCTCGGGCGCGCCGTGCGACCGGGGCTTCAAGCAATGTCCTTGCCGGGAGAGGGTCGCATGAGCTGGTTTTCGGAGCACTATGACCTGCTGCGCGGGCTTCACATCATCGCGGTCATCGCCTGGATGGCCGGGATGCTCTACCTGCCGAGGCTCTACGTCTATCACGCCAAGGCTATCCCGGGCGGCGAGCTCGACGGCGCCCTCAAGGTCATGGAGGTGAAGCTTCTCAGGATCATCATCAATCCGGCGATGATCCTGACCTGGCTGTTCGGCCTCAGCCTGATGGCGGCCCGGCCCGATGTGCTGGCCCAGCCCTGGATGTGGGTGAAGCTGGCCGGGGTGCTGTTCCTGAGCGGCTGGCACGGCTTCCTGGCCGGGGCCCGCAAGAAGTTCGTCGCCGGGACCAACACCCGGTCGGAGAAATTCTGGCGCATGACCAACGAGCTGCCCTTCCTGGCGGCGATCGTGATGGTCCTCGCGGTCACCACTGAATTCCTCTCGCGCTGAAGCCCACCCCGGCTAGACAACGGATTCCTTGACGAGGCGGGGTGCGGTGTGGTTCCCCTGCCTGTGATGCGGACCGCTTCGGTTCGCGTTCCTTCCTTACCGCCGGATCCGCGCCCTTTGGCGGCGCGCCCATGGTCCGGCTCCCCGAACGTCCTTTCGCGCTTGTTGCAAGCGCCCTTCACTCGCCGCCCCGGGACCGTCAACGTCCAGTCCGGCGCCTGTCTATCCAGGAGGCCGCCAAGGCCTCCACGCCCAGAGTCTGTCCATGTCTGAAGACAACACCCCCGAGAACGAAGCCCTGGTCGCTAATGAAGCGGCCGCGAACGGCGCTGAAGGCCACGATGGCCACGACGGCGACGAGTCCCAGGTCTCCGCCGTCGTCGCCGCCCTCGGCGTCACCCGCATGTCCCTCCAGGAGCTGAAGGAGACTTCCCCCGCCGACCTGCTGGCGCTGGCCGAGAAGCTTGAGCTCGATAACGCCAATTCGATGCGCAAGCAGGACATGATGTTCGGCATCCTCAAGACCGTTGCCGAGGAAGGCATCGAGATCTCGGGGTCGGGCACCATGGAGGTCCTGCCGGATGGCTTCGGCTTCCTGCGCAGCCCGGAAGCCAACTATCTGCCGGGCCCCGATGACATCTACGTCTCGCCCTCGCAGATCCGGAAATTCGGCCTGCGCACCGGCGACTCCGTTGTCGGCGCCATCCGCGCCCCCCGGGAAGGCGAGCGCTACTTTGCGCTGGTCAGCGTCGAGCAGATCAACTTCGAGGCGCCCGAGAACGTCCGCCACAAGGTCCACTTCGACAACCTTACGCCCCTCTATCCGGAGGAACGGCTGAAGATGGAGATCGAGGATCCGACCCTGAAGGATCGCTCCGGCCGGATCATCGACATCGTCTCCCCCCTCGGCAAAGGCCAGCGCTGTCTGATCGTCGCCCCGCCGCGGGTCGGCAAGACGGTGATGCTGCAGAACATCGCCAAGTCGATCGCCGCCAACCACCCCGAGTGCTACCTCATCGTCCTTCTGATCGACGAGCGTCCGGAAGAAGTCACCGACATGCAGCGCACCG
This sequence comes from Caulobacter sp., assembly GCA_044361705.1. Taxonomy (GTDB): domain Bacteria; phylum Pseudomonadota; class Alphaproteobacteria; order Caulobacterales; family Caulobacteraceae; genus Caulobacter. The sequence goes on from JBIKII010000020.1 coordinate 17,835, forward strand.
TCGTCGGCGAGGTCATCTCCTCGACCTTCGACGAGCCGGCCACGCGCCACGTGCAGGTCGCCGAGATGGTCATCGAGAAGGCCAAGCGCCTGGTGGAGCACAAGCGGGACGTCATCATCCTGCTGGACTCGGTCACCCGTCTGGGCCGAGCCTACAACACCACGGTCCCGTCGTCGGGCAAGGTGCTGACCGGCGGCGTCGACGCCAACGCGCTCCAGCGTCCCAAGCGCTTCTTCGGCGCGGCGCGCAACGTCGAGGAAGGCGGTTCTCTGACCATCATCGCCACCGCCCTGATCGACACCGGCTCGCGGATGGATGAAGTCATCTTCGAAGAGTTCAAGGGCACCGGTAACTCGGAAATCGTCCTCGACCGCAAGGTCGCCGACAAGCGCATCTTCCCGGCCATCGACATCCTCAAGTCGGGCACCCGCAAGGAAGAGCTCATCACCCCGAAGGACCAGCTGCAGAAGACCTACGTCCTGCGCCGGATCGTCAACCCGATGGGAGCCCAGGACGCGATCGAGTTCCTGATGGACAAGCTGCGCCAGACCAAGAACAACGCCGACTTCTTCCAGTCGATGAACACCTGATCCCTTGCGGATCGTGAATACGAAGAAGGGCGCGGAGTGATCCGCGCCCTTTGTCGTTTCCGGCTGCTCAGCGGGCTGTCACGGGATCAGCAGGGTCGAGCCGACGGTGCCGCGGCCCTCCAGTGTCTCATGAGCCTGACGCGCCTGGGCGAGCGGGAAGGTCTGGCCGATGTCGACCTTCACCGCACCGCTCGTCAGCACCTCGAACAGGGCGCCGGCGCTCTCGTCCAGTTCTTCGCGGGTGGCGATGTAGTCGAACAGACCGGGCCGGGTGAGGAACAGCGATCCGCCCTGGGCCAGGCGCGCCGGCAGCACGGCCGGCGCCGGTCCCGAGGCGTTGCCGTAGCTGACCAGCATGCCGCGCCGGGCCAGGGCCCCGAGGCTCCCCTCGAAGGTGGCGGCGCCGACGCCGTCGTAGACTACCGCTACCCCCTGCCCGTCCGTCATCTCGCGCACCCGGGCCGCCACATCCTCGTCGCGATAGAGGATGACCTCGTCGCAGCCCAGTGACCGGGCCAGCGCCGCCTTCTCGGCGTCGCCGGCCGTGCCGATGACCCGGCAGCCGAGATGCTTGGCCCACTGGACGAGAATCTGGCCGACGCCGCCGGCGGCGGCGTGGGCCAGGATGGTCTGGCCTGCCTTCACCGGGTAGCAGCGGCGCAACAGGAACTCCGCCGTCATGCCCTTGAGCAGCGAGGCGGCAGCCACCTGCGACGAGACGCCTTCGGGCAGCTTCACCGCCCGGTCGGCCTTGTAGGTGCGCAGCTCTGCATAGGCGCCAAGGGGGCCGCCCGCGTAGCCGGCCCGATCGCCGAGGCCGAAGCGGGTGACGCCCTCGCCGACCGCCTCGACGACGCCGGCGCCCTCGACCCCCATGACGCCCGGCAGCCGCGCGGGATAGAGACCCGACCGGTAGTAGGTGTCGATGAAGTTCAGGCCGATCGCCTCATGGCGGATGAGGATCTCGCCCGGGCCCGGCGTCGGAACCGGCAGCTCGACGGCCTCGAGGACTTCGGGCCCGCCGGTGCGGGCCGCCTGGATCGCCAGCATGCGTCCTACCCCAGGTTTTCGGCGAAGAAGGCCAGCGATCGGCGGCCCGCGGTCTCGGCGTCCCCGGCGTGGAAGTGCTCGCCGCCATGACGGGCGAAGGCGTGATCACGACCCGGATAGTCGTGGATCGTGATCAGCGGATGATTGTCGAGCGCCGCGTGGATGGCCGCCTGGGCCTCCTTGGGCACGAAGCCGTCTTCGCCGGCGATGTGCAGCATCACCGGGCGGGTGAGCTTCTCTGCCTCCGGGGTGAGCGAGTCGAGGCCGACGCCGTAGTAGGAGACGGCGGCGTCGACGTCGGTGCGGGTGGCGGTCAGGAAGGCCATCTTGCCCCCCAGGCAGAAGCCGACGGACCCGACCTTGCCGTTGCAGCCGGGGTCGGCGCGAATGGCGGTGATCGTCGCCTGCAGGTCCTGGGCGCCCTTGTCTGCGTCGAAGGCGTTGAACAGTTCAAAGGCCTTGTCCCACTCGGCCTTCGACTGGTCGGTGATGTCGATCCCGGGCTCAATCCTCCAGAACAGGTCGGGGCAGATGGCGAGATAGCCCTGGGCGGCTAGGCCGTCGGTGATCTCGCGCATCACGGCGTTGACGCCGAAAATCTCCTGGATCACGACCACCGCCGGAGCCTTCGCGGCCGCCGGGCGGGCGACATAGGCCGAAAACTCGCCGTCGGGCGTCTTGATGGTCACGCGTTCTCCGCTCATCGTCGGTCTCCGTTTTGTGTCAGGATGTGGTTGTTAGCGCGGTCGCGCGCCTCGCGGCCATAGGTAACCCTGTCACCGGCCAAGGAAAGATCGAACCATGAAGGTCACCGTCGAGATCGACTGCACCCCGGTGGAAGCCCGCACCTTCATGGGGCTGCCTGATGTAACGGCTCTCAACGACCATATGGTGGCGGAGATGCAGAAGCGCATGGACTCCAACATGGCCGCCCTGGCGCCGGAGGAGCTGATGAAGAGCTGGATGGCCTTCGGCTCAGGCGCGCAGGAACAGTTCCGCAAGCTGATGACGGCGGCGATGCCGGCCGCGGCCGGGTTCGGGACCAAGCCCGGCGAATGACCGACACCATCTTCGCCCCGGCCACCGCGCCGGGACGCGCCGCGCTGGCGGTGGTCCGGGTGTCCGGAGCCGGGACGCGGGCGGCCCTGCTGGCGCTCTCTGGGGCGGTTCCGGCGGCGCGACGCGCCTCGCTGCGGAAACTCACAGGGCCGGACGGCGGGTTGATCGACGAGGCGTTGACGCTCTGGTTCCCGGGTCCGGCCAGCTACACCGGCGAGGACTGCGCAGAGTTCCACGTGCACGGCGGACTTGCCGTTGTCGACGCCCTGGTCACCGCGCTGGCGGATCTGGGCCTGCGGCTGGCCGAGCCGGGCGAGTTCACCCGTCGCGCGTTTCAGAACGGCCGGCTGGACCTGGCCCAGGCCGAGGCGGTCGCAGACCTGATCGACGCCGAGACGGCCGCCCAGTCCCGGCAGGCGCTGGACCAGCTGGGTGGTGGCCTGTCGCGGCGCTACGAGGCCTGGCGCGAGGCGCTGATCGAGAGCCTGGCGGTGCTTGAGGCTGCGGTCGATTTTCCGGACGAGGACCTTCCCGAGGATGTCGCCGCCCGGGCGCGACCGCCTCTGGCGCGGCTGTTGTGCGAGCTGCAGGGCGCGCTGGCCGACGCCGACCGGGGACGCCGGGTGCGCGAGGGCTTCCGGGTCGCTTTGATCGGCGCGCCGAACGCGGGAAAGAGCAGTCTGCTCAACGGGCTGGCCCGCCGCGACGCCGCCATCGTCACCGCCACGCCGGGCACGACGCGGGACGTCATCGAGGTTCCGCTGGTTCTGGGGGGCTACAAGACCCTGCTGGCCGACACCGCCGGGGTGCGCGAGACCGAGGAGGCGATCGAGGCCGAGGGTGTACGCCGGGCCCGGGCCTGGGCCGAGGGAGCCGACCTGCGTCTCTGGGTCGTGGACGGCCATGCCTCTGACGGCAGCTGGCGGTTTGCACACGATCTGGTTCGGCCTGGCGATCTCTGCGTGATGAACAAGGCGGACCTGCCGGTAAGTCTCGACGGCGGTCGGGCCCGAAGAGCGGCTGAAGATCTGGGCTTGGAAATCCTCGACGTGTCGATGAAGGCCGGCGGCGATACGGCGGTCGCTAAGGCTGTGGAGGCGCGGGTAGTTTCGGCGCTGGCGGCGTCGGAGTTTCCGGCGGCGACCCGCCTGCGCCACGCCGAGAGTCTTGCGGAAGCGGCGACCCGGGTCGAGCGGGCTTTGGCCCAGACCGAACCTGAGCTGGCGGCCGAGGATGTCCGGCTGGCGGCGCGGGCCCTGGAGCGCGTATCGGGACGGGTCGACCCCGAAGCGGTGCTCGACCGCGTCTTCTCCAGCTTCTGTATTGGTAAATGAGATGTTTCACGTGAAACACGGACGCGGGCCCCGGCCCGCCGGCTGAAGCGCGACGAGCCGGCGTCGACGCAAGCACGGACTCCCAACCGCCGGTCGCTTCCTGTATAAGCATCCCTCGTCGCCCCCGCTCGCCGGGGGCGTTCGCGTTCGGACCTGTACAGATGACCCGTTCCTGGGATGTGATCGTGATCGGCGGCGGCCACGCCGGCTGTGAAGCCGCGGCGGCATCGGCGCGCTTCGGCGCGAGCACCTTGCTGCTGACCCACAAGCTCGAGACCATCGGTGAGATGAGCTGCAACCCGGCCATTGGCGGCCTGGGCAAAGGCCACCTCGTTCGCGAGATTGACGCGCTCGACGGGCTGATGGGCCGTATGGCCGACAAGGCCGGTATCCAGTTCCGCATGCTGAATCGTTCCAAGGGACCCGCTGTGCGTGGCCCGCGGGCCCAGATCGACCGGAAACTCTATCGTGAGGCGATGCAGGCCGAGCTGGCTGGGACACCCAACCTTGAGATCATCGCCGAGGCGGTCGAGGACCTGATCGTCGTCGATGGCGCGGTCACCGGCGTAGTCGGCGGGTCGGGGGCGGCGTACCGCGCGCCGAAGGTCGTGCTGACCACCGGCACCTTCCTGAAGGGTGTCATTCACCTGGGCGAACAGCGCATTCCTGCCGGCCGCGTCGGGGATGCGCCGGCCATCGGGCTCTCGGATCGTCTCTACAGTCTTGGCCTCAACATGGGCCGTCTGAAGACCGGGACGCCGGCGAGGCTGGACGGATCGACCATCGCCTGGGATCGACTGGAAATGCAGGCGGCCGACGCCGAGCCGATTCCGTTCTCGTTCCTCAACGACCGGATCGACGTGCCGCAGGTCTCGTGCGGCATCACCTGGACCACCGCCGAGACCCACAGGATCATCGCCGATCGCCTCTCCGAATCCGCGGTCTACGGCGGCCGGATCGAAGGGCGTGGACCGCGCTACTGTCCTTCGATCGAGGACAAGGTCGTCCGGTTCGCGGACAAGACCAGCCACCAGATCTTCCTGGAACCCGAGGGCCTGGACGACGACACCGTCTATCCGAACGGCATCTCGACCTCCGTCTCTGAAGAGACCCAGCGGCTGTTCCTTCGGACGATCCCCGGCCTGGAAGCGGTCGAAGTCCGTCGCTACGGGTACGCGATTGAGTACGACTACGTCGATCCCCGGGAGCTGTTTCCGACTCTCGAGGTCAAGCGACTTCCAGGGCTGTATCTGGCCGGCCAGATCAACGGCACGACGGGCTACGAAGAGGCCGGCGCCCAGGGTCTGATGGCCGGAATGAACGCGGCGCGGGCAGCCTCAGGCGCGGACGCCGCGGCCTTCGCGCGGGATGAGGCCTATATCGGCGTTCTGATCGACGATCTCGTGACGCGCGGTGTGACCGAGCCCTACCGGATGTTTACCAGTAGGGCCGAGTTCCGGCTTCTGCTGCGCGCCGACAACGCTGACCAGCGACTGACCCGGCGCGGCATCGATCTCGGAATCGTCGGCTCCGAAAGGGCTGGCGTGTTTCACGTGAAACAACGAGCCCTCGATGAAGCCCGCCAACAGGCCCGTTCATGGTCGTTAACGCCCGGCGCCGCCCAGAAGGCCGGGCTGACGGTCAAGGCCGATGGCCAGCGCCGTGACCTTACGCAGCTTCTGGCCTATCCGGACGTTACACTCGATGCCCTCGCCGGGCTTTGGCCGGAGATCAACGCTTGGTCGCCGGCCATCCGGGAGCAGATCGAGATCGATGCGGCCTACGCGGGCTACCTCGACCGCCAGGCCGCTGACGTCGAGGCGTTTCGCCGCGACGAGGCCCTGCGCCTGCCCGCCGACCTCGACTACGCCGCCATCGGGGGCCTGTCGAACGAGGTCCGGTCCAAGCTCATCGCCGTCCGCCCGCTGACGCTTGGCCAGGCGGCCCGTATCGAGGGGGTCACCCCCGGCGCCCTGACCGCCCTGCTCGCCCATGTCCGACGTCCCCGCGCCGCTTGAGGCGGCTGGCGCGGCGCTGGACGCCGCGGGCTTTCAAGCCCTGACCCAGGCCACCGACGCCCAGATGGCGGACCTCGAGCGATTCCTCGAGCTGCTCACCGCCGGCAACGCGGTGATGAATCTCATCGGCCCGGCCACCTTGCCCGACTTCTGGAACCGGCACGCCTGGGACAGCGCCCAGCTTTTGCGCCTCGCGCCTGAAGCCCGTACCTGGGCAGACCTTGGCGCCGGCGCGGGCTTCCCCGGCCTGGTGCTGGCGATCCTGTTCAAGGGCGTTCCCGGCGCCACCATCCATCTCGTCGAGAGCATGGCCAAGCGCTGCCGCTTCCTGGCCTCTGTCTCGGAAGCCCTCGACCTGCCGGTGATCATTCACAACAAGCGTGCGGAAGACCTGTCCATGACTGTGGATATCGTCACCGCCCGGGCTTGCGCGCCGATGACCCGCCTGCTCGGGTACGCCCGGCCCTACCTGAAGCGGGGCGCCACCGGTCTGTTTCTGAAGGGACAAGATGTGGTATCCGAACTTGAGGACGCCACGACATCTTGGAAGTTCTCCAGCCGCCTGATCGAGAGCTTGAGCGACCCCCGCGGCCGCATTGTTGAAGTGAAGGGACTTTCCCGTGCCTGACAGGCCTGATCCGGTCCTACCGCCGGCCCCGATGCGCGTTCTTGCGATCGCCAACCAGAAGGGCGGCGTCGGCAAGACCACGACGGCCATCAACCTGGGCACCGCCCTGGCGGCGGTCGGCGAGAAGGTGCTGTTGATCGACTCCGATCCCCAGGGCAACGCCTCCACGGGCCTGGGCATCACGCGCCAGCAGCGCAAGACCAACCTCTACGACGTCCTGATGAACGAGATGTCGGCGGCCGAGGCGGCGGTGCCGACCGCTCTGCCCGGCTTCGACATCGTCCCCTCCGATCCCGACCTTTCTGGGATCGAGCTCGAGCTGGGCCACGCCCCGCGCCGGTCATACCGGTTGCGCGATGCGCTGGAGCCGCTGCGGGCTGCCGGCCACTATGGCTATGTGCTGATCGACTGCCCGCCGTCGCTCAACCTTCTGACCGTCAACGCCATGACCGCCGCCGACGCTGTCTTCGTGCCGCTGCAGACCGAGTTCTTCGCGCTGGAAGGCCTGACGCAGCTGATGCGGACCGTCGATCTGGTGCGCGGAAGCCTCAATCCGACGCTCGAGATCCAGGGCGTGGTGCTGACCATGTTCGACCGTCGCAACAGCCTGTCCGAACAGGTGGCGCGAGACGTGCGCGCCCACTTCGGCTCCAAGGTCTACGAGACGGTCATACCGCGCAATGTCCGGGTGTCGGAGGCGCCGTCGTTCGGCAAGCCGGTGCTGATCTACGACCTGAAGTGCGCCGGGTCGCAAGCCTATCTCAAGCTGGCCCGCGAAGTCGTGGGCCGCGAACGCGAACGGCGCCTGCGGGCGGCCTGACGACGGAATGAACGGAGTGACGACGTCGATGGCTGAAGGTCGCAGGGGACTGGGTCGCGGTCTGTCCGCGCTGCTTGGCGAGGCCGAGGCGGAGACGGCCGCCACGCCGGCCGGAGAACCGGCGGGCGTGCGCGAGATTCCGATCGAGCTGATCCACCGCAATCCCGACCAGCCGCGCCGCCGGTTCGGCGAGACCGAAATCGGCGAACTGGCGGATTCCATTCGGGAAAAAGGCGTCCTGCAGCCGGTGCTGCTGCGCCCTGCCCCCGACCTGCCCGGCGAGTACCAGCTGGTGGCCGGCGAGCGCCGGTGGCGGGCTTCCCAGCAGGCCGGCCTGCGGGCCATGCCGGCGCTGATCCGGGAACTCGACGACCGTCAGGTGCTCGAGATCGCCATTGTCGAGAACGTCCAGCGCGCCGACCTGGGGGTCGTCGAGGAGGCGCTGAGCTACAAGGCGCTGATGGACCGGTTTGGTCGGACGCAGGAAGAGGTCGCCCAGGTGGTCGGCAAGAGCCGGCCGCACGTCGCCAATGCGTTGCGTCTTCTGACCCTGCCCGAGTCCGTCCAGCTCATGCTGGCCGAAGGGCAGCTCACGGCCGGTCATGCCCGGGCGCTGGTCGGCCATACCGAGGCGGTCAGCCTGGCGCGCGAGATCATCGACCGCGAACTGAACGTCCGTGAGACCGAGGCGCTGGTCAAACGCGGCGCGCCGGCGACCAGGTCGGCCCGGCCGCAGGGTCCCGGTCGGTCCGGCGGCAAGGACGCCGACACCATGGCGCTGGAGGACGACCTGTCCGAAGTGCTCGGCCTGCCGGTCGAGATCAAGGACGCCGGCGGCGCCGGCGAGATCCGCATCCGGTACAAGACGCTGGAGCAGCTTGACGACCTTTGCCGGCGCCTGACGCGGGGCGGCTGAGGCGCAGGGAAGCGTAGCTGAGGGCGACCGGCGCGGCTAATTTCGCCACAGAGCCGATTTTAACTCCGCAATCTGTAAACCACTGAATTCTATGGATTAATTTCAGGCCGAATTCCGTCGTCGGGCTTAAAGGCCCAGACGCCGGGCGCGTCCGGCGATAGTTAGAGCAAGGCGCTCGGCCAGCAGGTCGTCCGGCGCGCCGGCGGTCTTGCAGGCCATGTCGGCGGCGAGGACCTCGGGATGCAGCGCCAGAAGATGCTCGAGCGTCCAGGCCCGCGCCTGACGCAGCATCTCCCGCTCGTTCTTCCAGAACACGCCTGAGGCCTTGGCCGCCTCGGCCAGGCTGGCCCCGTTGCCGGCCAGGGTGAGAATGCGACGAAGCCGGGCCAGGTGCATGCCCATGGCGCGAACGGCGGCCGGACCGCCCTCCCCTTCCGCCGCAGCGCGCCGCAGTCCGGCCTGGGCCGCGGCCAGCTTGCCGCCGAACGCGTCAGTCGCTGCATCGGTCAGCGAGGCTTCAGGTTCGACGCCGAGGAAGTCCTCCAGATCGGCCGGCGTGGCGATACGCCCGCTGCCCGGCCCGAGCCAGAGCGCCAGCCGCTCCATCTCCTGGCGGGCGACCCCGCGCTCTCTGGGAAGTCGCGACACGAAGAGTTCCAGCGCCTGGCTGTCCAGCCCAACCTTGTCGGCGGCCAGCGACTCGCGGACGAGGCGGGCCACATCGCCGGGTTCGTCGTCGTAGCAGGGGATGGTGGCGCAGGCGGCGACCTTCTCGGCCACCGTGCGGAGCGCCGAGTCGCGGCCCAGCGC
>JBIKII010000145.1:0-8202 GCA_044361705.1 Caulobacter sp.
CGCCGGCCGAATGGCCGACCAGCACCAGCCTGGACGGGTCACCCCCATGAAGGGCGATGTTGTCGACGGTCCAGCGGGCGGCGGCGGCGCAGTCCTCGACGAAGTCCGGGAAGCGCACCTGGGGGAACAGGCGATAGTCCGGCACCACGGTCACGAAGCCCTGGGCGGCCAGGGCGCGGCCGACCCAGCCGTAGTCCTCGCGCCGGCCGGAGTCCCAGGACCCGCCGTAGAAGAACAGGGCCACCGGGGCCGTGCCGCTGACCGGCGGAGCGTAGACGTCGAGCCGCCGCCGGTCGCCCTCGCCATAGGCGACGCCGCGGGCTTCCCGGCGAGCGGCGTCCTTGGGCGTCAGGGTGGCGAAAAGGCTCAGCGGCGAGCAGGCCGAAGCCAGGCTCGCCGCCAGCGCGGTCAGTCCGATCCGTCGGGTCATCATGCCCGGCAAGCTAGGCCGGACCGCGCCGGGCGCAACCCCGCCCGCTTCACCGCCCCTCTACCAGCTTGCCGATGGCGTCGAGATAGGCCGCGAAGGCGGTCCGTCCGGCGTCGGTCAGGGTCAGGGTGGTCAGCGGCTTGCGGTTGACGAACGCCTTCTCGACCGTGACGAAGCCGGCGTCCTCCAGCTTGCGCAGGTGGGCGGAGAGATTGCCGTCGGTGGCCTGCAGCCGGGCCTTGAGGGTGTTGAAGTCGGCGGACTCGGCGCCGGAGAGGTAGGCCATGACGCCCAGCCTCACCCGGCCATGGATCACCTCGTCGATGCCGTCGATGTCGAAGCCTTCCATGACGCGGCTTCCCTTCACACGATGTCCGTCGGTTCCTGACGCATCAGGATCCAGCCAGGGAGGACGGCGAGCAGCAGCAGGCAGCCGGCATAGCCGAGCATGAGCCAGGACGTGCCGCTGAGGGCGCCCATCAGCACGGCGCCCGCGAACGAACCCAGCGCCGTGAACTTGATCCATCCCGCCCCGCTCAACGCGCCGGCCACGAACCAGGCGGCCCCGTACAGCGCGAAAATCAGCACCGGGAAGACATCCATCACCTGCCAGTTGCCGGTACTCACCCCGATGGCGGTCATTCCCAGCCAGCTGGCGAAGATGGCGAAGCCGACGCCGGACCAGGCCGCGCCGGTCGCCTTGTTGACCCCGGCGTTGAAGCCGGGCTGCGACCGGGAACGACGCAGGATCAGGGTCATCACGCCGCCGAAGACGGCCGCCGCGCCCAGCCAGTTGACCATGAAGAACCACGGCGAAACCTTCAGGACGCCGGAGTCGATCAGCCAGTGGCCCACCGAGCCGAGGCCGAAGATCAGCCCGGCGGCGACCATGACGCGCCCGAACAGCAGCGGCGTGGTGGCGCCCTCACTGGCGAGGGCCTTCATGAACGCGATGTCGTCCTTCAGGTTCTGCATCTTTTCGTCGGTCATCGAATGCGGCCCTCCCTAGCCCCATGAGGTCTGTGATTCCCGTCTACCCACCCCACTTTGCTTTGTAAAGTGCTTTTTCATGGACCGCCCTAGGGGCAGCGTCGCCCGATAGGGCAAACAACGGAAGCGCCGCCATGTCCGAGACCCCGATCCTCCACCACTTCGACTCCTCGCCCTTCTCGGAGAAGGTGCGGCTGCTGTTCGGCCTCAAGGGCCTGACCTGGAACTCGGTCGAGATCCCCAGCCTGATGCCCAAGCCGGACTACCTGCCGCTGACCGGCGGCTATCGCCGCACGCCCAGCCTGCAGATCGGGGCGGACGTCTACTGCGACACCCAGGTGATCCTGGCCGAGATCGAGCGCCGCTGGCCGGAGCCCGCCTCGGTGCGCGGCGGCCTGGACTGGGCCATCAACCTGTGGGCTGACCGGCTGTTCTTCCAGGCCACCGTGCCCATCATCTTCGGCGTGCTGGGCGACCATGTGCCCGAGGCCTTCATCAAGGACCGCGAGGCCATGTCCGGCCGCCCGTTCGACGTCGCCGCCATGAAGGCCGCCGGCGGACCGTTGAAGGGCCAGTGGCGCGCTCACGCCGGCTGGATCGAGGATCAACTGGCGGCCTCCGGTACGGGCTGGCTGAACGGCGACGCGGCGGGCCTGGCCGACATCGCCGCCTGGATGAACGTCTGGTTCCTGGACAACGCCCTGCCCGGCGCCTCGACCCCGCTGACCGCCGGCTTCGTCCATTTCGGCGACTGGTCGGCCCGCGTCCGCGCCATCGGCCACGGGACCCGCGTGGAGATGCCGGCCGCCGACGCCCTGGCGCTGGCGAAGGCCTCCACGCCCGCCGCCGCGCCCGCGCATGACGACGCCGACCCGCTGGGGCTGCCCGTCGGCGCCGCCGTGGTGGTCATGGCCGACGACTACGGTCGCGACCCGGTCAGGGGAACGCTGGTCGCCGCCAACCGTGAGCGCGTCGTGCTGGCGCGGGATGACGACTCCGTCGGGACGGTGCATGTGCACTTCCCCCGGGCCGGCTACATCGTCGTGCCGGGGTAGGCGAAGGGCCGCCGGACAGGTCCCGCTGCCGCTGAATCAGGCTCTAGACTTTTGATTCCAGAGCACGATTCAACGGCCGGACGGTTCCGTCTGACCGCATCGTGCTCTAGCCGCTGTAGCTGCGCCCGCCGCCGCCGCCGAAGCCGCCGCGCGAGACGACGGCCGAGCGGCTCTGGGCCCGGACCGGAGCCTTGCGAGCCACATCGACGTCGTTGCGATTGGCGATGTTGCGGCCGGTCCGGTAGTCGCGGGACAGATAGCCGCCGCCATAGCCGTTCGAGTACTCGCCGTTGCGATCGCGATAGAGCGGTCCGCCGCCGCGATATCCGCCGCCGTTCAGCAGCTGGCCGATGATGAAGCCGGTGGCCAGCGGTCCGAAGAACGATCCGCCGCCACTATTGTTGAGCGGGCGGCACTGCTCGGGACCCCACTGCCCCTCGCACTCCGCCTGCGTCGCGTAGCGCGGCGCGCTTTGGGCGGACTGGCGCTGAGCCTCCGCAAAGGCGGCGTCGCACGCGGCGTCGTCAACGTCGTTGGCCGCCTTGCACTCCGCCGTCGACTTGTAGGCCAGCGCCGGATCGGGCTCCGGCAGCGGCACGGCGCGTTGCGGCGACCCGCAGGCGGCCAGGGTAAAGCCAACGGTGGCCATCAGGCTGGTGACCTGCAGCGTCCGCGAGCGCTTCAGGCGGCGCATCGTCGTGGATTGGGGAAGCGTCTGATCGGTCATGGGTCAGGCCGTCATGCAGGCGGCATTGAGCAGGCCGACGCCGATGGAGATCGAGGCCAGGTAGACGCCGGCGGCCATCTCGCCCGCCTCGATGCGCGCCGCCAGCGCCTTGTAGATCACGCGGCTGACGACGATGAAGGACAGGATCTGGATCACGCCCGCCAGCAGCGCCCAGGCGGCGAACTCCTGCAGGCTGACGGTCTGGGACAGGGCCGAGGCGAGCGGCAGGACATAGCCGATCAGCGCCCCGCCCAGGGCGACCGCCGCCGCCGCGTTCCCCTGCCGGATCAGGTCGCCCTCATGGTAGGGCGTCACCAGCTGGTAGATGAACTTGAACGCCGCGAAAAAGGCGATCGCCGCCACGAAGGCCAGCACGAAGGCCGTCGCCCCGGTCTGAAATGCGAACCAGTCAAACATCGTCTACCTCTCGGGCGCCGTCAGGCGCGGAATTCAGCCATGTCCAGCGGGATGCCGACCATGATCTCATGCGTGGGCTCACCCCCCTCGGGCTCCTGCTCGAGGGCGATCATCAATTCGCGGCCGCCGGCCAGCTCCCGCGCGTACAGCATGCAGGTTTGATAGATTTTGGCATAGGGCTCGGTCGCGGCGCGGTCGTCGTAGATCGTCTCCCAGAGCTTGACCGGCGGCTGACGGTCGTCGCTCTCGGAAAACCAGAAGCGCGGATAGGTCGGCAGGCCCTCGGCCGAGCCGTCGAACACCGGCTCGGACAGGCGGTCGCTCCAGGCGCGCCGGGCCGCGTCGTTGGGCGGATAGGCCGAGGACCAGGGGATGAACAGGGTGAAGTCATAGGCCGACAGCCCGGCCGCGTCGTCGCTCATGCCCTGAAGCATGACGTGGTCGTCGGTGTAGAAGCGATGCACGAACGGACCGTCATCCAGCTGGACCACGCCCTGGGCGGTGATCTCCAGAGCATCGCGATCGAGGGTGAAACGCGTTTCCTCGCCCAGCCGGCGCCAGGCCAGAGGGTCGAGCTCCACAGTCCGGCCGACCGTGATGTTGCGGACCACGGCGAGGCGGCTGGCCGGTTCCGCCTCGCGCTGTCCGAAGAGCCGCTTGAACATTACTGTCTCTCTTACGCGCCGTCCGGGGAGCCGGCGAGCATCTGGTGTTAAAGAGATTGTCAGGCTGGAACGTCGCGGCTTGCTTTGCCAAAGTCAAGCATACCTGTTATGCGTTACATGAAACATGCGCAACTCATCCCCGCCCCCCTTGTCGCCGGCCAACGAACGCATACGTGCGTGGCGCAAGGCCCGTCGCGAGGCGGGCATGATCAAGCTGGAGTTCTGGGTTCCGGACACCGCCCGTGACGACGTGAGGGCGGCGGTCCACGCCATCGTCACCGAGTCCACCCGCGGCCCCGATATCGCCCGGCGCCCGCGTCGAAGCCCTTCAACCGATCCCACTGGAGCAATCCCCCCCATGGACGCCGTCATCGAAACCCCCTGGACCGTAACGTCCATAAAGTCCGCGCTTGAGGCGTCCGAACTGGTGCGTGATGGCGAGCTGACCGCCCGGGTGCTGGAGGGGGCCGAACCGGTCCTGCTGGCGACGATGCACGAGTATGGCGACCTGCCCATCTATCTCAGCGTCGGCGGGGCCCAGATCGTCTGCTCGGTCCTGTTGTGGCCGGTGGCCGAGCAGGCTGACCGCCACGCCTTCAACGAGTTCCTGCTCAAGGCCCAGCGGATCGTCCCGCTGTCGAACTTCGCCATCACCTCGGTGAACGACGAGGACGTCTACGAGTTGATGGGCGAACTGTCGTGCAAGACCACGCTGCAGACCATACTGATCGAACTGCGCACCCTCGCCGAGAACGCCATCGACGCGACGGCCCTGCGTGAAACCTTCGGCTCCGACGCCGCCGCCTGATCCGGGAGAGAAAACCATGTCCATGCTCGCCAAACTCTCCGCCCTGTTCCGCGGCACCGCCCGCGAGGCCGGCCAGGCCGTCGTCGACGCCAACGCCCTGAAGATCCTCGACCAGGAAATCCGTGACGCCGACACCGCCCAGGGCAAGGCCCGCGACGACCTGGCCGGCCTGGTGGCGCGCCGCCGCATGGCCGAGAACGAGCTCAGGAGCTTCGGCGAACAGATCGGCAAGTACGAAGCCTCGGCCCGCGCCGCCATGTCCCAGGGCAAGACCGATCTCGCCCGCGAGGTCGCCGGCCGGATCGCCGAGCTGGAGACCGAGATCGGCACCCGCGGCCCGATGATCGAGGGCATGAAGGAGGCGGAGGCCCGCCTGCGCACCGCCATCGCCACCACCGACCAGAAGATCGAGACGCTGCGCCGCGAGATCGACATCGTGAAGGTCAACGACTCCGTCCAGCGCGCCCAGACCTCGGTCGCCCTGCAGTCGCAGGGGGCCCACTCGCGCATCGGCTCGGCTGCCGACAGCCTGCAGCGCATCAAGCAGCGTCAGGCCGTCCAGGAAGAGCGGCTGCGCGTCGGCCAGGAGCTGGAGGACCGGCGCACCGGCGCCGACCTGGACGCCAAGCTGCGCGACGCCGGGATCCTGCCGGGCCACGCCTCGGCCGACGACGTGCTGGCCCGGCTGAGCGCGCCGCGGGAGATCACGATCGTGACGCCGCTGATCGAGTCCTCGGTTCCCGCCTCCAAGGATCCGGCCTGACCCATGGAACGACTGACGCTCGTCCCGCGACCGGACTGGCAGGCGCGGGCCGACGCCGTCGGCTTCACCTGGCACCACGAGTCCGGCGAACGGTACTGGGATGAAAGCGCCGCCTACGCCTTCTCCCTGAGTGAGATCGAGGACGGGCTGGAGACGCCGACCGCCGAGCTGCACCAGATGTGCCTCGATCTGGTCGATGAGGCGGCGGGCTCAGAGCGGCTGATGACGCTGCTCGAAATCCCGGAGGCCTCGCGCGACTACGTGGCCGACAGTTGGGCGCGCCGGGAACCGTCCCTCTACGGACGGTTCGACTTCGCCTTCGACGGAAAAGGGCCGGCCAGGCTCTACGAGTACAACGCCGACACCCCGACCAGCGTGTTCGAGACGGCGGTGTTCCAGTGGCTGTGGCTGGAGGACGGGATCGCCAGCGGCACGCTGCCGGCCGGGGCCGACCAGTTCAACAGCCTGTACGAGAAGCTGGTCGACCGGTTCCGCGCCATCTTCCCCGACGGCGGCTTCGTCCACTTCTCCTCCCACGCCGACTTCGTCGAGGATCGCCAGACGGTGCGGTTCCTGGAGGACATCGCCCGCCAGGCCGGGCTGGACCCGCAGTTCGTCGCCATCGACCGGATCGGCCTCAACGCCGAGGGCCGCTTCGTGGACGACGAGAACTGGCTGATCGAGGCAATGTTCAAGCTGTATCCCTGGGAGGAGATGCTACGCGACGACTACGCGGCGCCGCTGCCCAATGCCGGGGTGACGGTGCTGGAGCCGGCCTGGAAGGCGCTGCTGTCGAACAAGGGCCTGCTGCCGCTGCTGTGGGAGCGGCACCGGGGCCACCCCAACCTGCTGGCGTCCTTCTTCGAAAGCGATCCGGCCCACGAGACCCTTGGCGACGCCTATGTCCGCAAGCCGCTGTTCTCCCGCGAGGGGGCCAACATCTCGATCATCGAGGGCGCCGCGCGGGAAGACGGGCAGGAGGGCGGCTACGGCGGCGGTCGATACATCCGCCAGGCCCTGCACGCCCCGCCCCGCTTCGACGGCCAGCATGTGATCGTCGGATCCTGGCTGGTCGGCGACGAGCCGGCCGGCATCGCCCTGCGGGAAGACGCCGGCCGCATCACCCGCAACACCTCGCGGTTCGTGCCGCACTTCATCCGCGACTGACGCGGACCGGCCCCCGGCAAGCGCTCAGATCCGGAACCCGCCCTCGTTGATCTTCTCGAACCCGGCCTTGGTCACCTTGGTCCAGGCCTTCTTGACCGGATTGCGGAAGTAGATCGGGTCCTTGATCCGCGCGGGATCGTAGCCGTCGGCGACCTGGTCGACCTTGCGGTACTTGAAGGTGCCGGTGGTCTCGATCTGGCGCTGCAGGCGGATGAACAGCGGCTGGGCGTAGGTCGGCAGGCAGGCCTCGACATGGGCGTGGAAGGCGGCGAGGTCGAAGTCATCGTCGACGGTCAGCGAGGCCATACCGGCGCGGCCGTCGTGACCGGCCACGGCGACGCCGTAGACGTTGGCCTCGAGGACACCGGGCGCCTCGGCCAGACGGTCGGCGACCTCGCCGGTGGAGACGTTCTCGCCCTTCCAGCGGAAGGTGTCGCCGATGCGGTCGATGAAATAGAAATAGCCCTCGGCGTCCTGGCGCATCAGGTCGCCGGTGCGGAACCAGGCATCGCCCTTCTCGAAGACGTCGCGCAGGATCTTCTTCTCGGTGGCGGCCTTGTCGGCATAGCCGGTGAAGCTGGTGCGGGAGTCGCTGGCGTCGATGCGGCCGATGCACTCGCCGACCTGGTCGGGGCCGCACTCGATGCACAGACCGCTGGCGGAGCGGACAGGCTGCTCGGTCTCGACGTCGAACTGGACGAGCCGGGCGTTGAAGCGCTTGCGCAGCCACTTGGGCACCCGGCCGATGGCCCCGGCCTTGCCGTCGAAGTTGAACATCGACACGTTGCCTTCGGTCGCGCCGTAGAACTCCAGGACGTTGGGGATGGCGAAGCGCGCGGTCATATCCTCCCAGACGTCGCCGCGCAGGCCGTTGCCGAACGCCTGCCGCAGCTTGTGGGACCGCTCCAGGGGGTCGGACGGGCCGTTGACCAGGTAGCGGCAGAGCTCGCCGATATAGACGAACATCGTGCAGTTCTCGTCGTGGATGTCCTGCCAGAAGTGGGTGGTCGAGAACTTCTTGCGCAGCACGATCGAGCCGCCGGTGAGCAGGCCCGCGCCCATGGCGCAGAGGCCGCCGGTGGCGTGGTAGAGCGGCAGAACCTGATAGATGCGGTCGCTCTCCAGCGCGCCGGTCGAACCGGCGAAGCCGCGCATGTAGAGCTGGGCGCGCATGTGGGTG
>JBIKII010000146.1:0-8184 GCA_044361705.1 Caulobacter sp.
CTGGCCGGTCAGGTCGATGATCCGGTCGCGCGGCATCGACCGCGCCAGCGGCTCGACGTAGCGAACGTCGTCGGGACCGCCGAGGATCATCAGCCGGCCGCCGGCCAGCGGGCCATCCGGCGACAGCAGCTCATGGGCGACGCGGGCGAAGCGCTCGATCGGCCAGGTCTTGCCCAGCCAGTTGGCGGCCGGACCCATCGCCAGGATCGGCACGCCGTCGCCGACCAGCTCGGCGGCGCGGGCCTCGATCTCGTCGCTGGTGAAAAGATAGGGCGCCGGGGCCTCGTCCTCGGGAAGGGTTAGCAGGCGGGCGGCCTCGATCACCTTGTGAACCGGCTCGCCCTGGCTCTTCCTGTGCACGGCCCGGCGATCGCGACGCAAGAAGCCGGACAGGCCCGAGCCACGCATGTCGATCACCAGGCTCCAATTGGTGTGACGAACCTGGTTCCAGAGCCGGAACCAGTGGCCCGATCCCTTCTGCTTCTCCATGACGATCAGGGCGTCAAGGTTCGGGACATGGGCGAACAGGGGGGCGGCGGCGGGACCGACGGCGATCGTGAACCGGGCGCCGGGCGCCTCGTCGGCGAGCTTCTTCACCAGGCCGGACGCCAGAACGGCGTCGCCGATGCGGGTGGGGCCCACGAAGAGAATCGGGAACGGGCGGCTCGTCATCCGACGGACTATAGCGCGCGTTGCGCTCTACCGCCTCCTCCGTCAGCAGAGGTCGCAGGCGGGCATGGCCGAGGCCGTCCGCGCCCCCTATATCGGGAGGGTGACCGATCCCCTCCGATACGCCCACCTGCCCAGCCGCGCCCTGATCCGGGTCAGCGGACCCGACTGGCGCACATTTCTGCAGGGCCTGCTGACCCAGGACGTGGAGACGCTGGGCGACGGCGAGCTGCGCTTCGCCGCGCTGCTGACGCCGCAGGGCCGGCTGATGTTCGACCTCTTCGTACTGGGGGAGGCGGACGGGGCCTTGCTGGACGTGTCCGCCGACCGGCGCCAGGCGATCATACTGCGTCTGTCGATGTACCGTTTGCGGGCCAAGGTAGAGATCGCTGCCGATGAGCGGACGGCGTCCGTCCTCTGGAACGGCGCAGGCCCGGGCTTTGTCATGGACCCCCGCCTCCCGGCCCTCGGCGGGCGCGGCTACGGCGCGACGCCCCCCGCTGACGCCGCCGAGACCGATGAAGCCGCTTACGACGCCCACCGGCTGTCGCTGGGCGTCCCCGGCCCGGCCGACTGGGGCGAGGAGAAGACCTATCCGATCGAGGCCAACTTCGACCTCCTGAACGGCATCGACTTCAGGAAGGGCTGCTTCGTCGGCCAGGAAACCACCAGCCGCATGAAGCGGCGCGGCCAGATCAAGACCCGCATGCTGCCGATCACCTTCGACGGTCCGCCGCCCGCGTCGGGCGCCGAGCTGCTGGCCGGCGAGCTGCGCGCCGGCGAGGTGCTGTCGGGCGTCGACGGCCGGGCCATGGCCGCCGTGCGACTGGACCGTATCGACGGCGCCGCGCTGAAAGTGGACGGTCGCCCGGTGACGGTCGAGCGGCCAGGGTGGCTCAACGCCTGACGCCTAGGCTTCCGGTCCACCGATCTTCAGCCCCATCGTCGCGGCGACATAGTCCCAGAGCGCGGCGACCTCCCGCGCGGCGTGGCGGTCAGAGCTTTCCTCGGCCGAGCGGCCCCGTTCGAGCGCCACCTGGTAAACGGCCCGCGAGCGCAGGACCACCGGGGCGACCTCCGCCTTCATGTAGTCGAGGCCCTTCATGGCGCGCTTGACCAGAGGCGCCTCGACGTTTTCCCGCGCCACCGGGGCCTGGTTCACCACCACCGCCGAAGGCTTGCCCAGACGGCGCACCAGCATCAGCGAGCGGGCGAGACCCGACAGGTCGATCAGCGTCGGGCGGGCGACCAGCAGCACGAAGTCGGCGATCACCACCGCCTCGCCGACCGTCTCGACCGCGCCGGCGGCCGTGTCGATGATCAGCAGGTCCTTGCGCTCGGCCAGGGCCGCGAACTGGGCCGCCACCAGGTTGCGTCCCGACGATTCCCTGTAGGCCGGGCCAGGCGTCTCCCGCGCGCCCAGGATGTCACGGGCGGACAGCTGGGGATCGGTGTCGACGAGCAGCGTATCGAGCCCGCGCAGATGGGCGGCCAGCGCCAGATGGGTCGCCACCGTGGTCTTGCCCGAGCCCCCTTTGAGGGCGATCACCGCCAAGGTCTTCAAGTCTGCTCCGTCCATGTCCGCGCGGGCGGGGGTTCTGGCCTGCAATCTTGACCCGTTCGGGGCAAGCCTGATTTCGACCTGCTGCAGCAGGTTCCACCCCGTTCATCGCTGATGGTCTACTGACCCGCCTGACCGTCCGCCGGCGTCACCGCACCGGTTGCCCGCGCTCCAGCGCCTCCAGCCGGGCGCGGAGCTTTTCGAGATACTCGCGCTCCTCGCCCTGCGACAGTTCCAGCCGTTCGCCGACGTCGGCCAGCGCCGCCTCCAGACTGCCGGCCAGCCGCACCGTCTGCGACGCGTCGCGGAACTCCAGGGCGGGGCAGGCGCCGCCGAACCGCCACCAGCGCGCCGCGCCGGTCTCGCCGGTCAGCACGCAGCGTCGGTCGGGCGCGAGGCTCAACCAGATGATGGCCCGGAAGTCGTCCAGCGCCGTGCCGGCGAAGTCGGCGTGGCCGAGCAGCCCGTCGCTGGCGTCTGTGGTGTCGATGGTCTGCAGGCCGGGCCTTACGACGATCGGGCTGGCGTCGCCGATGCGCTGCATGGCGTTGATCGCCTGCGACAGCATCAGGGCCTTGTCGCGCGCCGAGGCGTAGAGGGTGAAACGGTCGCTCAGCCGGCTGATGGAAGGCCAGAGCTCATCGAACTCGCGCACCCCGACATCGGGGGCGGCGAAGACGATCTCGTCGAACATCGGGGCGCGGGCCGCGCCGGGCTCGTCAAGCAGCTTGAGCGCCGCCATCAGAGGCCGATTACCCATCGAGTGGGCGACCAGATGCACCCGCGTCGCACCGGTGGTCTGGACGACATCCCGCAGGAAGGCCGCCAGGGCGGAAGCTTCGGCCGGGCTTTCGGCCTCGTCGGCGTCCCGCCAGTAGGACAGCACCCCGCCCGCCGACGGCCAGGACCACAGGATCGGCGCCCCGTCCAGCCGCAGGTCCGCCGCCAGCTGGGCCGTGCGCAGCGACCCGTCCTCGAAGGTGGTGTTGAACCCGTGGATGAAGACGAAGACCTCCTTGCGTTCCGATCCGGCCACGCGGGCCGCGACGGCGCCCAGGAAGGTCCGGCGGTCGGTGACCGGAGTCACCTTCGTCAGAATGAAGTGCTTGTCGGGGTCCGGACGGAACTCCAGCGTCCAGATGGAGGGGGTCGGCAGCTCGCCGATCTCCCGGTCGCGAGGCACCGAAACGACGGCCGTGCCGTACTCCAGGGAGCCGCGCCTGCCGCCGTAGAAGTTCACGGCGCCGGTCCGGCCCGTCCGCTTGCGGCTCGTGGCGTAGAAGATCTCGACCAGGTCGAAGGTCGGCTCGGCGATTGAAAGGGGCGGCGGTTCGGACGTCACCGGTGGCTCGGACGCCACCGGCGGCGGCTCGGCGGTCTCGGGCAAGCCGGCGCCGGGCTCCAGGTCGCCAGGCTCTTCCACCACGGGCGGAGGCGGCGGGGGCGGAGGCGGCGGAGGCGGCGGAGGCGGCGGTGGGGGCGGTGGGGGCGGAGGCGGCGGCGGCGGTGGGGGAGGAGGTGGTGGCGCGCCCGTGCCGCCTTCCATGTCATCCAGCCGGTCGCGGGCCTGGCGCTGCAGGATCACCAGGTCGGCGTAGGCGCTGGTGTCGCCGCCGGTCGTTCGGCGGACGTTCGACAGCGCCCAGCTCAGTGACAGCTCCGCGCCGCGAGGATCGGTCGGCAGCAGCAGGATCGCCTGGCGACGCAGCGGTTCGACCAGTTCGAGGCCGTCTGGCCCCCAGGTCCGCTGGGCCAATGCGACCGCGCGGTCGGCGGCGTCCAGCGCGCTGGTGGTCCGGCCCCGCGCCGCCAGGGCGTCGGCGATGTCCAGCAACATCCCGACGGCGGCTTGCGGATCAATGGCCGCGACCTGGGCGATCAGGGCGTCGTCGGCGGCGGCCCGCTCCAGCGCGACGACATCGCGCCGCTGCAGGGCCGAGGTCGCCTCGCCCAGGGTCATCGGGGCTGCCCAGGCGGCGCCGGTCGTCGCAAGCGCCAGAGCGCCCGCCAGTACAGCGACCAGAAACCGCTTCATCCGCCTGCTCCCCCGAGCCCTCGATGTCGTTGGCCTCACCGTAGCAGACCGCCGTCCGGGGTGGCTAATCGGCTCAACCTGCGTCGTGCTAAGAGGACGGCATGACCACGCCGACTCGCTGCACCTGGCCGGGCGTTTCCGACGCCCAGTACCTCGCCTATCACGACGAGGAATGGGGCGTGCCCGAGTACGACAGCCGAGCCCTGTGGGAGAAGCTGGTGCTGGACGGCTTCCAGGCCGGGCTCGCCTGGATCACCATCCTGCGCAAGCGCGAGGCCTTCCGCCTGGCCTTCGACGACTTCGATCCGGAGAAGGTCGCGCGCTACGGCCCCGAGGACCGGGCGCGGCTGATGGCCGACGCGGGCATCGTACGATCCAACGCCAAGATCGACGCCGCCATCGGCGGGGCCCGCATCTGGCTGGACATGCGCGATCGCGGCGAGGACTTCAGCGCCTTCCTGTGGGACTTCGTCGGCGGGCAGCCGATCGTCAACCACTGGGACGCCCACGGCGACGTGCCGGTGAAGACCCCGGAAGCCGAGGCGATGAGCAAGGCGCTCAAGCAGAAGGGCTTCAAGTTCGTCGGGCCGGTGATCGTCTACGCCTTCATGCAGGCGACCGGCATGGTCAACGACCACCTGACCGGCTGCTTCCGGCATGGACCGGTGCAGGGCCGCTGATGCCCGACTTCCTGCTCGAGATGGCCTGTCCGGGCCCGGTCTGCGGCGTCGACGAGGCGGGCCGGGGGCCTTGGGCCGGCCCGGTCAGCGCCGCGGCCGTAATCCTCGACTCCGCCAGCGCGCCCGCGGGGCTGGATGACTCCAAGAAGCTGACCCACCTGAAGCGCGAGGCGCTGGAGATCGAGATCAAGGCCCGGGCCGTCGCCTGGTGCGTCGGCTGGGCCAGCGTCGAGGAGATCGGCGAGCTCAACATCCTGCAGGCCACGGGCCTGGCCATGCGCCGCGCCGTCGAGGGGCTGGCGGTGACGCCGGCGTTCGCGCTGGTGGATGGAAACTACCGCTTCAAACTGCCCTGCGACATCAAGACGGTGGTCAAGGGCGACAGCCTGTCTGCCTCCATCGCCGCCGCCTCGATCCTGGCCAAGACGGCCCGCGACCGGCTGATGGTCGAGATGGACGCGGCCTATCCCGGCTACGGCTTCGCGGCCCACAAGGGCTACCACGCGCCGGTCCATGTCGAGGCGCTGAAGGCGCTCGGCCCGAGCCCGATCCACCGCCGGGGCTGGAGCCCGATCCGGGACCTGTTTGCTGACTGAATCTTCCTCCTCGCTCCGGAGAGGAAGCGCCCTCCTCAGATCCCCATCTGCCGCGCCGCGAGATCGCGCATGATCTCCTCGGACCCGCCGCCGATCGCGTTGACGCGAACCTCGCGGTAGATGCGCTCGACCCGTCCGCCGCGCATGTAGCCGGCGGCGCCCATGACCTGCATGGCCTCGCGGGCGCAGTATTCCATGGTCTCGGTGGCCTGGACCTTGAGCAGGGCGATCTCGGCGATGGGCTGCTCGCCCTGCTCGATCCGCCAGGCCAGGGTTTCGAGCCAGGCCTGGGTGGCGCTGATGCGCTTGAACATGTCGGCCAGCTTGTGGCGGATGACCTGGTGGTCGGCGAGCCGCTTGCCGAAGGTCTTGCGCTCGCGGGCCCAGGTGATGGCGTCCTCCAGGCAGACCTTGGAGAAGCCGATGGCGCCGGCGCTCATGCCGATCCGCTCGCCGTTGAAGTTCTGCATGATGCCTGAGAAGCCCATGTTCTCCTGGCCGATCAGGTTCTCGACCGGCACCCGCACGTCGTCGAAATAGAGGGCGGCGGTGTCGGACGCCCACCAGCCCTGCTTCTTCAGCTCGGTGCGGGAGAAGCCCTCGCGCTCCCGCTCGATCAGCAGCAGGGAGACGCCGCCGGCCCCCTCCCCGCCGGTGCGCACGGCGACGGTGTAGTAGTCGGCCCGCATGCCGCTGGTGATGAACATCTTGGAGCCGTTGACCACGTAGTGGTCGCCGTCCAGCCTGGCGGTGGTGCGCAGGTTGGCGACGTCGCTGCCGCCCGACGGCTCGGTGATGGCCAGGGCCGAGATCTTCTCGCCCGACAGCACCTGCGGGATGATGCGGTCCTTCATTTCCTGCGTGCCCATGCGCCGGATCGGCGGCAGGCCGATGCCGTGGCTCATCAGGCTGGCGTTGACCCCGCCGGCGCCGTGGCGGGCCATCTCCTGGCTGGTGATGATCGACATGAAGGGATCGGACGGCACGCCGCCGTACTCCTCCGGCCACCCGAGCCGCAGCAGGCCGACGTCGGAGGCCTTGCGATAGAGCTCGCGGGGGAAGGTCCCCGACTCATCCCAGGCGTCGACATGCGGCATGATCTCCGCCTCGACGAACCGGCGCAGCGTGTCGCGCCAGGCGCGATGATGCTCCTGGTAGAAGGGGCTGAGGCGGCTCTCGGTCAGCGGCGCGAGCGGATCGGACATCGGCGTCTCCTGCGACGCCTCATGCGGCGGGCGTCTTTCCAGCGCCGATGTTTCCGCGCTTCCGCAGGGGCAGTCGAGCCCTCGCCGTGATCGTCGGCAACGACCTCACGGCGACCGACATCGTCCCGGCGTTGACGGATTAACCCCTCGTTCACCACGTCGCGGAACGCCCCCTTAACCCTGAATCGCCGAGATTCCTTGGACTCTCTTGAGTTCAGGGGCTGCACATGGCGTTCGGGTCGGAAACCATCATTCTCGGCGATTGCATCGAGGAGCTGAAGAAGCTCCCGGACGGCAGCGTCGATCTCGTCTTCGCCGATCCGCCCTACAACCTGCAGCTCGGCGGCGACCTGCTGCGGCCGGACAATTCCAAGGTCGACGCGGTCGACGACCACTGGGACCAGTTCGAGAGCTTCAAGGTCTATGACGCCTTCACCAAGGCCTGGATGGCCGAGTGCAAGCGCGTACTGAAGGACGACGGCGCCCTGTGGGTGATCGGCAGCTACCACAACATCTTCCGGGTCGGCACGGTGCTGCAGGATCTCGGCTTCTGGGTGCTGAACGACGTCATCTGGCGCAAGTCCAACCCGATGCCCAACTTCAAGGGCACCCGCTTCGCCAACGCCCACGAGACCCTGATCTGGGCGGCCAAGAGCAAGGGCGCCAAGCGCTACACCTTCAACTACGACGCCATGAAGATGGCCAACGACGAGGTGCAGATGCGGTCCGACTGGACGCTGCCGCTGTGCACCGGCGAGGAGCGGATCAAGGGCGCCGACGGCCACAAGGCCCACCCGACCCAGAAGCCCGAGGCGCTGCTGCACCGGGTGATCCTGAGCTCGACCCGCCCCGGCGACGTGATCCTCGACCCCTTCTTCGGCATGGGCACCACGGGCGCAGCGGCCAAGCGGCTGGGCCGCCGGTTCATCGGCATCGAGCGCGAGAGCGAATACGTCGCCCACGCGAAGGAACGCATCCGCAAGGTGATCCCCATCGCCCCCGCCGACCTGGAGGTCATGGGCAGCAAGAAGTCCGAGCCCCGCGTACCGTTCGGCACCATCGTCGAGGCTGGCCTGCTGCGCCCGGGCGACACCGTCTGGTGCCCCAAGGGCCTGCGCTCGGCCAAGGTCCGCGCCGACGGCTCGCTGGCCGTGGGCGACCTGACCGGCTCGATCCACAAGGTCGGGGCCATGATCCAGTCCCAGCCCGCCTGCAACGGCTGGACCTACTGGCACTTCAAGTCCGACAAGGGCCTGGCGCCCATCGACGTCCTGCGGTCGAAGGTGCGGGCGGAGATGGCGGCCTAGCCCCGCGCGCTTCCTCTCCCTTTTGGGAGAGGGGGACCATGCGGAGCATGGTGGAGCGGGAAGCGCTCCCGGCTGAAGACAATCCGGAAAGAGGATAAAGCCGAGCACCGCACCTTGACGGCTATCGGCGG
>JBIKII010000148.1:0-8011 GCA_044361705.1 Caulobacter sp.
GGCGAGGTCGCTCCGCCCGAGGCCTGGTACACTCTCATGCTCGAGGACGCCGACAGCGGCGCGGTCGAGGGCGTCGCCGGGGTGAAGGCCAGCGTCGGCCTCAAGCGGCCGTTCTTCTCGTTCCGGGTCGTGACCCTCGCCCAGTCCTCGCCGACGCTCGACATGCGTTTCGATCACCAGGCCCTGGTGCTGGTCAACGAATGCGCCGGCTGGTCCGAGGTCGGCTCGCTGTTCCTGCGTCCCGAGAAGCGCAAGGGCGGGGCGGGCCGTCTGCTGGCGCAGTCCCGCTACATGCTGATCGGCCTCGAGCCGCAGCGCTTCGCCGAGATGGTGCTGGCCGAGCTGCGCGGCTGGTTCGACGAGGACGGCGTCTGCCCTTTCTGGGAGCACGTCGCCCACAAGTTCTTCCGGCTGGAGTTCGATGAGGCAGACCTGATGAGCGCCTCGACCAACGGGCAGTTCATCCTCGACCTGTCGCCGCGCCACCCGATCTACACCGGCCTGCTGCCTGAGGCGGCCGCCAGGTCGATCGGCCGGGTCCACCGTGACGGCGAGGCCGCCCGGGCCATGCTGGAGCGGGAGGGGTTCCGCTACCAGGGCCTGGTCGACCTGTTCGACGCCGGCCCGACCATGGGCGCGCCGCGTGACGAGATCCGCACCGTCAAGGAGGCCCGCCGGCTGACGGTGCGCCTCGGTGAGGACGCATTCGGCGAGGAGGCGCTCGTCTCCACCGGCGAGATCGGCCGTTTCCGCGCGGTGCGGGCGCCGGTTCTGGTCGATCATGAGCACGCGGTGCTGTCCCGTGAGGCGGTCGAGGTGCTTGGCGTGCGCGAGGGCGACAGCGTGAAGGTGAAGGCATGAGCCGGGGACTGTACATCAACGGCCGGTGGAAGAGCGGCAGCGGCTCCGCCCTGACCTCGATCGATCCCGCGACCGGCGCCCCGGTCTGGGAGGGCGCGACCGCTACGCCGTCCGATGTCGCCGAGGCGGTGACCGCCGCCCGGGCCGCCTTCCAGGACTGGGCCGACCGGCCCCGCGCTGAGCGGATCGAGGCGCTGCGCCGCTACAAGGCCGCCCTCGACGCCCGGAAGGGGCCGATGGCCCAGGTCATCTCCCGCGAAACGGGCAAGGCGCTGTGGGAGACCACCGCCGAGCTCGGCTCGATGATGGCCAAGGTCGACGCCTCGATCGCCGCCTATGACGAGCGCACGGGTGTGCGCGAGACGCCCATGGCCTTCGGCCGCGCCGTGCTGCGCCACCGGCCGCATGGGGTGATGGCGGTGCTCGGGCCGTTCAACTTCCCGGGCCACCTGCCCAACGGCCATATCGTGCCGGCCCTGCTGGCCGGCGACACCGTGGTCTTCAAGCCGTCGGAAGAGACGCCGTGGACGGGCGAACTGATAGCCGAGGCCCTGGAAGCGGCTGATCTGCCGAAGGGCGTGGTCAACCTGGTCCAGGGCGGCAAGGAGGCCGGCGCGGCGCTGGTCGACCAGCCCATCGACGGCCTGCTGTTCACCGGCTCCGGCGCGGCGGGGGCCCACTTCCGCCGCCACTTCGCCGACCGGCCGGACGTGATCCTGGCCCTGGAGCTGGGCGGCAACAATCCACTGGTCGTCTGGGACGCTACGGACGCGGAAGCGGTCGCGGCGCTGGTCGTGCAGTCGAGCTTCATCACCACCGGCCAGCGCTGCTCCTGCGCGCGGCGGCTGATCGTGCCCGAGGGCCACGAGGGCGAGGCGATTATCGAGGCTGTGGCCGCGCTCGCCGACCGGCTTATCGCCGGACCGTGGGACGGCGCGCCCGAGCCCTTCATGGGGCCGCTGATCTCCGCCCGCGCCGCCATCGCCGCCCGCAAGGCCGCCGCGGCGCTGGGCGGGACCGTGATCCGCGAGGCGCGGGCGGTCGAAGGGCTGTCGGAGGCCTTCATCACGCCGGGCATCATCGACGTCAGCCACATTGAGACGCCGGACGAAGAGATCTTCGCGCCGATCGTCCAGGTCCGCCGCGCGGCCACCTTCGACGGCGCGATCGCCCTGGCCAACAACACCCGCTACGGCCTCTCCGCCGGCCTGATCAGCGATGATCCGGCCCGCTGGGAGCGGTTCCAGCAGCGCATCCGCGCCGGCGTCGTCAACTGGAACCGCCCGACCACCGGGGCGGCCGGCACCGCCCCGTTCGGCGGCCTGGGCGCCTCCGGCAACCACCGGCCCAGCGCCTACTACGCCGCCGACTACTGCGCCTATCCTGTCGCCAGCTTCGAGGCGGATGCGGTGCTGCCGACCCTGGGGGATATCAAGGGGTTGCGGGGGTGAGCTCATTGCGTGAGACACGCTCCGTGTCGGCCGTCGAAGCCAACTGCGACGGGCTCGTCGGGCCGACCCACAGCTTCGCGGGGCTGGCGCCGGGCAATCTGGCCAGCGAGATCAACAAGGGCGATCCGTCCAACCCGCGTTCGGCGGTGCTGGAAGGCCTGTCGAAGATGCGGCTGATGGCCGATCTGGGTCTGCCGCAGTTCGTGCTGCCGCCGCACGAGCGGCCGGACGTCGGCTTCCTGCGCGGCATCGGCTTTTCCGGGACCGACCACCAGGTGATCGAGGCCGCCGCGCGCCAGGCGCCGGAGATGCTCAACACCGCCTGCAGCGCCTCGCCGATGTGGGCCGCCAACGCGGCGACGGTGACGCCCAGCGCCGACGCCGCCGACGGCCGGGTTCACTTCACGCCGGCCAACCTGCTGACCAACCTGCATCGCAGCCTCGAGGGCGAGCAGACCACGCGGGCGCTGCGGGCGCTGTTTCCGGACACGCGCCGCTTCGCCGTCCATGATCCCTTGCCCGCCCAGCCCCACTTCGCCGACGAGGGCGCGGCCAACCACGTCCGCCTTTGCGCCGAACACGGCGAGCCCGGCGTCAACCTGTTCGTCTGGGGGCGTGACGCCTACGAGCCCTGGACCGGCCGTTTCCCGGCGCGGCAGACGAAGCAGGCCTTCGAGGCCGTGGCCCGGCGTCACGGGGCCGGCGGAGCGGTCTTCGTCCGTCAGGCGCGCGCGGCCATCGAGGCGGGCGTGTTCCACAACGACGTCGTCTGCGTCGGCGCGCGCACCTGCCTCTTCTTCCACGAGACGGCCTTCGAGGACCGCGCGGCGATGGAGGCGCAGGTCCGCGCCGCCGCCGCCGGCCGGTTCGAGCCGCAGTTTGTCCAGATCGACGCGGCGGACCTGCCGCTGGATGAGGCCATAAAATCCTATCTTTTCAACTCGATGCTGGTGTCTCTTCCCGGCGATGACCGGCTGACCCTGATCGCGCCGATGGAGACCGCCGAGACGCCGCGCGCCGCCGCCGCGGTCGAGCGGGCCATCGCCTCCAACGGCCCCATCGGCAGGGTCGAGTACGTCGATGTGCGCCAGAGCATGCGCAACGGCGGCGGGCCGGCCTGCCTGCGGCTGCGGGTGGTGCTGACCGACGACGAGCTGGCGGCGACCAATCCGGCCCAGCGGTTCGACGCCGTGCTCCACGACAGGCTGGCGGCTTGGGCGACGGCCCACTACCGCGACCGCCTGCTGCCCGCCGACCTCGCCGACCCGCACCTGCTCGACGAGAGCCGCGCGGCGCTGGATGCGCTGACCGGAATCCTTGGCCTGGGCGGCGGATTCTATCCGTTCCAGAGATAGGGACAGACACCGAGGTGTCTGTCCTGCGCTATCCGCCCAGCCGGCCGCCCGCCGCCCCATAGGTCTGGGCGCCCCGGGTGATCACCCGGTCCGTCGGCAGGATAGCGTCGATGGCGATGTCGTCGGCGCCGTCCAGCCGGGCGTAGATCGGGGCGAAGTCCTGCAGGGTGGCGTCCAGCAGCGCCTGCAGCGACGGGATCACAAAGTAGGCCTGCTGGAAGTCGTCGATCCGGTAGGGCGTGCGCATCGTCCGTTCCAGGTCGAAGCCCAGGCGGTTGGGGGAGGGGTCGTCGAGGGCGAAGATCGACTCGGTGCGCGAGGAGACGATGCCGGCGCCGTAGATGCGCAGACCCTCGGCCGTCTCCAGCAGGCCGAACTCCACCGTGTACCAGTAGAGCCGCGCAAGATTGTGCAGCTGGCCGCGCCCCATGGCCCGGCGTCCGCCCTCGCCGTAGGCCTGCATGTAGTCGGCGAAGACCGGGTCGGTCAGCATCGGGACGTGGCCGAACACGTCGTGGAAGATGTCCGGCTCCTGCAGGTAGTCGAGCTGGTCGGGCTTGCGGATGAACTGGCCGGAGACGAACCGGCGGTTGGCCAGGTGCTCGAAGAAGACGTCGTCCGGCACCAGGCCGGGCACCGCGACCACGGTCCAGCCGGTCAGGCGCTCGAGGTCGGCGTTGATCTGGCGAAAGTCGGGGATGCCGCCGCGGTGCAGGTTCAGCGCCTCAAGCCCGCGCAGGAAGGCGTCGCAGGCGCGGCCGGGCAAAAGCGCCGCCTGACGCGCGTACAGGGTATCCCACACCGCGTGCTCTTCGGCGGTGTAGGCTTTCCAGTCCTGATCGATCGTCCAGTCCGCCGCCGCGCCGGGGGGCGGACCGCCTGTAAAGCCGTCTGCGCTCATGGAGGGAGGATGCGCCTGCTTCGGGGGAATTTCCGTCCTAAGTCGCC
Organism: Caulobacter sp.; assembly: GCA_044361705.1. Taxonomy (GTDB): domain Bacteria; phylum Pseudomonadota; class Alphaproteobacteria; order Caulobacterales; family Caulobacteraceae; genus Caulobacter. Next base: position 4,616 of record JBIKII010000148.1, read on the forward strand.
CGCAAAACCGGTTTCAGCGGAAACAAAGTTGCGTGGTTCGCGACGCCGGCTCGAGAGCCGGCTCCTCACCATGACGAAGGTGGTAGCGTTCCACTGAGTTCGTCATCCTGAGGAGCGAGCCTTTGCGACCCCGGAGTTGATCCGGGGGAAGGACGCAAAGCCTCAGTGAGAGACGCGCGGCTTCATGTTGTAGTGGCCGTCCTCGAAGCCGTCGAAGATCAGCGCGGTATGCGGATGGCCCACCGGCTCGCCCGTGTCGTCCGGCAGCAGGTTCTGCTCGGAAACATAGGCCACGTAGGTGTTCTCGTTGTTCTCGGCCAGCAGGTGATAGAAGGGCTGGTCCTTGCGCGGCCGGATTTCCTCGGGAATCGACTGCCACCACTCCTCGGTGTTGGCGAAGGTGGGGTCGACGTCGAAGATCACTCCCCGGAACGGGAAGTGCCGGTGCCTGACCACCTGGCCGATCGCGAATTTGGCGTTTCTGGACTGCATAACGTTACGGACTCTAAGCCCGCGGGCCTGACTGGAAGATGAACGTAAGTCCTCAGTCGCCGGAGGCAAGTCAATGCCTTCCGCCACGCGAAAGGCCCCGCTACAGTCGCCGGTGAAACGAGGCGCCCCTCCCGGCGCCTGCGCAGACAGGGCTGGAACCATGTCGGAGGCGCATCAAGCGCAGAACGGCTCCCCCGGGGGCCGTCGAAGGTCGTCGGGCGGCGCTCCGCCGACCTACGCCGCCCTCGATCTGGGCACCAACAACTGCAGGCTGCTGGTCGCCACCCCGACGCCGGGGGGCTTTCGCGTGGTCGAGGCCTACTCCCGGATCGTGCGGCTTGGCGAGGGGCTATCGACGACCGGCCAGATGTCCGAGGCCGCCATGGAGCGGGCCATGGCCGCCCTGGGCGTCTGCGCCGAGAAGATCCGCCGCCGCGACTGCGTGCGCATCAAGGCCGTCGCCACCCAGGCCTGCCGGCAGGCCGGAAACGGCCAGGCCTTCATCGCGCGGGTCGCCGCCGAGACCGGGCTGAAGTTGCAGGTCATCAGCCCAAAGGAAGAAGCCCAGCTCGCCGTCGCCGGCTGCCTGAACCTGCTGGACCGCTCGGCCGCGGCGGCCCTGGTCGTCGATGTCGGCGGCGGCTCGACCGAGCTCAGCTGGGTCGACCTGAAAGGGGAGGGGCTCGATTCCCATCCCCGCCAGTTCGCGCCCTGGCGCCTGCCCATCAAGGCCTGGCTGTCGGTGCCGGTCGGGGTCGTCACGCTGGCCGAACAGTTTCCCGAGGACCATGGTTCGGTCGAGACCTGGTTCCGCGCCATGGTCGATGCGGTCAAGGCCAGGATGGCGGCCTTCACCCACGCCGAGCCGCTGCGGCAGACCTTTGCGGAGGGGCGCGCGCACATGGTCGGAACCTCCGGCGCCATCACCAGCCTGGCCGGGCTGCACCTGGACCTGCCGCGCTACGACCGCAACCGGGTCGACGGACTGTGGATGACCCGCGACGACTGCGAGGCCACGACCGGCCGGCTGCTGGCCTGGACGCCGAAGCAAAGGGCCGACCAGCCCTGCATCGGGCCTGACCGGGCCGACCTTGTGCTGGCCGGGGCGGCCATCCTCCAGGCGGTTCAGGAGCTATGGCCCTGCCCGCGCGTGCGGGTCGCCGACCGGGGCCTGCGCGAGGGGCTGCTGCTGACCCTGATGAGCGATCGCCAGCCTCGCCGGCGAAGAAAACATCGCTCTGGCGGCCCGCGTCTGGCAGGAGCGGCGGCATGAGTGACGAAGAGCCCCCCAAACGCCGCATGGTCCGCCTGCCGACCGGCGGCAACGACGGCGTCGGCCGCGGCAAGCCGGCACGGCTGAAGACCGCCAAGGGGCGCCGGCCGTCCTCGCAGGCCTGGCTGGAGCGCCAGATCAATGACCCGTTCTCCGCCGAGGCGCGGGCACAGGGCTATCGCAGCCGCGCGGCCTTCAAGCTCTCGGAGATCGACGACCGGTTCAAGCTGATCCGCAAGGGCTCGAAGGTCATCGACCTCGGCTGCGCGCCGGGCGGCTGGGTGCAGATCGCCATCCAGCGCGGCGCGAGCCGGGTGATCGGCATCGACCTGCTCCCGGTCGATCCGCTGCCGCCCGCCGAGATGGTCCAGATGGACTTCACCGACCCGGCGGCGGCTCCGTTGTTGATGGAGATGCTGGGCGGTCAGCCGGACCTGGTGCTGTCGGACATGGCCCCCAACACCGTGGGCCACCGCGAGACAGACCACCTGAGGATCATCGGACTGATCGAGCTGGCGGCGGATTTCGCGACCAGCGTCCTGAAGCCAGGCGGGTCTTTCGTCGCCAAGGCCTTCCAGGGCGGCGAGACGGCCACGATCATGGCCGCGCTCAAGAAGCGCTTCAACAGGGTCCAGAACGTCAAACCCAAGGCCAGCCGCGCGGACAGCTCGGAGGTCTTCCTCGTGGCGACGGGGTTCAGGGGGTGAGAATGCCCCCGGCTGCCTGCTGCAGTCTCTGTGGGCGGCTCCCGTCGGTGGCCAATGAGCCGCTGTCCAACGACTGCGGCGGCGACTGCTGGGGCTGCATAAGCGAAGTCGAGGCTGAGGGGTTCGGCCTTGAGCCGGAAGTCTACCGTCGCGGCCATGACCTGATATGGGCGGCGGCTGCGGAAGAGACGCCGGGATTGGTCCCTGCAAGGCCTTGGTGGAAGTTCTGGGCTTAGGTCTGCCGGGCCAGCACCCGGACTGGCGCGCCGCGGTGGTTGCAGGCCCCTGTCGCGTCAGCATGGATTTGCGCATCATTTTATGCTAGTTTTCGTGCCTATCGGAGGCACGCCATGCGCACGACGCTTACTCTGGACGACGAATTGCTCGAACGCGCTGCGGAGCTGACCGGGATCACCGAGAAGTCGGCTCTCGTGCGGGCCGCGCTGACGGCGCTCGTCCAACGGGAGGCCGCGCGCCGCCTGGCCCGTCTGGGCGGAAGCTCTCCGGACCTGGCCGACATCCCGCGCCGTCGATCAGAACCCGCGTGATCCTTGCGGACACGTCGGTCTGGATCGCGCACTTTCGCGCGCCTGACGCCGGACTGATGGCGCGCCTCGACGCCGAGGAACTGCTCGGCCATCCCTTTGTTATCGGCGAACTCGCGATGGGCAATCTCAGCCAGAGGTCGGCGACCCTGCAGCTTCTCGGCGAGCTTCCGAAGGCTGTCGTCGCCAGTCATGAGGAAGTCATGAACCTTGTCGAAAGGCTTCGCCTGACCGGCCTCGGCGTGGGCTACATTGACGCGCATTTGCTTGCCAGCACACGGCTGACGCCCGGCGCACGGCTCTGGACTGGCGACCAGCGTCTCGGCGCCGTCGCGGCTCGCCTCGGCGTCCAGGCCTAACCCCGCGCCGCCCGGTACAT
>JBIKII010000150.1:0-7978 GCA_044361705.1 Caulobacter sp.
GAAGTCGCGGGTCAGCAGGGTCCAGGCGTGCTCGATCGCCTGTTCCTTGAAGTAGTCCCCGAAGCTGAAGTTGCCCAGCATCTCGAAGAAGGTGTGGTGGCGGGCGGTGTAGCCGACGTTGTCCAGGTCGTTGTGCTTGCCGCCGGCGCGGACGCACTTCTGCGAGGAGACGGCGCGCGGCGAGGCCGGGGTCTCGGCGCCGGTGAAGGCGTTCTTGAACGGCACCATGCCGGCGTTGACGAACAGCAGGGTCGGGTCGTTCTGCGGCACCAGCGGGGCGGACGCCGTCACGGCGTGGCCCTGGCCGGCGAAATAGTCGAGGAACGCGCTGCGGATATCGTTGAGGCTCTTCATGGTCCGGTCAGGTCGTCGCTGTCTGGGCCGGGCGCAAGGCCCTGGGCCGGTTAACACTCGCAAGGCCGGTTCCATAGCCGCGCCCCGGCCAAATCCCAAAGGAAAAGGCTCGCCCGGCGGGCGAGAGGCGCGGTCTGCGGTGTCGCTGGGCAGCTGCCAACGCCCGTGCGCCAGATGCCAACGCCAACGCCCGCGCGAACGAAGAAAGGACGCCCCGCTCCGTGGGAGAGCAGAAGCGTCCTTGCCGTCGGATCGCCGTGCGGGGTTCGCGTGGGCCCGGTGGGCGGGTGGGCCGGCGCGAGGCGGCGGTCCGACGGTGTTCCGTGGAGGAGCGGAGCTGAGCGGGGACAGGAACCGACGCGCGGATCCCGTCCCCGGCAGGGGCTAGGGTTCGCCCTCTTCGGCTTCGTCGCCCTCGGGGCCGCCGACCAGCAGCTCTTCCTCGATCTTCTCGGACTTGGCGCGGACGGCCTTCTCGATGCTGCCGGCGATGTCCGGGTTGCCCTTCAGGAACTCGCGGACGTTGTCGCGGCCCTGGCCGATGCGCTGGTCGCCGTAGGAGAACCAGGAGCCGGCCTTGTCGATCACCCCGGCCTTGACGCCCAGGTCGATGATCTCGCCCAGCTTGGAGATGCCCTCGCCGTACATGATGTCGAACTCGACCTCGCGGAACGGCGGGGCGACCTTGTTCTTGACCACCTTCACCCGGACGTTGTTGCCGAGGATCTCGTCGCGGACCTTGATCGAGCCGGTGCGGCGGATGTCGAGGCGGACCGAGGCGTAGAACTTCAGCGCGTTGCCGCCGGTGGTGGTCTCCGGGCTGCCGTACATCACGCCGATCTTCATGCGGATCTGGTTGATGAAGATCACCAGGGTGCCGGCCTTGGAGATCGAGGCGGTCAGCTTGCGCAGCGCCTGGCTCATCAGACGGGCCTGCAGGCCGGGCAGGCTGTCGCCCATCTCGCCCTCGATCTCGGCGCGGGGCGTCAGGGCCGCCACGGAGTCGATGACGATGATGTCGACGGCGTTGGAGCGCACCAGGGTGTCGGTGATCTCCAGCGCCTGCTCGCCGGTGTCCGGCTGCGAGACCAGCAGCTCGTCCAGGTTCACGCCCAGCTTGCGGGCGTACTGCGGATCGAGCGCATGTTCGGCGTCGACGAAGGCGGCGGTGCCGCCGGCCTTCTGGACCTCGGCCACCACGTGCAGGGCGAGCGTCGTCTTGCCCGAGCTTTCCGGGCCGTAGATCTCGACGATCCGCCCCTTGGGCAGGCCGCCGATACCGAGCGCGATGTCCAGCCCGAGCGACCCGGTCGAGACCGCCTCGACCTCGATCTTGCTCTTGGAGCCGAGCCGCATCACCGAGCCCTTGCCGAAGGCGCGGTCAATCTGGGAGAGCGCCGCTTCAAGAGCGCGCTGCTTGTCACCTTCGTCGCGTGTCACGAGTCTCAAAGCCGCCTGGTTCATGGGAGTGCGCATCCTTATTCCGATTCTGGTCCCGCCCGCGTGCTCCCGCCGGATTGCGGAAGCGGCCCTCGCCGAACGCAGGCATGATGTACATGGTTTGTTCCTGTTCGCAATATGTTCTCTTTCGTTGATCCTGTTTTTTCGCGACCAGGTTGTCTCTGTGGGCGCAATCGCCTTTCCGGGCCCCGTGTCGCCTCGCTTGCGGGCGATCGACGGGTTTGCGGCTAGGTAAAGAGCAAGGTTTGCGCGCTGAAGCGGGCGGGATTTATCCGGTCGGATAGTAACCGAAATGGGTATGTTTGCGATGTGTTGTAATTCGGGATGCTAATCACCAGGCAGTCGTGAAACATGGCCCATAACGGGTGGATCGGTTGTCCACGAATCGATTCGATCCGACATCCAGAGCCACAGAATGCTCAGAGGAAGCCATGTACGGCATGATCCACCGCGCGGCGCGGCAAATGATCCTCAGCAGTGGCGATCCGGCTGTCTGGCCGCAGATACTCGACCGGGCTGGGCTCGAGGAGAGCGACTTTATCAGCGGCCAATCCTATCCGGATGAAGTCACCTTCACCCTCATCGGTGCGGTCGCCGCAGAGCTCGATCTCAGCCTCGAGGAGACCCTGATCCGTTTTGGCCGCTACTGGATCCGCTTCGCCGACGAGAGTGCATTCTCCCATCTCATGAAGATGGCGGGGCAGACTCTCACGGAGTTCTGCGAGAACCTGGATCGCCTGCACGCCAACATCGATCTGAGCCTGCCGGGCGTCGACGTGCCGTCGTTCCTGGTCAGATCGAGCGATGAAACCGCCCTGCGCATAACCTACGTCTCGAGCCGCACAGGGCTGGAGCCCTTTGTGACGGGTCTGTTTGAAGGTCTGTTGGCTCATTTCGGCCAGTCCGGTCAGGTTCGGTGTCTGGGGCCGCACGAGGGCGGTATCGACTTCCTCATCACGCTTGACGGCTAGGGCGCGGCCGTGGGCGCCAATCTCGACGAACAGCAGCTCGACCTTGTCTTTCCGGCCTACATCCGGATCTCGCCGGATCTGAAGATCATTTCAGTCGGCCGGTCCCTGCGCCGCCTTGCACCGCAGGCGCAACCGGGCACGGGGTTGCTCGACAGTTTCAGCGTCGAGCGCCCGACTGGCCCTGTCGACTTCCAGGGCTGGGTGCGTGCGGGTTCAGCCCTGCAGCTGCAGGCGAAGACCGGGTCCATGGTTCTGAGAGGGCTGGTTCTGGCCGAGGAGGCGGGTTTCCTGCTCTGTGTCAGCCATGCCATCAGCAGCATTGCCGACCTGGAAGCGTCCGGCTTGATGATGGCCGACTTTTCGCAGGCGGACTCATCGCTTACGGCCATTCTGGCAGCCGGTTTCCAGGCCTCGATGCTTTCGGAAACCCGCGAGTTGATGACCGCCCTTGCCGGCGCGCGTGACGAAGCCCTGGCGGCCAGCAAGGCCAAGAGCGCCTTCCTGGCCAACATGAGCCACGAGATCCGGACTCCGCTCAACGGCATCCTGGGGATCATCGGCACCCTTGCGCGTACCCCGCTCACCCCATCCCAGCAGGAGATGGTTCAGCTGATCATGGGTTCGGGCCTGTCGCTGGAGCGCCTTCTCTCGGACATCCTTGATTTGTCCAAGGTCGAGGCAGGGCAGTTCGGCATAGAGTCCGCCCCGTTCTGTCTGGGCGCTGCGGTCCGGGATGCCGTGCGGTTGATGCAGATCCGGGCCGACGACAAGGGGCTGGTTTTCGGCCTCGATCTCCCTCCGGAGCCGGAGACCTGGGTGATGGGCGACAATGTCCGCCTCAAGCAGGTCGTTTCCAACCTCGTGTCCAACGCCATCAAGTTCACCGAGCGCGGACGCGTTGACGTTGTCGTGGCTGCTACCACCCCGGTAGGTGGAAGGATCGGGATCAGGGTTGATGTCCGCGACACGGGCATCGGCCTCGACGCCGAGGCCCGGGAGCGGGTGTTTCAGCGTTTCGCCCAAGCGGACGGTTCGATCACCCGACGCTTCGGGGGAACTGGTCTGGGGCTGGCCATTTCCCGTGGCCTCGCCGAGGCAATGGGCGGGGAGATCACGCTGCAGTCCGAGCCGGGCGTCGGCAGTTGCTTCACGCTGCTGCTGACCCTGCCGCGGGCGGAGGCCTTGCCTCAGTCTCCCGGTCTGCTGGACGATTCCGGAAGCCAGCCGGATCAGATCGCGGCGCTCGACAGGCCGTTACGGGTGCTTTTGGTCGAGGACAACCCGACCAACCAAAGGGTTGTCCAGCTTATTCTTGAGACGCTGGGCGCCGAGATCACGGTGGCGAACAACGGCCAGGAGGCCCTGGATCTGTACCGGGCGGACGGTTTCGACGTCATTCTGATGGACATGCAGATGCCGGTGATGGATGGGCTGACAGCCACCCGTCTGATCCGGGCCCGCGAGCAGGCAGAGGCCTCGCCCCGGACGCCGGTCGCCATGCTCACCGCCAACACGCTGGACGAACACAGGCAGACCGCGAGCCACGCCGGCGCCGACCTTCATATCCCGAAGCCGATCACGCCGGAGTCCCTGATCCTTGGAATCGAGGCGGCGCTCGTTGCGGCGGGACGGGTCACCTGAACGGCGACCGCCGCTAAAGGGGGACACACACGCATTCGCAGGCAAATGAGTGTGTGTCCCCCTTCAGCCCGCGCGCTAGATGGCGCAGCTCATTCGCCCTCGAGGATCTCCCCATGCCCCTGACCGGTCAGCGAGTCGCCATCATCGGCGCCGGCCTTGCGGGCCTGGCCTGCGCCACGCGGCTGGGCGAGGACGGGGTCGCGGTGTCGCTGTTCGACAAGGCGCGAGGCCCCGGCGGCCGGATGTCGGTGCGACGGATCGAAACGCCGTCGGGCGAGGCCGCCTTCGACCACGGGGCGCAGTACTTCACGGTGCGAGGAGCCTCATTCCGGGACCAGGTGACGGGGTGGGCGGCGGACGGCGTCGCGGCGCCCTGGCCGGCCGCCGGCCCGGAAGCCTGGGTCGGGGTTCCCGGCATGAACGCGCCGGTGCGGGCGCTGGCCGCGGGCCGCGACGTCGCCTGGGGTTCGCAGGTCGAGGCGCTGGCGCGGGACGGGGCGGGATGGCGCCTGCACACGACCGAGGAGCCGGGCGAGCGGTTCGATGCGCTGGTCCTGGCCGTCCCGGCCGAACAGGCGGCGGTCCTGCTGCGCGATCATGATCCGGCGCTGGCGGCGGCGGCGGGGGGGGCGGTCAGCCAGCCCTGCTGGACGGTGATGGCGGCGTTCGACCGGCGGCTGGACCTCTTGCCCGACGTGCTGCGCGATGCCGGGCCGCTCGGCTGGGCGGCCCGCAACGGCTCCAAGCCCGGCCGCGGCCCGATCGAGGCCTGGGTGCTGCAGGGCAGTCCGGACTGGTCGCGCGATCATCTCGAGGACCCGGCCGAGGCCGTCAGCGCGGCGCTGCTGACGGCGCTGGCCGAGGCGGCGGGCGGGCCGCTGCCCGCGCCGGTCGCGGTCTCGGCGCACCGCTGGCGCTACGCCCGCTCGGCCCCCGGGACCGGCGCGGTGCTGTGGTCGGCCGCGACGGGCCTGGGCTGTTGCGGCGACTGGGTGAACGGGCCGCGCGTCGAGGCCGCCTGGGACTCCGGCGTCGCCCTGGCCGAGCGGATGCTGGCCGGCGGCTAGAGCCCGAACACCGCCACGCCCAGGGCCAGGCCCGCGAGGGCGGCAAGGCTGAGTTGTCCCCTCAGGCTTGCATACCAGGCAGGAACCGTCGTCGCCCGCAGGTCCCACAGACCGTGCAGGGCGTGGGCGGCGGCCAGGCCCGCCAGCTGCCAGCCGCGCCAGGCCTCCGGCAGCATCAGCAGGGCCAGGCCCGCGAGGCTGGGCAACATGGACAGCGCCACGAGGCGGTCGTCGACCTTTGGCGCCGGCACCGCCATGCCCCAGCGCGCCCCGCCCAGAAAGGACAGGATCAGCGCCGCATAGACCGCCAGCAGCATCCCGGCCATCGGCGCCAGGTGGGGCCAGAGCCAGGCCGCCGGCGCGGGCGCCAGAAAGGGAATCAGGCCGAGCCGGCCGTAGAACAGGACCGGCGCCGGGACAGGGGGGCTGGGCGGGATCGACATCGGCTCTGTCCTCAAGGTCGCGGGGCGATGATCGCCGCCCGCGGCGCCAGCGACCGCAGATAGCGCGGCGGCGGGAAAGGGACAGGTCGGGGCATGGGGTGAAACGCGCGCCGCCGCCTACCGCCGGTACTGGATGAACCCGCTGGCCTTCGCGACGCGGTCGTAGAGCACCCGCGCCGCGGCGTTGGTTTCGTGTGTCAGCCAGTAGACGCGCGCCGCGCCCGCCGTGTCGGCGGCGGCGTAGACGGCCTCGATCAGCGCCCGGCCGACGCCGCCGGCGCGGGCGTCCGGGTCGACGAACAGGTCCTCGAGGTAGCAGTAGGGGCCGACCGCCCAGGTGGCCGGGTGCAGCACGTAGTGGGTCAGGCCGACGGGCGCGTCGGCGCTGTCGACGGCGACCAGGCCGTGAATCGGGAAGGTCGGGTCCAGCAGCCGGGTCCAGGTGACCTGGCTGACCGCCGGATCGAGCGCCGATTCATAGAAGGCGAGGTAGTCGGCCCACAGCCGGTCCCAGGCGGGGCGGTCCGAAACGCAAAGAGGGCGGACCCTGATGCTGCTCATGATCCGCCCTCCTTCAGTGTTCGAGTCTTTCCGAGCGGGGACACGTACCGCTGCGCGGAACATGTCCCCAACCCATCAGGCGCCCATGGCGATCTTCAGGTTCTCGTCGACCTTGTCGAGGAAGCCCTCGGTGGTCAGCCAGCCCTGCTGGTCGCCGACCAGCAGCGCCAGGTCCTTGGTCATGAAACCGGCCTCGACGGTGTCGATGCAGACCTTTTCCAGGGTGTCGGCGAAGCGGGCCAACTCGGCGTTGTCGTCCAGCTTGGCGCGGTGGGCGAGGCCACGGGTCCAGGCGAAGATCGAGGCGATCGAGTTGGTCGAGGTCGACTGGCCCTTCTGGTGCTGGCGGTAGTGGCGGGTGACGGTGCCGTGGGCGGCCTCGGCCTCGACGATCTTGCCGTCCGGGGTCAGCAGCACCGAGGTCATCAGGCCCAGCGAGCCGAAGCCCTGGGCGACGATGTCCGACTGCACGTCGCCGTCGTAGTTCTTGCAGGCCCAGACGTAGCCGCCCGACCACTTCAGCGCCGAGGCGACCATGTCGTCGATCAGCCGGTGCTCGTAGGTCAGGCCCAGCTCCTTGAACTGCGCGGCGTACTCGGCGTCGAAGATCTCCTGGAAGATGTCCTTGAAGCGCCCGTCATAGGCCTTGAGGATGGTGTTCTTCGTGGAGAGGTAGACCGGGTACTGGCGGCTCAGGCCGTAGGCGAACGAGGCGCGGGCGAAGTCGCGGATCGAGTCGTCGAGGTTGTACATGCCCATGGCCACGCCGGCCGACGGGGCGTCGAAGATCTCGTGCTCGATGACCTTGCCGTCCTCGCCGACGAACTTGATCGACAGCTTGCCCTTGCCGGGGAACAGGAAGTCGGTGGCCTTGTACTGGTCGCCGAAGGCGTGGCGGCCGACGATGATCGGCTGGGTCCAGCCGGGCACCAGGCGGGGCACGTTCTGGCAGATGATCGGCTCGCGGAAGATGACGCCGCCCAGGATGTTGCGGATGGTGCCGTTGGGCGACTTCCACATCTTCTTGAGGCCGAACTCCTCAACCCGCTGCTCGTCCGGCGTGATGGTCGCGCACTTGACGGCGACGCCGTGCTTCTTGGTCGCCTCGGCCGCGTCGATGGTCACCTGGTCATTGGTGGCGTCGCGGTTCTCGACCGACAGGTCGTAGTAGTCCAGCTCGAGGTCGAGGTAGGGGAAGATCAACTTGTCCTTGATGAGCTTCCAGATGATGCGGGTCATCTCGTCGCCGTCCATGTCGACGACGGGATTGGCGACCTTGATCTTGGCCATGGGGGCGAAGTCTCCGTTGGGGCGCGCTCGGGCGCAAGGCGCACAGGGCCATGCGGGGCGCGCGGGGGCGGGTCGGCTATAGCCCCTGATCGGCGAAGGGAGAAGTCCGATTGTCGCGGCCGGCGCGCGGGTTCTCGAAATCAACGGCCTGTTCAGGCATCGCGGCTAAGGGTGCGGGACAAGGGAGGGG
>JBIKII010000151.1:0-7951 GCA_044361705.1 Caulobacter sp.
GGTGGAGGGGAGTCGGTGCACGGACTCGTTCCACGGCTCGGAAGGGGCGGCCCTGTCGCGAGGCGTCTCCCCTCCACCGCCGTTCCGGCGGTCCCCCTCCCCAGCAAGCTGGGGAGGATTGTCCTACGAGGCCGCGAACTTCATCAGCTTGATGGCGTCGAAGTTCTGGACGCCGCCGCCGACGCGCTTGGTGGTGTAGAACAGCACGTAGGGCTTGGCGCTGTAGGGGTCGCGCAGCACCCGGACGCCGGCCCGGTCGACGATCAGGTAGCCCTTGGCGAAGTCGCCGAAGGCCAGGGCGAAGGCGCCCGCCCCGACGTCCGGCATGGTCTCGATCTCGGTGACCGGATAGCCCAGCAGGGTGGCCGGAGCGCCCGGCGCCGTGGCCGGCGACCAGATGTAGTTGCCGTCGGCGTCCTTGAACTTGCGGATCTGGGCCGCCGTGCGCCGGTTGAGCACGAAGCGGCCGTTGGCGCGGTACTGGGCCTTGGGCGCATAGATCAGGTCGATGATGCGGTCGACCGGATCGCTGGCGTGGAAGCCGCCGGCCGCACCCGACAGCACGAAGCCGATCTCGCCCCAGGCCTGCGAGGCGTCGGCGACCTTGGTGTAGCTGAGGAATCCCTTGGGCTTGTTGGTCCCGTTGCCGTTGACGAAGGCGTCGGTCTCCTGGGCCGCGAAGGCGTCCTCGCACTCGGCGGCCAGCCATTCGTCGAGGTTGACGAAGGCGTCGTCGAGCAGGGCCTGGGTCGCCGCCGGGCTGGCGTAAAGGTCGGCCGCCGGGAACTCCAGCAGCGCCAGCACGGGCGGATCGGTCTCGGGCCGGGCGTCGGTCTCGGCCACCCAGCCGCTCTCGATGCCGGCGGTCGACACCGGCTTGCGGAACACGCCGGCCCCGATGGTGCGCACCGTGGCAATGTCGCGCATCGGCGAGGACATCTGCAGCCGCCGCTCGATCATCCGCTCGGTCTCGGGCGGGGCGACGTAGCCGCCGGCGGTGGGCACGCCCTCGCTGAGGCCCTTGGCCTCGAGGATCATCGCCGAGGACTGCCCGGTCTTGAGATAGCCGTCCCAGGCCTGTTTGCGCTCGTCGGCGACGACGACGCGGCCGCCTTCGCCGAGGCCCAGCGCCGGACGCCGGCTGTCGGTCAGGGCCCGGTCCAGCCGACCCTGCGCCGCCTGCAGCGTGGCGTCGATGCGCGCCACCTTCTCCTCCAGCAGGGCGTCGCCCCGCCTGGTCTCGAGCGCGTTCAGCCGCTCGTCGTTGGCGGCCTTGAAGGCCTCGAACGCGGCCATGACTTCATGCATGGCGGCGCGCGCGGCGGGATCCGTCGCCGCGTGTTTGGTCTCTTTCATGGGGTCTCCTGAGAACCCTTCTCCCCTTGCGGGAGAAGGTGTCCTGCGTCGCCGCTTGGCGGCTGGGCAGGACGGATGAGGGGTCACGCCGGAGGGGCCGACCCGCGGGGGGAGAGGGCGAGGCGCCCCCTCATCCGGCCGCTTACGCGGCCACCTTCTCCCGCAAGGGGAGAAGGGAAACAGTGTCGATCCGCGCGCCGGGCAGCATCGGGAAGGTCACGATGGACACCTCCCACAGATCCAATTCCGTCAGCACCCGGAGCCGGCCGGTCTCGTCAGGCCGGGCCTTCGTAGTCTTGAAGCCGATCGACAGGCCGTCCATGGCGCCGGCCCGGACCAGGGCCGCGCACAGGCGCCCCTCCGGCGTTGCATCAAGAATACGGCCCCGTACAAAAAGTCCGCGACCGTCCTCGAAGGCCTCGTCCCAGACCCCGATCGGGCGGTCGGCGTCGTGCTGGCAGAGCATCTTCACCCCTCCGGCCCCGGTCTTCGCCAGCGAGGCGCCGAACGCGCCGGCCGCGGTGACGTCGTCGTTGAGGTCACGCGTCCAGAAGAGGGAGGCGTAGCCGGAGATTTCGGTTTCCATCACAGCTCTCCGCTCTCCAGCCGTCGTTCGAGCCGCTCCAGCGTCAGCCGCAGGCCGGCGATCTGTTCCTCGACCCGGGCCAGCCGCTCGGCGGTCGGGCCCTGGCCCTCGACGCGGCGCTCCAGCTCGTCGATCCGCGCCGAGGCCCGGCCGGCCCACAGCAGGCCGCCCGCCGCCTGGATGGCGAGGGTGACGATGACGGCCAGGGTCACCTGCCGGTCGAGGCGGAAGCGGGGGGTGGTCATGAGGTGCTCCGGATGGGGACATGCTCCGAAGGTGCGTGTCCCCTTTTGTGAACGCAGGATGGGGACACGCACCGGCTGCGCCGGATCATGTCCCCGCCCTAGCCCGCCAGCCCCGCCAGCCGCCGCCGCTCGTCCGGCGTCAGGAAGGTCGCCGCCTCCAGCCGCGCCCATAGCGCGTCGCGTTCGGCGGACAGGGCCGGCACGCCGTCCAGGTCGCAGGCGATCCGCACGCCGGGATGGCGCGCCGCCAGCCAGCCGGTCAGGGCCCTCGCCAGGCGCTCGGCCAGCGGCACGACCGTGTGTCGCCAGAAGGCGCCGTTGGCCTCGCGGTAGTTGGCGTAGGTGTTGTCCCCCGGGATGCCGAGCAGCTGCGGCGGCACGCCGAAGGCGAGCGCGATCTCGCGGGCGGCGGCGTGCTTGCCCGCGATGAAGTCCATCTCGGCCGGCGACAGCGACATCGGCTTCCAGTCGAGCCCGCCCTCCAGCAGCATCGGCCGGCCGGCGGCGCCGGGACCGGCGCGGGTCTCCAGCTCGGCCTTGAGGCTGTCGAACTGCTCGGCGGTCAGCCGGTCGCCGGCGTCGGGGTTGGAATAGACCAGCGCCCCGCTCGGCCGGGCGGCGTTGTCGAGCAGCGCCTTGTTCCAGGCGCCCGAGGCGTTGTGGACGTCGATGGCGAAGGCCGCCGCCTCCAGCGGGCTGGCGCCGTAGTGGTCGTCGGCCGGGTTGAACAGCTTCAGGTGCAGCAGCGGCAGCCAGCCGTCGGCCTCGCGCCCGATACGGACGCTGCGCCCGGCGACGCCGTACTCATAGGCCGCCGGCCAGCCCTGGGCGCCGGGGATCACCTTCAGCCGGTCGGGGCGCAGGGCCCAGAGCTCGCCGGGTCCATCGCCCGCCGCCTCCAGATAGCCGTTGCCGCTGACCTGCAGGGCGCCGAAGAAGGCCTCCAGCAGATCGGGCCCGCCCTGCTCCGGGTTGGGCCGGTCGAGGAGCGCCCGCAGCGGATGGTCATCGGCCCGCCTGCCGCCGGCGAAGACGGTCAGCGGCACCGACGCCGCCGCCTCGGCGATCATCCGCACGCAGCGGTAGGCCACCGGGTTTCTGGCGAAGCCCTCGCGGGCCAGGCTCTCATAATCGCGCGGCGTCCAGACCGGCCGGCCATGGCTGGTGAAGGCCACCAGCGCCGCCGTCCGCGACGCCTTGGCCTCCGGCGCCGCGCGGGCGCGAAGGCGGGGGAAGAGGGGCATGGGGTTCCTTCCTCCCTCCCCTTCATGGGGAGGGACAGACCCGCGAAGCGGGTCAGGGTGGGGCCAGTGGGTGGTCGCATTCAGAGTCAGGTGAGGATCGCTGCTTGCCCCACCCTGGCGGCCTGCGGCCGCCGTCCCTCCCCACGAGGGGGAGGGAGAGAAGGGTCACAAAACCCGCACCCGCGGCTCCCGCCCTGCCCGGCCGAGCATCAGGTCGGTCAATGCCCAGACCAGCGCGTCGGCGCGGTCGGGGCTTTCGCGGGCGCCGCAGCCCAGGGCCATCAGTTCCTCTTCCAGCGCCGGGAAGGCGCCGCAGTGGATGACGCGGCCCTGCTCGTAGAGGGCCGCCACGGGCTCGGCGCGGGCGCGCTTGCTGTAGCGGGCATGGACCATGCGCACGGGACAGGGCGGGTCGGCCCCGGCCAGCACGCCGCGCACCATGTCGCCGCCCTGGTTGCCTTCGGCGACAATCGCCGAGGCGCCCAGATCGCGGGCCAGGTCGACGGCGCGCAGGGCCCAGCCTCGCGGCGTCAGGCCCTGGACCGTGTCGTCGGCCAGCACGAAGGCGCGGTCGCCCAGCCGGCCGGCCGCGACGATGCCGCAGGCGTCGCCGCCCGCCGTCGCCGGCGGATCGACGGCCACGACGACGCGGTCGAAGCTCGGCGGCCGCGCGCCCCGGCAGCGGGCCAGGTCCTCGGCCCGCCACAGGGCGCCCTCGCCCTCGACGATCTGCCCGTCCAGTTCCTGCGCCGCCAGCCGGGTGCCGCCGTAGAGGCTCTCCAGATGGGTGACGAAGCCGGGCGACAGGTTGTGGGCGTTGGTCACGGTCGGCAGCCGGGACTCCACCAGCCCCGGCTCCTTGAGCAGGCCGCGCAGCGCGGCGATCGGCCGGGGCGTGGTGCTGACCAGCAGTCTTGGATCTTCCCCCAGCCGCAGACCGAGGCGCAGCGACGCCAGGGTGTCGGCCGGCCAGGGCCAGGCGCAGAACTCGTCGGCCCAGGCGACCTCGAACTGCGGGCCGCGCAGGCTGTCGGGGTTCTCGGCGGAGAAGCAGTAGGTCTCGGTCTGGTTCGGCCAGACGATCCGCCGCCGCGCCTTCTCGAAACGCGGCCTGAAGTTGGCGGGTGACTGCATGCGGATGCCGGACGGGCCCTCGATCATCACCTCGCGGATATGGTCGAAACTGGCCCCGACCAGCGCCATCCGCCGACCGTCGAGCGCCTGCTCAACCGCCCAGCCGGCGCCGAGCCAGGTCTTGCCCGAACCGCGTCCGCCGAGCGCCAGCCAGGTCGACCAGTCCGGTCG
This sequence comes from Caulobacter sp., assembly GCA_044361705.1. GTDB lineage: Bacteria > Pseudomonadota > Alphaproteobacteria > Caulobacterales > Caulobacteraceae > Caulobacter. The sequence goes on from JBIKII010000151.1 coordinate 4,737, forward strand.
AGGTTCATGCTGCGCGGGGTTGGCGTTGGTGCGCCAGTTCTTGTGGAAGATCTCGAGGTCGGGCGGCGTCAGACGCGCCAGGAGTTCCTCCGGGGAGCAGCTGATCTCGGAGGCCATCCAGTCTCTCAGCGATGTCCCTTTTCTTTCTTTCCATGACGTCCGGATCGTCCAGTCGTTCACGCATGCCATCCTCATTGTCTTCCGAAGGCCGCGCGGCTTCGCGAGCCGCAGCGTCCAGCTGGAGGATCTTCCGCGCCGCCGTCGCCATGTTGCCGGTCATGCGGACGCGGCGGTCTCTCTCGACAGTGCTGTCCGCCGGCGGCTGGGCGCGGCCGTCACGATGCAGGTCGCGCAGGTCCTGCTCCAGGTCCTCTGCAAAGCCCTCGAGCATCGCCGCCCCTCCGGGATTTGTGGTTGATGCCCAAACCATAGGGGACCACCGCGCCGGGCGGATCGAATGTGCGAGAAAGACGCAAGCCGTTGAAACGGCTGCACTTTGATCCGGATAGCCGGAGGATAGAGCAGGCTCTATCCCCCTATTCGCCAGCCCGACCGGTCAGTAGGGGATGACTTCGCCGGCCGGAATCTGCGGCGCCGGGCGTCGCGGCGCGGGCGGCGCGGTCGGGTCCGGACGGCCAGGCTCTCCGGGGACGCCGGGCGAACCGGGGACGCCCGGGGCGAGCGGATCGACCGGCATCGCCGGCACATCGCCCGCCTGACCCTCCAGCGACTCAGCGGCCCGGCCGAAGTCGTTGGCCAGCTCGCCGTAGAAGGGGTTTCGGGGGTCTTCCTCGGTCTCCGGGACCGGGTCGGGCAGCAGCCAGTCGAAGTCGCGGACTTCCTTGCCGACGTGGGCCTCGAGCATGAACCGCCGCCAGATGGTCGAGGGAATGCCCCCGCCGGCCACCCGGTTCATCGGCTTGTCGTCGTCGTTGCCGACCCAGACGCCGGCGATGTAGTCGGGCGTGAAGCCGACGAACCAGGCGTCGCGCCAGTTCTGGCTGGTGCCGGTCTTGCCGGCCGCCGGACGGCCGAAGGCGGCGCGCGTGCCGGTGCCGCGCTCCAGCACGCCCTTCATCATCTTCACCATCATCGAGGCGTTGGCGATGTCATAGACCGGCGATCCGGCCGTCTCCGAGTGGGTGAACAGCGGCTCGCCGCTGACCGTGGTGATGCTTTCGATGATGTAGGCCGGGCGGCGCTGGCCGCCGAGCTGGAAGACCTGGAAGCCGCCGACCAGCTCCAGCAGCGTCACCTCGCGCGCGCCCAGGGTCACGGCCAGGTCTGGCCGGGGCGGGATGCTGGTGAGGCCGAAACGTCGGGCCAGCTCGCCGAGGCCGTCGACGCCGACCTCCTGGCCCAGTTTCACGGCCACGGTGTTGATCGACTTGGCCAGGGCGTCGGCGATGGTCACCGTGCCCGCATAGCCGCCGCCGTAGTTCTCCGGCTCCCAGTCGCCGAGCTTCACCGGCCCGTCGATGCGGGTGTCGGTGGGCAGCACGCCCCGCTCGACGGCGGCGGCGTAGACGAACGGCTTGAACGTCGAGCCGGGCTGGCGCTTGGCCTGGGTGGCGCGGTTGAACGGGGTCTCGTCGAAGTCGGTCCCGCCGACCATGGCGCGGATGGCGCCGTCGGGGGTCATGGCCAGCAGCGCCGCCTGTTTGGCCCCGGCCTTGGCGCCGTCGGTCTTCAGGGCCTCGCGGACGAACTTCGAACCCGCCGCCTGCAGCCGCGAGTCGATGGTCAGCCGCACGATCAGGTCGGGGCTGTTCTCGCCGGCGATCTTCACGGCCTCGGTGGTGGCGTAGTCGAGGATGTAGCCGAGGTCGCCCTCGTCCTGCACCGCGCCGGGCGCCAGCACAGGGGTGTTCTCCAGCGCCGCCTCGTACTGTTCCCGGGTGATCCAGCGTTCCTCGAGCATGTTGCCCAGGATCAGCCGCTGGCGCTTGAGCGCCTCGCCCATGTTCTTGGTCAGGGCCAGGCGGGACGGCGCCTTGGGCAGCGAGGCGAGCAGCGCGGCCTCGGCCAGGGTCATTTCGGCGGCCGGCTTGCCGAAGTAGGCGCGGGAGGCGCCGTCGATGCCGTAGGTGTTGGCCCCGAAGAAGATGCGATTGAGGTAGAGCTCCAGCACCTCGTCCTTGGTCAGGATCTTCTGCAGGCGGGTGGCCATGACGGCCTCCTGCAGCTTGCGCTTGAGGGTCTGGTCCGGGGTCAGGAACAGACCCTTGGCGATCTGCTGGGTGATGGTCGAGCCGCCCTGCACGATCCGGCCGGCCCGCCAGTTGACCCAGGCGGCGCGGGCGATGCCGTGGAAGTCCAGCGCGCCGTGCTGGTAGAAACGCTTGTCCTCGGCCGCCAGGAAGGCCTGGGGCACGTATTCGGGCAACTGGCTCAGGGTGATCCGCTCGCCGTAGCGCGGCCCGCGCACGGCGATCTGCCGGCCGTCCATGTCCTGGAACCGGATGCCCGGCGCCCGGTTGATGGCGAACAGCGCCTCGCGGGCCGGCAGCGGCGGGACGTCGGTCAGATACTTGCGCCAGATGTAGATACTGCCCGCCGCCGCGGTCGCCGCGCCGATCAGGAACAGCACCAGCAGGGTCAGCCAGACCCAGCGCAGCTTCGGCGACAGCGTCCATTCGAACAGGGACTGCCAGCGGAAGCCCTCTCCGGGCTCGCGGGGCCGCTTCGGCGGCCGTGGCGGCTTGTCAGGCTTGGGCTTGGTGGCGCGACCGAAGACCTTGGGCGCGGCGGCCTTGGGCGGCCGGGGCTCCTTCGGAGCCTTCGGCGCCTTCTCCGGCCTGGCCGATTTGCCCGTCCGCGGCGCCTCGGGCGCGGCTTCGGGCTCCGGCGCCTGATCGGACTCCGGGTTGAAACGGTATGGCGGAAGGGACCAGTCGTCGCTCAAAATGATCCAGACACGGCTTGGGTTACGGCTACAACGGGTTTAGGACGCAAGGGTCATGCCGTGCAAACCCTTCTGGGAGACGAAGCCTCTCCGCGAGATGAGTCCCGCCGAGTGGGAGAGCCTATGCGACGGCTGCGGCCTGTGCTGCCTGGTTCGCTTCGAGGACGAAGATACCGGCGAGGTCATCCCAACCAGCGTGCATTGCAAGCTGTTCGACGGCGACCTCTGCCGCTGCACCGACTACGCCAACCGCAAGCAGCACGTCCCCGACTGTATCAAACTGACCCCGGGCAACATCGAGAGCCTGCAG
>JBIKII010000152.1:0-7905 GCA_044361705.1 Caulobacter sp.
GAGGATAACGCTGCCGATGACGCTGTTACGCATGACGCTCCCGTAGGGCAGGACTGCACTGCGCGTACCCCTGCGAGAAGCGCGCCACAATAAAGGCAAGCAAATACAAAGGGATTGGCAGTCGCGCCGCCGCCGCCTCACGCGTTACGGCAGAATTTGCCCGGCATTAACCATACGGGCCGACAGTGGGGCCTCGTAAGGACAGGGAGCGGCGTCCAGCCTCCATGAAAGTCACCGGACCCAGCAGTACGGGAAGTGTCGGCGGAGCCAAGGCGGCACGGCCGGCGGCCGGGCAGGGCGCGTTCAGCCTGCCGGCCGCCGGCGGCGCCGGCGCGGCGGGCAGCGTGTCCCGCGCGGGCGCCGTCGGCGGGGTGGGCGGCATCGAGGCGTTGCTGGCGCTCCAGGACGTCGGCGGGCCGCTGGAGCGCCGCAAGCGGGCCGTCGGCCGCGCCGGCCGCATTCTCGACGTCCTCGACGACATCAAGCTGGCCATCATCGACGGCGACCTGTCGCCCGCATCGCTGGAACGCCTGGTTCGGGCCGTTCGCGAGGAACGCCAGAGCACCGACGACGGGCGCCTCGAAGATGTGCTGAACGACATCGAAACCCGAGCGGCGGTCGAGATCGCCAAGCTCGAACAGGCGAAACTCGCCGCATGAACGCACGCCCAACAAGAGGTTCATTGTCTGGCGTGTGGCGTTTGCTATAAGGCCGCGCTCGCATGAGCGAGTGCGTGGATGGGGGCGTGAGCGTCAAAATGCAGACGACGACCGTTCTAGTTAAGGCCGATGACTATCGTCCCTCAGAGGACGAAGAGTTCATGAACGAGCGTCAGCTCGCCTATTTCAAGCAAAAGCTGCTGGACTGGAAAGACGACATCCTCCGCGAATCTCGCGAGACGGTGACGCACCTCCAGAAGGAGACCGAAAATCATCCTGACCTGGCCGATCGTGCCTCGTCGGAGACTGATCGGGCTCTTGAACTTCGCACCCGCGACCGGCAGCGGAAACTGATCTCGAAGATCGACGAGGCCCTGCGCCGCATCGAAGACGGATCCTACGGCTACTGCGAGGAGACGGGCGAGCCCATCGGTCTCGCGCGGCTCGCGGCCCGTCCGATCGCGACGCTGAGCCTTGAGGCCCAGGAGCGGCACGAGCGCCGCGAACGGGTTCATCGGGACGACTGACCCTCTGGGCGCCCCGCCGGCATTACCGGCGGGGTTGTTTTCTTCCGGGAGCGCCTCTGGCCTTCTGTCCGGGAAACCGAGGCAGGAGCGATGGATGAATGACACCTCTGAGGCCGCGACGGCGGCGAACCTCGCGGCGGCGCGGCGTTATGTCGACGCCTGGTTGGCGGGCGACTTCCCCGCGATGATGGCCACCTACGCCGACGGTTTCGTGCTGCACTGGTTCGGCGACAATCCCTTCGCGAAGAGCTACCGGGGAAAGGCCGAGGCGATCCCGGCCCTCATGGAGTTCACACGGCGTACGGCGCGCCGGCTGGCGGGGATCGTCGACGTGACCGCCGGCCCGGCGCGGGCGGTTGTGATTGTCCGGGAAGCGATCACCGTCGGGGACGTCGAGCACGAGATCGAGCGGGCCCTGGTCTATCGCGTCGAGGCCGGATTGCTGGCCGAATGCTGGGTCTACGACCAGGACCAGAGGCTGATCGACGCGGCGCTGTCGTCTTGACTTTGAGGCGTCCAGAGCCGACCTAGCCCGGCTCTTACAAGGACGTCCCCACCATGACCGCAAAGGTCCGTTTCGCGCCCTCTCCGACCGGGCGCCTGCATGTCGGCAATATCCGCACCGGGCTGATCAACTGGCTGTTCGCCAGCGGGCAGGGCGGAATGTTCGTGCTGCGCATCGACGACACCGACCTGGAGCGTTCCACAAAGGCCTATGAGGACGGCATCGAGGCCGACCTGACGTGGCTCGGCATGACCTGGGGCGAGCGGTACAACCAGTCCGCCCGCTTTGCGATCTACGACGCCGCCGTCGAACGTCTGAAGGCTGCCGGCCGCCTCTACGCCTGCTACGAGAAGCCAGAGGAACTGGACCTGCGCCGCAAGGTCCAGCTGTCGCGCGGCCTGCCGCCGATCTACGACCGCGCCGGCCTGAAGCTGACCGACGCCGAGCGCGCCGCGCTGGAAGCCGAAGGGCGCAAACCACACTGGCGCTTCCGGCTTGAGGGCAAGCGGGTCACCTGGGAAGACCTTGCGCGCGGCCACAGCGAGGTCGACACCGCGTCGATGTCGGACCCTGTCCTGATCCGCGAGGATGGAGCCTATCTCTACACCCTGCCGTCGGTCGTCGACGACATCGACATGGGCATCACCCATGTCATCCGGGGCGAGGACCACGTCACCAACACCGGGGCCCAGATCGAGATCTTCGAGGCCCTCGGCGCGACGCCGCCAGCCTTCGCCCACACTACGCTGCTGGTCGGGGCGGACGGTCAGGGGCTGAGCAAGCGTCTCGGCTCGCTGTCGATAGAGCAGCTGCGCGAGGACGGCTACGAGCCGTTGGCCGTGGTCTCGCACCTGGCCCGCATCGGCACCTCCGACCCGCTGGAGCCGGCTGCCTCGATCGAGGCCCTGGCCGGCGACTTCGCGTTCGGCAAGATGGCTCACCGCGCCGCGCGCTGGGATCCCGAGGATCTGACGAAGGTCAATGCGGCTATCCTGCACGCGATGCCGTATCACGAGGCGAAACAACGACTTGCGGCGATCAGCGCAGATCTGGGTGAGGGCTTCTGGCTGGCGATCCGGCAGAACCTGACCCTGTTCAAGGACGCCGCTGGCTGGGCCGCGGTGGTCTCGGGCGCGGTGACGCCGGCGGTGTCGGACGAGGATCGCCCGGTGGTCGAGGCCGCGCTGGAGCTGCTCCCGGCGACGGTCGACGGGGCGACCTGGAGCGCCTGGACCGGCGCGGTCAAGGAACGCACCGGCGCCAAGGGCCGGGGCCTGTTCATGCCGCTGCGCCGGGCCCTGACCGGGATGGACCACGGCCCCGACATGGCCGCCATCCTGCCCCTGATCGGTCGTGACAAGGCTGCGAAGCGGCTGGCCGGCGAGACTGCCTGACGAGACCACGCCCCTGACCCGCAAGCGCATCGACCTGCTGCTCGTCGAGCGCGGCCTGTTCGACAGCCGCGCCCGGGCCCGCGCCGCCATCGAGGCCGGCCTGGTCAGCGCGGGTGGCGCCGTCGTCGCGAGGCCCTCGGACATGATCGCCGAAGACGCCGACATCTCCGCGCCGCCGGCCCACCCCTGGGTCGGTCGCGGCGGTCTGAAGCTCGACCACGCCCTGACCCTTTGGCCCGTCGCCGTCGAGGGACGCACCGTGCTGGATGTCGGCGCGTCGACGGGGGGCTTCACGGAAGTCTGCCTGTCCCGCGGGGCGGCGAAAGTCTACGCGGTCGACGTCGGGCGTGGGCAGCTTCACTCCACGCTGGCGAGCGACCCGCGCGTGGTCGAGCTGTCGGGGACCGACGCCCGCGTTCTGGACGCGACCCTGATCCCCACGCCGCCGGACCTGATCGTCACCGACGTCAGCTTTATCGCCCTCGCCAAGGCCCTGCCGGCCGCCCTGGCGCTGGCTGGCGAGGGGGCCGAACTGGTCGCCCTGGTCAAGCCGCAGTTCGAGGTCGGCCGCGAGCGGGTCGGCAAGGGCGGGCTGGTCAAGGACGAGGCGGCGCGGAAGCAGGCGCTGGCGGATGTCGTGGCCTGGCTGGAGGGCATCGGCTGGCGCGTGCTGGCCACGACCGACAGTCCGATCTCCGGCGGCGACGGCAACCGGGAGTTCCTGCTGCGGGCGGTGAAGGCTTAGGGACAGACACCGAGGTGTCTGTCCCGCAAAGGAAAAGGCCGCCCACCTCGCGGTGAACGGCCTTTCCTCACAGGGCAGGGCGGCGAGGGTCAGTCGACGACCTGATACTCGCCGCGGGCGTCGCGGCAGACGCGCACGAAGCGCTTCTGGACGCGGCCGTCGGGCAGGTAGATCGGGCTCTCGGCCAGCGAACAGTTGTCCGCCGTGGGCGCATCGGTCACCGGCATGGTGCGGTAGCCGTAGCCGGAGTCACGGTAGGACTCCTCATAGGCCCGCTGCTCGTAGCCGTAGTAGCCGTCGGTCTGGGCGCCGGCCGCGTAGTCGCCATAACCGCCGGGCTCGCCGTAGTAGGCCTGGCCGCCGGCCGGGCGGGACGGATCATACGGCGTCTCGCAGGCGGCGCCGGACTTGCCGACATTGGCCCCGATCACCGCGCCCAGGATGCCGCCGAGGACCGCGCCTTCAGTCTTGGCGCCGCGTCCCGCGATGCTCGAGCCGGCCAGCGCGCCGAGGCCGCCGCCGACGAGGGCGCCGCCCGTACCGCGCTGCACCTGGTCCCGGCGGCAGGGGTCGTAGTAGCCGCCCTGGCCGTAGGCGCCGCCCTGGTAGGCGGGCGCGGGCTGGGCCGAGGCGATCGTGGGCGCCGCCAGGGCGCCGGAGACGAGCGAGGCCAGGGCCAGGCCGGCCGCGCCGCGGGACAGGATGTTACGGGTCATGAGCTTTTCTCTCCTTGAGCTCGATGATGCGCGGACGGGGCGTGCGGCGGACGGGGATCAACCCCGGCCGCTGGGACGCCACTCGCCGCTGCGATTACGACAGACTTCAAAACCGTTCCAGCTACGGCCGTTGTACTCCTGGACCCAGCGACAGTTGTCGCGGCGGTGGGAGATGCGCTTGGGGTAGCTGGCGCAGCGGAAATTCTTCTTGGCGATCTGGTTGCCGGCTACGGCGCCGACGATGCCGCCGAGGACCGCGCCCTCGGTCTTGGCGCCGTCGCCGGCCACCGCCGCGCCCAGCGCGCCGCCGACCAGGCCGCCGGCGACGGTGCCGCGGTTGCCGGCCTGCTTGCGCTCATACTGGCAGACATCGCCACGACCGTAGGAGCGCGAGGACTGGGCCTGCGCCATGGTCGGCACCATGAAACTCGGAGCGGCGATGGCAAGCGCCGCGGTCAGGGAGAGGATGGTACGCATGGGCGACTCCTTCGTCCGTCAGGCGGAAAACTGCCCGCCGTCTGTGGTGTGAAGATGGCGACTGTTACCTGAACGCCCGTTGAGCGCGCCGTTCATCTTCGTTCATGAGGCGTAAAACGACGCCGGGTTTGCCGCGGGATAATGTTAGGGAGCGGCGTCAGTTCCGTTCGGAGAGTCTGTTGGCCGACACAGTCGACATCGATGTCACACAGGTCGGCGGTCAGGGCGACGGCCTGGCCGAGGGCCCCGGCGGGGGATTGCTCTATGTGCCGTTGACCCTGGCCGGCGAACGGGCGCGGGTTCGGGTCGAGGGGCAGCGGGCCGAGGTGGTCGAGCGGCTGACGTCCAGCGCCGAGCGCATCGCCCCGCCCTGTCCCCACTTCGGCGTCTGCGGCGGTTGCGCGTTGCAGCACTGGGCCGATGGGCCCTACCTGGCCTGGAAGACGGATCAGGTGCGGCTGGCGTTGTCGCGCGAGCGGATCGAGACCGAAATTCTGCCCATCTTCGCCTCGCCCCCGGGCACGCGCCGCCGACTTGCGCTGCACGCCCGCCGGGGCGGCAAGGGCGTGATCCTGCTGGGCTTCAAGGAGCGGCGCAGCTGGTCGCTGGTCGACATCGACGTCTGCACCATCGCCGACCCCCGGCTGGTCGCAGCGCTGCCGGCGCTGCGCCGGCTGGCCGATCCGTTCCTGGAGCACCCCAAGTCGGCCCCGACCCTACACGTCACCTGGACCGGCGCGGGTCTGGACGTCGACGTCACAGGCGTCGAGCGCAAGAGCGGCGGCCTGTCGGCTGACGCCCGGATGCGCGCCGCCGAGGCGGCCTCGGCCGGCGACATGGCCCGGGTCAGCCTGGCCGGAGAGACTGTCTACGGCGCGCGCCAGCCGGTCGTGAAGCTGGGCGACGCCGTAGTCACCCTGCCGGCCGGCGCCTTCCTTCAGGCCGTTCCGGTCGCCGAGGCGGCCATGGCCCAGATCGCCTGCGAGGCCGTGGCCGGCGCAAGCCGCATCGCCGACCTCTACTGCGGTGTGGGCACCTTCACCTTCCCGCTGGCGAGGATCGCGCCGGTGATGGCCGCCGACTCGTCGGCGCCCGCCATCGCCGCGCTGAAGGCCGGAATCGCCACGGCGCCGGGTCTGAAACCCATCAGCGCCGAGGCGCGAGACCTGGCCCGCCGTCCGGTGCTTGCGCCGGAGCTGGCGAAGATCGACGCCGTGGTCTTCGACCCACCCCGGGCCGGGGCGCTGGAACAGACGCGCGAGATCGCCATCAGCAAGGTCTCCCGTGTGGTCGGCATCTCCTGCAATCCGCAGACCTTCGGGCGTGACGCCCGGGTGTTGATCGACGCGGGCTTCACCCTGACGTCGGTGCGCCCGATCGACCAGTTCCTGTGGTCGCCGCACGTCGAGCTGGTCGGGGTGTTCGAGCGCTAGCTCAGCGGTCGGGGATGCATCTCGGAGCCAGGGCAACGACAAGCGTCCAGCGAAGCGCTTTCGTCAGGGCTTCGCCGTCGCCCGGGCGAGCGCCGCGCGGCCGTCCTGGATGGCTTCGCCCAGGGTCGGAGCCGTCCAGCCGCCGGTTGTATTGACCTGGCGGTTGAAGCAGGCCCGCTCCAGCAAGGCGGCGCCGATCGATCCCGGCGAGACCCCGGCCGCGGGCGCCGACACCAGTTTGGGTGACGACAGGCTCAGATCCGCGGCCACGACGCGCTGGCTCACCTGTTGCCAGGTGCGGGCGGTGCAGGTGAACCGCATGCGGTTCAGTTGCGCCGAGCCTGCGCCCGGGACCACCAGCACGTCGACGTCCACCGTCCCGCCGCCGCGGACGAGGGAGCCCTCGTCGATCATCGCCATGACGTTGGGTGTGGCGTCGACCGCCACGAAGGGCGCGGCGCTTGCGGCTCCCGCCAGCCCTGCCGCCAACAGCAACCCGATTCCGAGCCATCGCATCGCCTGTCCTCCACTGTCCCTCGACAGGCGGATTGGAGGCCAGGGCGCGGCGGCGCGCGACACACAAAGGGGGGGATCACTCCAGCAGCAGCTCCATCTGGTCCCCTGACCTTGGCGGGATCCGGAACTGGCCGGCGTCCAGCGTTCGGCGCGGCTGGTCAAGGCCGTAGCGCGCCCTGGCCGCCGCGAACCGGCGGGCGACCAGGTCAGCGACCGGGCCGGCCCCGCGCTGGCGCTCACCCCACTGCGAGACATAGTCCTTGCCGCCCCGCGTCTGGCGGATCAGCGACATCACGCGGGAGGCGCGGTCGGGATGGTCGCTGGCCAGCCACTGCTGGAACAGGTCGCTGATCTCCAGCGGCAGCCGCACCAGAACATAGCCCGCCCCTGTCGCGCCTGCCGCCGCAGAGGCCTCCAGCACCGCTTCCAGCTCTTGGTCGTTGAGGCCTGGAATCACCGGCGCGAACATCACCGTCACCGGGCAACCGGCGTCGGTCAGCCGCCGCACCGCGTCCAGCCGGCGCTGTGGCGTGGCGGCGCGGGGCTCCATGCTGCGCGCCAGCTTCCGGTCGAGCGTTGTGATCGAGATCGCCGCGCCGGCCAGCCCAGCCTGGCCCATCTCGCCCAGGATGTCGGCGTCGCGGGTGATCAGGTTGGACTTGGTGATGATGCTCAAGGGGTGACGGAAGGCCTGCAGCACCTCCAGCACCTGGCGCGTGACGCGCAGCTTGCGTTCGATCGGTTGGTAAGGGTCGGTGTCTGCGCCGACCTGGATATGGCGGGGACGGTAGCTCTTCTTCGACAGCTCTGCAGTCAGCAGAGCGGCCGCCTCGGGCTTGAAGAACAGCCGGCTTTCGAAATCGAGGCCGGGCGAGAGGCCCAGGTAGGCGTGGGCCGGCCGTGCGAAGCAATAGATGCAGCCGTGCTCGCAGC
>JBIKII010000154.1:0-7899 GCA_044361705.1 Caulobacter sp.
GACTGATCGCCGAGATGGTGTGGGACCTGTTCCTCGCCGGCTACCGCCCCGCCGCCTTTGACGGCGCGTCGGTCGAAAATCAGACCGACAAGCTGGCCGATCGGATCGACGTGGTTCTGACGGCCGTAAAGGCATAGCTGCCACGCCGCGCTCACCCTTGCCGGTGAGCGCGGCTGTCCGGGGGGACATCGATTGGGCATACGCGAGACGCAGAAGCTGGAGACGCGCCGCAGGGTGCTCGAGGCGGCGCGCGAGCTCTTCAACGAGATCGGCTACGAGGAAACCACCATCCGCGCCGTCGCGGAGCGGGCGGGCGTTTCCGTCGGCAGCGTGTTCACGACCTTCGCCTCCAAGGCCGATGTGCTCAGCCAGGTCATGGATGACCGGGTCGAGGCCCTCTACAGCGAGCTGGAGCATGTCGCCAGGCACATGCGCGGCTCGGTCATCGACCGGCTGTGCTCGCTCTTCTCGATCCACTACGATTTCGAATGTCGGCGGGTGCGGCTCTTCCTGGCCCACATCGCCGCGTCGTTCAGCCCGTCGCTGGAATCCAGCACGGTGCCCTACGGCCGCAACGAACGCTTCAAGAGCATGATCATCGACATGCTCCGCGAGGGTCAGGCCAGGGGCGAAGTCCGGGCCGATGCCGATCTCGAGCTGATCCTGGACACCCTCATGGGCGCCTATGCCTGGAACTATCGCCTCGCCGCGGCGGGCCGCGCCGACCATGTCGCGATGACGGGCATCATGGAACGCCAGATCGCCCTGATCTTCCACGGCCTGCTGCCGCGCTGAGCGTAGGGGACATGCACTTCAGTGCGTGTCCCCCGCCGCTGTAAAGCTGCCGCGGACACGTACCGAAGAGGTACATGTCCCCGCTCTGATCAGTTTCCGTCTTCGAGCAGCCGCCGCGCGATGACCTGGGCCTGGATCTCCCCGGCCCCCTCGAAGATGTTGAGGATGCGGGCGTCGGCCAGCACGCGGCTGATCTCGTACTCCATCGCAAAACCGTTGCCGCCGTGGATCTGAAGCGCGTTGTCCGCCGCCGCCCAGGCGACGCGGGCGGCGATCAGCTTGGCCATGCCGGCCTCGAGGTCGCAGCGCTTGCCCTCGTCCTTCTGGCGGGCCGCGAAGTAGGTCAGCTGGCGCACGCCCATGATCTCAGCGGCCATGATGGCCAGCTTGTTGGCCACGCGCGGGAAGCCGAAGATCGGCCCGCCGAATTGCTTGCGGTCCAGCGCATAGTTCAGACCCAGCTCCAGGCACCGCTGCGCCACGCCGATGGCGCGGGCGGCGGTCTGGATACGGGCGCTCTCGAAGGTGGCCATCAGCTGCTTGAAGCCCTGACCCTCGACGCCGCCGAGCAGATTGGCGGCGGGGACGGTGAAGCCGTCGAAGCCGATCTCGTATTCCTTCATGCCGCGATAGCCGAGGACGCCGATCTCGCCGCCGCTCATGCCCTCGGTCGGGAAGGGGTTGGCGTCGTCGCCGCGCTGCTTGGGGGCCAGCAGCATCGACAGGCCGCGATAGTCGGTCGTGTCGGGATCGGTGCGGACCAGCAGGGTCATCACGTCGGCGCGGGCGGCGTGGGTGATCCAGGTCTTGTTGCCGGTCACCACGTAGCTGTCGCCGTCGCGGACGCCCCGGGTGCGCAGGGCGCCCAGGTCCGAGCCGGTGTTGGGCTCGGTGAAGACGGCGGTCGGCAGGATCTCGGCCGAGGCGATCTTCGGCAGCCATTCCTGGCGCTGGGCCGGCGTGCCGCCGGTGAGGATCAGCTCTGCCGCGATCTCCGACCGCGTGGCCAGCGAGCCGACGCCGATCCAGGCGCGGCTGAGCTCCTCGGAGACGACGCACATGGCGGTCTTGCCGAGGCCCGCCCCGTCATACTCTTCCGGAATGGTCAGGCCGAAGACGCCGAGGTCGCCCAGCTGCTTGACCAGCTCCATCGGGATCAACTCATCCTTCAGGTGCCACTGGTGGGCGAAGGGGATGACCTTGTCCTCGGCGAAACTGTGGAACTGGTCCCGGATCATCTCGAAGGTCTCGTCCAGGCCGGTGGCCTCGACGGTGGCCTTGCCGCGCGAGGCGGCGACGAGGTCTGCGACGCGGGTCTTCACCGCCTGGCCGCCGCCCTGGTTGACGAGGGTCAGCAGCGGCGCGGCGAACAGTTTCTCCAGCGTCTCGGGCGCGACGCCCAGGTCGGCGGGGCGGATGGTCTCGCCCTGGTTCATGGCGATGCCGCCGATCATCTGGGCGGCGTATTCGGAGAACAGCAGCTGGGCCAGCAGAGCCTCGGTCTCGCCGAAGGCGCCCTCGGCCTCCATCCGCTCGGCCCAGCCGGCGACCTGGTTCAGCAGCTCGCCGTAGGAGGCGTACCAGCCGTAGCCGTGCACGGCGTGCTGCTCGACGTCGGCCAGCTTGCGGTCGATCTTTCCGCCGGCGGAGATCTTCGCCTTCACCGGGGCCTTCGCCTCGTGGACAAAGGCGCCGGCGGCGTCAGCGGCCTCACGCAGCAGGGCGACAAGACCCGGCAGGATCAGGCTTTGCGGTTCAGACTGGGCGATGGCGGCGCTCATGGGCAGGTTTCCCCGAATTATTGTTGCGGCGCACTATAATCGTTTCGCACTTGCACACAACGGACGTCCTGCAAGGTAGAATTTGCCAGCCGGAAGGCCAGCCCTATGGTGGGAAATATTCTCATCCCTCCGAAAGGCCGTCATGCTCGTCGTTCACCACCTCAACGAGTCGCGCTCGCAGCGCATCCTCTGGCTGCTGGAGGAGCTGGGCGCGCCCTATGAGATCGCCTTCCACCAGCGCGACGCCGAGACCCGGCTGGCCCCGCCCGAGCTGGTCGCCGTCCATCCGCTGGGCAAGTCGCCGGTGATCGTCGACGACGGCCGGGTGGTCCACGAGTCGGGCGCGGTCATCGACTACATCATCCGCAAGCATGGCGGCCGCATGGCCCCGACGCCCGGAACGCCCGAGCACGAGGCCTATCTGCAGTGGCTGCACTACGCAGAGGGCAGCGCCATGCTGCCGCTCATGATGCTGATGTACGTCATGCGGCTGGGCGAGGCCGGCGCGCCGCTGCACCCGCGCATAGAGAGCGAGATCGCCAACCACATGAGCTACGTCGAGGGCGCGCTGGCTGGCCGCGACTACCTGCTCGGATCGGAGCCGACCGGCGCCGACGTGCAGATGAGCTTCATCCCCGAGGTGCTGAAGGCGTTCGGCAAGCTGGACGCCTATCCCAACATGGCCGCCTGGATCGAGCGCATCCACGCCCGTCCGGCGTGGATGGCGGGCCTGGACAAGGGCGGACCCTACGCGCTGGGGCGGTAAACGGCGGGGACATGCTCCGAAGGTGCGTGTCCCCATTCGCCTGACTGGAGGGGGACATGCACCGGCTTCGCCGGATCATGTCCCCGGCTAAACCCCGTCCAGATACCCGTCCAGGAAGTCGAACACCGCCGCCTTGAGCAGGCCGTGCGGGATGGCGTTGAAGTGGTCGCAGCCGGCCAGGGTCAGGGCCTTGGCGCCGGGGATGGCGTCGGCCAGCCCCTGCGGGTCGCCGGCCAGCTCGTCGCGGGAGCCGGCCACGACCAGGGTCGGCGCGCCGATGGCGGCGAGGCTGTCGCGGCTGGCCGCGTCGGTCCGGCCGCGGGTGAACGCGGCCAGCGCCAGGCGGTCCTCGCCCTGTTCGTCGGCGAACTGGCGGAAGCTCTTCAGCAGCGGCTCGCTGATGGCCTCGACGCTGGCGGCCTCCATGGCGGCGGCCATCGGGTCGCCGGGAAGCGGCGGATCGAACAGCCTGCCCCCGACCCCGCCGACGATCAGGTAGCCGACGCGCTCGCGGTGCTCGAGCGCCAGGGCCAGGGCCAGCCGCGCGCCCATCGAATAGCCCAGCACATTGGCCCACTCGACGCCGAGATGGTCGATGAGGCCGACGATGTCGGCCAGGATGGTCTCGCGGGTGTAGGCGGCCGGGTCATGCGGCTTGCCGCTCTCGCCATGGCCGCGCAGGTCCAGCGCCACGACCCGCTGCCCGCGCTGGGCGAAGGCGGCGTACCAGCCGGTGCGCTTCCAGGCCTCCTGCCGGTTGGACGAGAAGCCGTGGATCAGCAGCATGGGCGCGCCCGGGCCGCCGGTGTCGTCGTAAGCGATAGGGACGCCGTCCGGGGCGGTCCACGTACTCATCAATGCATCCCTGCCCTGACCGCGTTTCTCCGTACGCGTCGGCAGCGAGCCTGCCCTCTGTGGCCGGAGGGTCAAGTGGGAAATGGGGACATGCACTTCAGTGCGTGTCCCCATCAGGTTGAAGCTGCAGGGGACACGTACCGAAGACGGTACATGTCCCCTGTCTGTCACCGCAGGTCCGGCGGCGTCGCTTCGGCGGTGAGGATGGCCACCGCCTCCTCGACCGTCACCGTCTGCTGCTCCTGGCTGCCCAGGCGACGCAGGACGACCTTGCCCTCCTCGGCTTCCTTGCGGCCGACGACGGCGATGACCGGCGTCTTGGCGACGGAGTGTTCGCGGACCTTGTAGTTGATCTTCTCGTTGCGGAGATCGGCCTCGACCCGCAGCCCGGCCCTGGTCAGGGCCGCCACGACGCTTTCGCCATACTCATTGGCGTCCGAGGTGATCGGGGCCACCACCACCTGCACCGGCGCGAGCCACAGCGGGAAGCGGCCGCTGTAGTTCTCGATCATGATGCCGATGAAGCGCTCGAACGACCCCAGGATGGCGCGGTGAAGCATCACCGGCCGCTGCTTGGAGCCGTCCTCGGCGATGTACTCGGCGCCCAGCCGCTCGGGCAGGACGTAGTCCAGCTGCAACGTGCCGCAGGTCCACTCCCGGCCGATGGCGTCCTGGACGATGAAGTCCAGCTTGGGGGCGTAGAAGGCGCCGTCGCCCTCGGCGATGACCGGCTCGACGCCGGCCTGCTTCGCCGCCTCGGCCAGCATGCCCTCGGCCCGGTCCCAGAACTCGTCCGAGCCGGCCCGCACCTCCGGCCGCGTGGCCAGGGCGATGTACTTGGTCTCCATGCCGAGGTCGGCGTGGATCATCTTCGTCAGGCGGATGAAGCGCTCCGTCTCCTCGACGATCTGGTCCTCGCGGCAGAAGATGTGGGCGTCGTCCTGGGTGAAGGCGCGCACCCGCATCAGCCCGTGCAGGGCGCCGGACGGCTCATACCGGTGGCAGGCCCCGAACTCGGCCATGCGCATCGGCAGCTCCTTGTAGGAGCGCTGGCCGACATTCCAGATCTGGACGTGGCCCGGGCAGTTCATCGGCTTGAGCGACAGCGTTTCGCCCTCGACCGTCTCGCAGACGAACATGTTGGGGCGGTACTTCTCCCAGTGGCCGGAGTTCTCCCAGAAGGTCTTCTCCAGCACCTGGGGCGTCTTGACCTCGATGTAGCCGGCGACCGTCAGCCGGCGGCGCATATAGGCCTCCAGCGTCTGCCACAGCGTCCAGCCCTTGGGGTGCCAGAAGACCATGCCCCGGCCCTCTTCCTGCATGTGGAAGAGGCCCATCTGACGGCCGACCTTGCGGTGGTCGCGCTTCTCGGCCTCCTCCAGCCGCAGCAGATAGGCGTCGAGGTCGGCCTGGGAGGCCCAGGCCGTGCCGTAGATGCGCTGCAGCTGGGCGTTGTTCTGGTCGCCGCGCCAGTAGGCGCCGGCCAGCTTCATCAGCTTGAACGCCTTGCCGACATGCTTCGTCGACGGCAGGTGCGGCCCGCGGCAGAGGTCGGCCCACTGCCCCTGGCGGTAAAGCGTCACGTCCTGGTCGGCCGGAATGCCCTCGATGATCTCGGCCTTGTAGGCCTCGCCGATCGCCTTGAAGTGGGCGATCGCCTTGTCGCGCTCCCAGACCTCGCGGACGATCTTCTCGTCGCGGTCGACGATCTCGGCCATGCGCTTTTCGATGGCCGCGAAGTCGTCGGTGCTGAACGGCTCGGCGCGGGCGAAGTCGTAGTAGAAGCCGTCCTCGACGTTCGGGCCGATGGTCACCTGCGTGCCGGGGAACAGCTCCTGCACGGCTTCCGCCAGCACGTGGGCCGTGTCGTGGCGGATGGTGTCCAGGGCGTCGGGGTCATTGCGGTCGACAAACTCGACCTTGCCGCCGCTGTCCGGCAGCGGGCGGTCGAAGTCGAGCAGCTGGCCGTCCAGGCGCACCAGCAGCGTGCGCTTGGCCAGCGAGGGTGAGATGGCCGTGGCCACGTCGCGGCCGCTGGAGCCTTGCGGATACTGACGGACGGAGCCGTCGGGGAAAATCAGGTCGATCATGGTTCAGGTTCGCACTTTCGTGGCGGGACCGGATCAAAGCCGGAGCCGCCCCAGGGATGGCAGCTGCACAGACGCTTCGTGGCGAGCCAGCCGCCATGAAGGGGTCCGTGCACGATCAGGGCCTCGCGCGCATAGTCCGAACAGGTCGGCAGGAAGCGGCACTGGCGTCCGATCAACGGGGACAGCGTGAGCTTGTAGGCGCGGTGCGCCAGCGTAACGCTGCGTTCGTAAAGGGTCATGCCGACGCGAGGGTGGGTGAACGGGTCCCGGCGCTTATCGACGCGCCAGCGCGCGCGATCAAGCCGCGTCGGCGCCGCTAGTTCGAGTCGCAGCCTGGCGGGCAGCCTCCACCGCGGCCTCGAACGCCAGAAGCGTCGACGCGTAACGGGCGGGGTAGTCCTTCACGGGCGCCAGCACGGCCAGGTCCTCGAAACGTCCGGTCGGCGCGGGGCCGCCGGACTTGAGCATCGCGGAAAGCTGATCGCGCGCGGTTGCGATTTCGTCAACCCCGGCCCCGATGACATGGGCGCCCAGCACCGAGGCGGCCGCCTGGCCCAGCGCGCAGGCCTTCACGTCCTGGGCGAAGTCGGCGACCCGCCCGTCGGCGTCCAGCGCGATGTCGACGACGATGCGGCTGCCGCACAGCTTGGCGACCTTCTCCGACGACCCCTGCGGCGCGACGAGTCGCCCGATCCGCGGGATGTTTGCGGTCAGGGACAGGACCTTGGCGCTGTAGAGGTCGTCGATCATGGGAGGGGATATAGCAACTGGGACGGGGACATGCACTTCAGTGCGTGCCCCCATCGGGTCGGCGAGCCCCTTTTCCGTTTCCCCGGCGACCCGAAGGGCTGCGGGAAGACGGGGAGCAAACTACAGGCCCGGGCTTCCCCGCCTACTTTCGCTCCGCCCAGATCGCCTCGGCCTTCGCCTTCAGCGCTTCGTTCAGGGCCTCGAAGCCGTCGAGGATCGGGCGGCGCAGGCGGCGGGCGGCGGAGGGGCCCATCCAGCCGTCGAAGATCTCGCCGTTCGAGAAGATGACGTTCTCATCGCCCATCTTCTCGATCTCGAGGAAGCGCACGGTCCGCACCCAGCCGCGCATCATGTCGAGCCGCCAGTGGATGTGGTCGAACGGCGCCCAGTCGAGAATGACCGGGTTGATGGTCCGCACAGCCTGGCCGGGCAGCGCCAGATCCAGGTCCCAGCGATGGCCGATGCGGATCTCGCCCTCGGCCCGGGGGTAGAGCGGGTTCCAGGTCGACCAGCGGGGGATGTCGGACAGCAGCTCCCAGACGATCTCGTCGGGGGCCTGGATGCCGATACGGCGTTCGAGTTTCACTGCCATGTCACATCAAATCCGGAAAGCTCAGACAGGATCCTTCAGGCGCCAGGTCGCGCCCTCGGCGGAATCCATCACGATCACCCCCATGGCGTCCAGTTCGCCGCGGATGCGATCGGCGGCGGCCCAGTCCTTGCCCGCGCGGGCGGCCTTGCGGGCCTCCAGCAGCGTCTCGACCTTGCCGCGCAGCTCATCGTCCGCGCCGCCGGCGAACCAGACGTCGGGATCGGCTTCCAGGAAGCCCAGCAGGTTGGCGGCGGCCAGCAGTTCGGCTTT
>JBIKII010000153.1:0-7899 GCA_044361705.1 Caulobacter sp.
CGGACCTGGAAGGCGTCACCGAGGGCGAGGTGATGAAGTACAGCGCCGGCGGCTTCCGCGACTTCACCCGCATCGCCGCCAGCGACCCGACCATGTGGCGCGACATCTTCGTGGCCAACAAGGACGCGGTGCTGGAGGTGCTGGGCCGCTTCACCGAGGACCTGCAGGCCCTGTCACGCGCCATCCGCTGGGGCGAGGCCGACAAGCTGCACGACCTGTTCAGCCGCACCCGCGCCATCCGCCGGGGCGTCATCGCCCTCGGCCAGGAAAGCGCCGAGCCGAACTTCGGCCGGGATCGCGGGAAGCACTAGAAAAGGGGGACAGTCACTCATTTCGCGCGCGAAATGAGTGACTGTCCCCCTCTTTAGCGCACCTACTCCCTGCCGGCCGCCACCTCGCGCAGGTTCACCAGCACCTTGGGCGTGTCCTTGCGCAGGCCGGCGCGGACAGCCATCGGCGGGGCGAGGATCTTCGCCGAGAGGCGGTTCTCGTAGGTCACGCGGGTCCAGCGGCCCTCGTTGAAGGCAGCCAGACCCCACTGCCCTTCCATGACCTTCAGGTCGCCGTCGACCCGCTTGAAGCGGATCCGGCGATAGGGCTCGTAGTCGGAGCGGAAGACGTTACGCAGGGTGGGCAGGAACAGGTTGCCCTTCGTCACATGCTCGCGGATGTCCCAGCCGGCGCCCTGCTGCAGCACCCGGCAGCGGGTGACGCTGGTCACCAGCTTCGCCGCGTAGCGACAATCGGTCATCGCCTTCCAGATGCGTTCAGCCGGGGCGGGAATGTCGATGGCGGCGTGGATACGGGCCGACTCGCCGTCCGGATCGAGGGTGACGGAAATCCACGGCAGCCCGGCCTTCAACGACCGGTCGACCTCCTCGGGCAGCGCCGACGCAGACGTCGGGCCGGCGATGGAGAACAAAAGCAACGTCGACAGCGCGGCAGTCCGGATCATGGATCCGCCCTCCAGAAGTCTGCTTCTTCGTCAGCGGAGAACCTAGGCGGATAAGGCCGGAGGTCCAGCGGACTCGGCGCACAGGGGAACGTCCGCCGAGGCCCTGTCGCTAGCGGGAGAGTGCGACAGCGGCGCAACAGGTCGGCGACGGCGTGACGACAGCGCTTGTCACTCAGGCTCAGGCGCCGGCGATGGTCCGCAGGCGGGCCCTCAGGATCGCGTCGGGCCGGACTCGCCCCGCCTCGACATCGCGCAGCGCGTCCGGGTCGATGGCGAAGGTCCGCGCGAAGGCCGACTGCGACAGCCCCGTCAGCCAACGCACCCGCTGCACCTCGGCCCGGGCGCAGACCGCCTGGGCGGGCGACACTGTGTCGTCGGCGGGAAGATCGGGCCGGGTGTGGGACAGGCTCATGGGTCGACTCCGCAACTGAAAGCGCCCCCGCCGTCCGCAGCGGCTTACGCCCCGTACATTGCGAACGTGCGACGGGAGTGAGTTGGTTTGGGGGCGGTCAGCCCCTCGCCAGAAACGCAGCCGTCGCTTCAATGGCCTCGACCAGACCGACCCGCTGCAGCTCCACTCCCTCGGGCAGACCGCTGAACAGGCGGGTCGGGGCAGCGGCGTCGAGCATGACGAAGACGCCCTTGTCGTCGGCGCGGCGGATCAGGCGGCCGAACGCCTGGGCCAGCCGGGCGCGGGCAAGGCCGTCGTCGTAGCCCTTGCCGCCGAAGCGCTGGCGGCGGGCCTTGTGGAGGATGTCGGGTCTCGGCCAGGGCATGCGGTCGAAGACCAGCAGGCGCAGCGAGCGGCCTGGTACGTCGACGCCATCCCGGACAGCGTCGGTGCCCAGCAGGCAGCTGTCCTCCTCGGCGCGGAAGATATCGACCAGGGCGCCGACCTCCAGCGGGTCGACGTGCTGGGCGTAGAGGGCCAGACCCTTGTCGGCCAGCGGCGCGGCGATGCGCTCATGCACGGCCTTGAGCCGGCGGATGGCGGTGAACAGGCCAAGGCCCCCGCCCCCGGCGGCCAGGAACAGCTCGCGCATGGCGGCGGCGACCTGGCGCGGGTCGTCCTTGCCCACGTCGGTGACCACGAAGGCGCGGGTGTTGGCGGCGTAGTCGAACGGTGACTGCAGGCGCAGGGTCTGGGGCCGCTCGGGCAGCCGCGCGGCGCCGGTGCGCATCTCGGCCAGGGCGAACGGGTCGTCCAGCGTGCTATCAGCCAGGGTGGCGCTGGTGACCAGGATGCCGTGGGCCGGGGCGATGACGGCGGCGGTCAGCGGCTCGGTCGGGTCGACCCAGTGGCGGCGGCAGGCGGCGTCGACCACCCGGCCGTACAGGAAGGTGGCGTCGAACCAGTCGACGAAGTCGGGGTCGTCCTCGGCGTCCTCCTCGATGGCCTTCAGCATCGAGCGCCAGCCCGGCAGGGTCATGCGGGCGCGCCGATCGAGCCCCCTCAAAGCCCCTTCAATACGGGCCCGGTCCGAGGTCGGCAGCTCGTCGGTCTCCTCGTCGAGCAGGTCTTCCAGGTGGCGGGCCAGGGCCAGCAGCGGCGCCTCGACCCGGGCCAGGGCGGCGGCGGCCAGGGCGGCGGTGTCGCGGACCAGGTCGGTGGCCGGCCGGGCGGCGGCCTCCAGCCCCTGGTCGCCGGGCGCGGCGCGGGCGCGAAGCTGCTCGATGACGGCGACGAGGAAGGCCTCGATCGGCCCCAGCGGATTGACCTGGCCGTCGGGCGGGGCGATGCGGCCCGACCAGCCCTCGCCCGGCAGGGCGGCGGCCGCGTGGATGGCGTCCTGCAGCGCGTCGCGGGCGGCCTCGCGGTCGCCGACGATCTCCATCAGCCGCGCCTCCAGCCCCCGCCCCCGGCGCCCCCGGCCCTCGGGCCCGCGGATCCAGCGGCGCAGCTCCGCCGACTCCGCGCCCGAGAGGGCGGCCGAGAAGGCGCTGTCGGCGGCGTCGAACAGGTGGTGGCCCTCGTCGAAGACGATGCGGCGCAGGCTCGTGGTCTCGTTGTCGCCCTTCAGCCCCCGCGCGGTGCGGGCGCCGTCGAAGGCGGCCTGGCTCATCACCAGCGCATGGTTGGCGATGACGATGTCGGCGTGCTTGGAGCCGCGCACGGCCTTTTCGATGAAGCACGCGCGATAATGGACGCAGCCGGCGTGGACGCATTCGCCGCGCCGGTCGACCAGGTTGCCGGCGCTGGCCTGGACGGCGGGCGCCACCGCGAACAGGCTCGGCAGCCAGGCCGGAAAGTCGCCGCCGGTCATGTCGCCGTCACGGCTGGCCCGCGCCCAGCGGGCGGTGAGGCCCAGGCCCACCAGGTCGCCATTGCCCAGCTGGGCGGCGTTGACCGACTCCTGGAAGTTCAGCAGGCACAGGTAGTTCTCGCGGCCCTTTCGCACCACCACCTTGCGGGCGCGCACGGCCGGATCGGGAAAGATGCCGGCGCTCTCGCGCTCGATCTGGCGCTGCAGGGCGCGGGTGTAGGTCGAGACCCAGACCGCCGGCCCGTTGGCCTCGGCCCACAGTGAGGCCGGCGCCAGATAGCCCATGGTCTTGCCGACGCCCGTGCCGGCCTCAGCCAGCATCATGCGCGGCTCGCCCTCGCGCTCGCGCGGCTGGAAGGCCCAGGCGGTCTCGGCGGCGAATACCTTCTGCGAGGCGCGGGCCTCGTCCAGACCGGCCCTCTGCAGCAGCTCGTCCAGCCGGCGACCGGCGGCTTCGGGATCGATCGGCTTGCTGCCCGGCTCACCCGCCGGGGCCTGGTCCTCCCACTCGGGGATCCGGCTCCAGACCTCAAGGCCCGAGCCGCGCGGACTGTGCTTGATCGGCTGGCTGCGCAGGGCGCCGATGACCGCTGCCCCCCACGACCAGCCGCCGCGATCCAGCGTCTCGGCCAGCACCAGCGCCTCCTCGCGGGACGGCCAGGGTGTCGCGGCCAGCTCGGCCAGCAGGATGCGGCAGACCTCGCGCAACGCCTGCGCCTGGGCCGCCACGCCGCGCGGCTCGGGCAGGCCCAGCGCCAGCGCCAGCCCGGCCGCCGAGGGGGCCGTGAACCTCGCCGGCCGCACGAAGGCGTAGAGCTCCAGGGCATCGAGAATCCGCCGCGACCGGCCCGGTGCGTTCAACCCCAGCCGACGGGCGGTCATCGCCGCATGGGCGACCAGCACCGGCGCTTCCTGGATCAGTTCCCGGGCATAGGGCGGCCGCAGCTCCCGCGCCGGGCCGGCGTCAGCAACGGCCGACTTGCCGCCCGGCAGGACGACGAGAGCCGTGGGGAGATCAAGCGTGGCGGGCAGGTCGGTCACGGATACTCCCTAGCCGGACTCGCGTGGAAACGGAACGGGAACATGCTATATCGGCCTCCATCTGACTTCGTCATCCTGAGGAGCCGGCGCGACGCGGCGGCATCTCGAAGGACGCACGACGGTCCTGCGTGGTTCGCGACGCGTCCTGGCGGACGCTCCTCACCATGACGAAGGGTGGTGATGGCCGACTCCGCGGTTTCTGATGCAGCGCTCCTCCCCGCCCGCTTCGCCGACTGGTTCGCGACGCGCGGCTGGGCGGCGCGGGAGCATCAGCTGGCGATGATCGGCAAGGCCCGGGCGGGCCGCCATGCGCTGCTGATCGCGCCGACCGGCGGCGGCAAGACCCTGGCCGGCTTCCTGCCCAGCCTGATCGAGCTGGCGGAGGGCGCCCCGGCCAACGGGCCGCGCGGCATCCACACCCTTTACATCTCGCCGCTGAAGGCGCTGGCCGTCGACGTCGAGCGCAACCTGATGGCGCCGATCCGGGAGATGGGCCTGGGCATCGTCGCCGAGAGCCGCACCGGCGACACCGGCGTCTCCCGCAAGCAGCGGCAGAAGGTCAGCCCGCCCGACATCCTGCTGACCACGCCCGAGCAGCTGGCGTTGCTCTGCGCCTGGGAGGGCGCGCGGGGGTTGTTCGAGGACCTGCGCTGCGTGGTGCTGGACGAGATCCACACCCTCTGGCCGACCAAGCGCGGCGACCTGCTGGCGCTGGACCTGGCCCGGCTGCAGATCCTGGCGCCGAACCTGCGGCGGGTGGGGCTGTCGGCGACGGTCGATGATCCGGACCTGATCCGCGAGTGGATGGGGCTGCGCGAGGGGGACGTCGACCTCGTCCTGGGCCCACCCGGCCCGCGGCCGGTGGTCGAGACCCTGGTCTCCGAGGGCCGGGTGCCCTGGGCCGGTCATACGGCCGAGCATGCGATGGCCGAGGTCTATGAGATCATCAAGCGCCACCGCACGACCCTGGTCTTCGTCAACACCCGCTTCCAGGCCGAGTTCGCCTTCCAGGAGCTTTGGAAGCTGAACGACGACAGCCTGCCGATCGCCCTGCACCACGGCAGCCTGGCGGCCGAGCAGCGGCGGCGGGTCGAGGCGGCCATGGCTCGCGGCGAGCTGAAGGCGGTGGTCTGCACCTCCACCCTCGACCTCGGCATCGACTGGGGCGACGTCGACCTGGTCATCCAGCTGGCGGCGCCCAAGGGCGCGGCGCGGATGGTCCAGCGGATCGGCCGCGCCAACCACCGGCTGGACGAGCCGTCGAAGGCCATCTTCGTCCCGGCCAACCGCTTCGAGATGCTGGAGTGCCAGGCGGCCATCGAGGCCATCGCGGAGAACAGCCTGGACACCGAGCAGGCGCGCACCGGGGCGCTGGACGTCCTGGCCCAGCACGTCATGGGCTGCGCCTGCAGCGAGCCGTTCGACCTCGTCGCCCTCTACGACGAGATCCGCACCGCCGGGCCCTACCGCGACCTGGCCTGGGAGGACTACGAGGCGGTGGTCGATTTCGTATCGACGGGCGGCTACGCGTTGAAGACCTACGACCGCTTCCGCAGGATCGTGAAGGGCGCCGACGGTCTGTGGAGCGCGCGCAACGCCGACACGGTTCGCCGCCACCGGATGAACGTCGGCGCCATCGTCTCGGCGGCCACACTGAACGTCCGCATCGCCATGCGGGGCGGCAAGGGCGGCCGCAAGATCGGCGAGGTCGAGGAGGGCTACCTGGAGGTGCTCGACCCCGGCGACACCTTCGTCTTCGCCGGTCAGGTCTGGCGACTGGTGGGCGTCACCGGTGTGGACGTGCTGGTCAGCCCGGCGCCGGGCGCCAACCCCAAGATGCCCAGCTGGGGCGGCAGCAAGTTCGCCATCTCCACCTTCCTGGCCGACAAGGTTCGGCGGATGATGTCCGACGAGACCGCCTGGACCGTGCTGCCGACCGACGTGCGCGAATGGCTGGAGGCGCAGCGGGACCGCTCGGTCATCCCCGGACCGGACGAGATGCTGCTGGAGACCTTTCCGCGCGGCAAGCGCCACTACCTGGTGGTCTATCCGTTCGACGGCCGCCATGCTCACGCGACCCTCGCCATGCTGCTGACGCGCCGGCTGGACCGTCTGGGCATCGGGCCGGTGGGCTTTGTCTGCAACGACTATGCGATGGCCATCTGGGCGCTGAAGCCGATGGACAAGGTCGACCTCGGCGAGCTGTTCGACGAGGACATGCTGGGCGATGACCTCGAGGCCTGGATGGACGAGAGCTTCATGATGAAGCGCTCCTTCAAGGCCTGCGCCCTGATCAGCGGCCTGATCGAGCGGCGGATGCCGGGGGCGGAGAAGTCCGGGCGGCAGGTGACCTTCTCGACCGACCTGATCTACGACGTGCTCCGCCGCCACCAGCCAGACCACCTGCTGCTCAAGTGCGCGCGGGCCGACGCGGCCACCATGGTCATCGACGTGGCGCGGGTCGGGCGGTTGCTGGCGCGGGTGAAGGGCAAGATCCGCCATGCGGCGCTGAACCATCTTTCGCCCTTCGCGGTGCCCATGTTCATGGAGATCGGCCGCGAACGCGCCCCGGGCGGGGCGGCCGACATGATGCTGGCCGAGGCGGCCGAGGATCTGATCGCGGAGGCGATGTCTTGAGGTGGTTTGAGGCTGTGCGTGCTTCGACACGCCTCGCCATGCGAGGCTGCTCAGCATGACTGCGTCAGTGAAGCTCTCCCCGGATAGTCATCCTGAGCAGGCGCGGAGCGCCGTGTCGAAGGACGCAATGACCTTCGGCTCCTCTGCCTGCGGCGGCGTCGCGATGGCAGTCAACGGTACGCAGGTCGTGCTCAAGGCCTCCGGCGCGGTGCATGTCCCCGCCGAGGACGCCCTGCTGGTCGCCGACCTGCACTTCGAAAAGGGCTCGGCCTACGCCACGCGCGGACAACTGCTGCCGCCCTACGACACGCGCGAGACCCTGACGCGGCTGGAACGGGCGGTGGCCGCCTGCGCGCCGCGGCTGCTGGTCTTCCTGGGCGACAGCTTCCACGATGGGGCCGCCGAGGCCCGGCTGGCGGCCGACGACGCGGCGCGTCTGGCGGCGCTGGCCAGCGGCCGGACGCTGGTCTGGGTGGTCGGCAACCACGACGCCGACGGGCCCCGCGCCCTGCCCGGCGACGTCATCGACGAGATGACGCTGGGAACCCTGGTCCTGCGCCACGAGCCGCAGCCGGGACCGCAGCCGGGCGAGGTCGCCGGCCACCTGCACCCGGCGGCGCGGATCGCCGGACGCGGCGGGCGGGTGCGGCGGCGCTGCTTCGTCACCGACGGCTCGCGCCTTGTCGCGCCGGCTTTCGGCGCCTACGCCGGGGGGCTCAATGTCAAGGACGCGGCCTTCGCCTCCCTGTTCGCCGGCCGCCCCATCGCGGCGGCATTGGGGACCGACCGCGTGCATGCGATCGGTTGGAAGTCGCTGGTGGGGGATTGAAGGTCTTGCGTGCTTCGACACGCGCCTGCGGCGCTGCTCACCATAAAACTATGGTGAGTGACCCTTCTTTCTCAGTCATCCTGAGCAGCCGCGAAGCGGCGTGTCGAAGGACGCAACGCGCTAAAGGCTCATCGCCTGCTCGAGCGCGAATGCCAGGGCCACCGCTGCGCCGG
>JBIKII010000022.1:0-26212 GCA_044361705.1 Caulobacter sp.
TCATCGGCAGCGTCATCCTCGCCCTCACCCTGGCCTTGGCCGGGCCCTGTTTCGCCAAGTCGCGGATCAAGGACGTGGTCGAATTCGAGGGCGTACGCGAGAACATGCTCACGGGCTACGGCATCGTGGTCGGGCTGAACGGCACCGGCGACAACCTGCGCAACGCGCCGATGACCCGCCAGAGTCTGGAAGCGATGTTCGAACGCCTTGGCGTCAACGTCCGCGAGACCAACCTCAACACCAAGAACGTCGCGGTGGTCATGGTCACCGCCAAACTGCCGCCCTTCGCCGCCGCCGGCTCGCCGGTTGACGTCACGGTCTCGGCCGCCGGCGACGCCAAGAGCCTGCAGGGCGGCACCCTGCTGGTCACCTCCCTGCTCGGCGCCGACGGCCAGGTCTACGCCGTGGCCCAGGGCTCGGTGCAGACCGGCTCGATTTCGGCGGGCGGCGCATCGGGCAGTTCGGTGTCCAAGGGCGTTCCCACCTCCGGCCGGATCGCCGGCGGCGCGATCATCGAGCGCGAGACTGGCTTCCAGCTGGCCTCGATGCCGCAGATGCGCCTGACCCTGCGCAACCCGGACTTCACGACCGCCCAGCGGATCGCCACGGCGATCAACACCCGCTTCCCCGGCTCGGCCAACGCCGAGAACCCGACCATCATCACCCTGCGTCCGCCCGCCGGCCAGAACCTGGTCGGGTTCATGGGCGCGGTGGAGAACCTGGAAATCCAGCCCGACTCTCCGGCCAAGGTCATCATCGACGAAACCGCCGGCGTCATCGTCATGGGCGACCAGGTGCGGATCTCCACCGTGGCCATCGCCCAGGGCAACCTGACCATCTCGGTCCAGGAGACCCCGCAGGTCAGCCAGCCGGCGCCCTTCGGTCGCGGTGAAACCGCCGTCGTCCCGCAGTCGCAGGTCAGCGTCGACGAAGAGCGCGGCCGCCAACTGATCACGCTGAAGAGCGGCGCCTCGCTCTCCAGCCTCGTGTCCGGCCTCAACGCCCTGGGCGTTACGCCCCGCGACATGATCTCCATCCTGCAGGCCATCAAGGCGGCCGGCGCCCTCCAGGCCGACATCGAGGTGATGTAATGAGCGGCGCCTTCGCCATCCCCTCCGATATCCTGCTGGCGCAGCAGGGCCGCACCGCCGGTTCGACCTCTGATCTGGCCGCGCGCAAGCAGAAGGTCGCCGAGACCGCCCAGGCCTTCGAGGCGTCGTTCCTGTCGGCCATGCTGCAGCCAATGTTCGCCGGGCTGAGCACGGAGGCGCCCTTCGGGGGTGGCAAGGGCGAGGAGATGTTCCGCTCCTTCCTCACCGACGCCATCGCCAAACAGGTCGCCAAGGGCGGCGGCGTGGGCGTCGCCGACACCGTCCAGCGTGAAATGCTCAAGCTTCAGGGCCTCACCGAGTAAAGGATATCCCCATGGCGCTTGACGCCCGCGACGCCACCGACCGCGTCGAACAACTGATCGTTCTGACCGACCGCCTCACCGCGATGATGGCCGACCAGTGCAAGGCCTTCGAGGAGCGCCGCCCGCAGGACGCAGCCGCCTCGATGGAGGAAATGACCCGCTTGGCCAACCTCTACCGCCACGAGTCGATGCGGATCCGTACGGCGCCGGCGCTGATCGAGGCGGCGTCGCTGACGCTCCGCACGCAGTTGATGCGGGCCACCGAAGCTTTCGACGCGGTCCTTGCACGCCAGGGACGCGCACTGGAGGCCGCCCGCACGGTGACGGAGGGGCTGGTCCGCGCCATCGCCGACGAGGTCGCCTCGCAGCGCAGCAGCGGCAGCGGCTACGGCCCCGGCGCGGCCGCGCAGTCCGGAGACGCACGGGCCATCACGCTGAACAAGCGCGCCTGATTGATCCAGATCAGGGCCGGAGCCCCAACATAGGTCTCCACTGTCGTGGATGGCCTATGATCATGACATCTCACACTGCGATGAAGCGGTCTTCCTGGCGGAGGTCCGCGCTTTCCTCGCCAAGGCGCTGACACCGGATCTGCGCGAAGCCGGCCGCCGGACACTGGGCGTCCACAGTGACATCTCCGCCTGCCGCACCTGGCATCGCCGCCTGTTCAACAAGGGATGGATCGCACCGGCCTGGCCCGTCGCCTGGGGCGGCGCCGGCTGGTCGTCTCGCCGCAAGTTCCTGTTCGACCGCGAGTGCGCGCTGAACGACGCTCCTGTCCTGTTCGCAGGCGGACTGCGCAGCCTGGGTCCGCTGCTGATCGAAACGGGCACGCCGGCCCAGCGGTCGAAGTACCTGACGCCGATCCTGTCCGGAGACGATCTCTGGGCCCAGGCCTTTTCCGAACCCGGCGCCGGTTCGGATCTGGCGCGCATCGCCACCCGCGCGGTCCGTGACGGCGACGACTACGTCATCGACGGCGCCAAGATCTGGACCACCGGCGCTCATCTGGCCAACCGACTCTTCGCGCTCGTTCGCACCTCGGACGAAGACAAGCCCCAGAAGGGACTGACCTTCCTGCTCATCGACCTGCCCGCGCCAGGCCTGACGATCTCGCCGATCATCACGATCGATGGCGAGCACGAGCTCAATGCGCTGTTCTTCGACTCCGTTCGCGTTCCGGTCGCCAACCGGGTCGGCGAGGAGGGCGAGGGCTGGGGCGTGGCCAAGCGGCTGATGCAGATGGCGCGGTTGAACAATACGCCCTCGGCCCTTGTGCGCCGGGTCTACCAGCGCGCCCGGGCGGCGGCGCTGGCGACCGACGGGCTGGAGCCCGCGCTGCGGCGGCGGCTCGCGGAGGCCGAGCTGGATCTGCTGGCCTTCGAGCAGACCGAACTGGCCGCCATGCCGGACGGCGTTCCGCGCGCCGGCGACCAGACGACGCCGTCGATGCTGAAGCTGCTCGGGAGCGAGCTTCATCAGCGCGTCGCGGAACTGGCCATGGAGATCGCAGGTCCAGCCCGTCTGCCTGGCTTGGCGCTGTTCCATAATGAGGACGGCGGGCTCGCCGATGGCGCTCGGGCGACGGCCAAGCACTTCGCCACGCGCGCGGCCAGCATCTATTCCGGCACGAGCGAAACCCAGCGCAACGTCATCGCGGGCGCGATCCTGCGCGGATAGTCAGTAGGGCCGCGCCGCACGCTCGGCGCCGAGGGAGATAAAGGTCGGCGTCTGCGGCGCCGGCGCGCGCTCGGCCTGCAGCCTTGCCTCGATCCAGGTCCAGAGCGCCCCGATCTCGCTGGCCGCGGCGCTGTCGGGTTCGTGCTCCTCGGCGGTCAGGCCGAGGGCGACGCTCTGCTGATAGGCCACCCGGCTCCGCAGGCCGATCGGCGCCACAGCGCCGCCCAGGCCCCGCAACGCCAGGACCGCCTCGCCGACCGCCGGGTTCTCGACGCCGTTCCTGCGCGAGGGCGCCTGGTTGATCACGAAGACCACGTCACGATGGAAGCTGTGGGCCAGCGCCGCGGTATCGGCGACGGCCTTGATGTCGAAGAAGTTGGGCCGGGTCACGATGGCGCAAAGGTCAGCGCAGCGGATCGCCTGCTCTACATCGGATTCGAGCGACGGACCGGTGTCGACGATCAGCAGATCGACCCCGTCGCGACGAGCGTCCTGCTGGCGCGTGAACAGGGCGCCCGGTTTGACGGCCTCGACGAGGAGATCGCATCGCCCCCGCCGGCGACGCCACTCCAAAGACGACTGCTGCCGGTCGAGATCGACGACCAGGACCGACAGTCCGGCGTTCCGCGCCGCCACCGCAAGGTGAAGCGCCAGGGTGGTCTTGCCGGTCCCGCCTTTGCGGGAGAGTACGGCGAGCGTTTTCATCGCCTGTCCCAATTCGGTACGAACGCTGGTGCCCGGAGCAGCTTTCATGCCCGGCGAGCGACAATGCGGCGATGACGCCTCGATTGTGTGTCAGCCGGCGGGAATTCAACGCAGCAAGCCTGTCACGCCCGTTGAAGGAGCAGGCCGAGCATGCGTCCCGCCGCAAGGATGGGCGCCGGACTCTGTTCCACCCGGGCCTGGATCAGGCTTCCTTCGAGTGCGGCGATGGCGAACCCGGCCCGCTCCACGGCCTCGGCCGTGGACCAGCCATCATCCTTGAGCTTGCCCGCGATGACGTCGGACCATCCCGTGAAGGCCGTGCGCCCCGCCGCACGCATGGCCTCGTCCTGCGCCGCGGTCTCCAGCAGCACCGTTGTGATCGGGCAGCCGTCCCGCCAGGCCGACTGCTCCATCCAGAGGACCAGCCACCGGACGTACTCGGCCACCAGGGCGGGCGCATCCGGCGTCTCAGCAGCCAGCGTAGCCAGGGTTCGCCGCACGAGCTCGCCGGCGCTGGTCACGGCCGCCTCGCCGATCTGGGCCTTGCCGCCCGGAAAGTAGTGGTAGAGCGACCCCTTCGGCGCCCCGCTGCGCGCGATGATGTCGGCCAGACCCGTCGCCGAATAGCCGTAGCGCCGGAACAGCGCGGCGGCGGACTGCACGATGGCGTTGCGGTGTCTGGGTTGGGCTGACATGGGAATCTATATAGACTGGTCTACATCAATAGAAGGTTGATGTCATGATCTCGCCTCCGGATGGCTTTGAACGCCACTACCGCAACAGCCCGCTCACCGATCCGTGGGAGCCTCTCTACAGCCGCCGCCGTGATGAAAGCCTGCAGTTGGGCCTGTGGATCGCGACGCCGCACACCAACAGCCGCGGCTTCGCCCACGGCGGTCTGGTGTCGGCGCTGGCGGACAACGCCATGGGCCTCAGCTGCGGACTGGGGCTGGACGGCGCCAACGGCCTGCTGACCGTCAACCTGGCGCTGGACTTCCTGTCGGTGGCGAAAGTCGGGCAGTGGCTGCAGGTCGAACCCACCGTCGTGAAGCGGGGCCGGAGCCTTTGCTTCGCCTCGGCCCTCGTCACCGCTGACGGCAAGCCCTGCGCCCGGGCCAGCGCGACGTTCCAGGTCGTCAGCTAAGCACGATCTGTCGCTCGACGCCGACGGCCTCCAGGAAGTCCGGGTCATGGCTGATGACCAGCAGCGCCCCGTCGTAGCCGGACAGCGCCTGCTCGACGGCCTCGATGGACGGCAGGTCCAGGTGGTTCGTCGGCTCGTCCAGGATCAGCAGCTGGGGCGGCTCGACGCCCGACAAGACGCAGGCCAGCGCCGCCCGCAGGCGTTCGCCGCCGCTCAATGAGCCTACGACCTGGTGCGCCGCCGTGTTGCGGAACAGGAACCGGGCCAGCGCCGCCTGGGCGTCGTTGACCGTCGCGCGCGGATTGAGCCGCCGGAACCCTTCCAGAATGGTCTCGTCGTCGCGCAGAACCGCCGCCTGCTGATCCAGCAGTATGGAGCGAACAGGACGGCTCACTCGTCCGGAGGTGGGTTCGAACGCGCCGGCCGCCAGCCGGATCAGGCTCGATTTGCCCGAGCCGTTCGGTCCGACCACCGCGATGCGCTCGGGGCCAATGACCTGCAGGGACATTCCGGAAACCACCGGAGCCGCGCCGTAGCCGAACGTGACGTCGTCGAAGGCGAGAGCCGGCTTGCCGCTCGACAGGCCCGTGGTGGGCAGATCAAAGGCGAGGGTCCGCAACCGCTCGACCCGGGCGCCGGCCTCGACGAGCTGCTCTGCGGAGAGTTCGCGCTGGCGATCCGCGAGCCTGTCCTCGCGTCCCGCGCTTTCCTCGGCCCGGCGCTTCTGGGCGCCGAGCAGGATCTTCGGCGCGCTGCCGCTGGCCGCGTAGCGCTTCCCGGCGGCGTCGCGACGAGCCTTCTTCTCCCGGGCCCGCTGGGCCTCGCGCTCGACGCGAGAGGCCTCGCGCTCGGCGACGGACAGGTCGCGCTCGGAGGCCTCCCGTTCCAGCGCCTTCCGCTCGGCATAGAGGTCATAACCGCCGCCGTAGACGCTGACGCCCAGGCCGGAGATCTCGACGATACGGTCCATCTGGCGCAGCAGGCTCCGGTCATGGCTGACCACCACCGCCCCGCCTTTCCATCGCCTCAGGAAGTCGGCGACCAGGGCGCGCGCCTCTACATCCAGGTTGTTGGTCGGCTCATCGAGCAGGATGACGTCCGGTTCGGCCACGGTCAGGGCGGCCAGCGCGATGCGGGTCAGCTGGCCTCCGCTGAGGCTGTCCGCGGGACTATCAAGCGCAACGCCCGCCATGCCGACCTCGGCCAACGCCGTGTCAACGCGGGCCGGCAGGGTCCAGTCCGCCTCGGCCAGATCGCCCTCGTCGCCCTCCCCTGCCTCGATCCGCGCCAGACGGGCCATGGGCTCGGCGATGTCGAGCAGATCAGCCACGCAGGCGCCAGCCGCCGGCTGAAGCGTCTGGCGCAGCAGCCCGACGCGACCCGACCTCCCGATCACGCCGGTCGCCAGCTTCTGATCGCCGGTCAGCAGGCGCAGCAGCGTGGTCTTGCCCGCGCCATTGCGGCCGACAAGGCCAGTGCGTTCGCGCCCGAAGGTGAGGGTCAGTGTGTCGAAGAGAACGCGGCCGTCAGGCGTGGCGGCGGAAACGGCGTCCAGGACAAAGTAGGGCGGGATGGACATGAGGGCTCTCGAGCAGGTCGGCGGAAACGGCGAAGCGGTTCTGCGTCCTGTCGATCATGGGAGCCTCCATCGGTGACCGGGCCGGTCCCGGGAATGCGGATATACGGCCTTCGGCCCCGCGGCGGAAGCGCGCGGCCATGATTCAACGCAATGGCGGCCGCGGCGCCCCGGCCCTATCTACGTAGCGTGACCCAGGATCGCCCGTGACCAGCCTCCCGTTCCCCCACACCGAGCCCCGGCTGTCGCGCGACGAGGCCGAGGCCCGTCGCGCCGAGGCCTCCGCCCGCATCCGCGCCGCCACCGGCATCGACGAGACGCTGATCTCCGACCTGGTCGAGGGGTTCTACGACAGGGTCCGCGCCGATCCGCTGCTCGGACCTGTCTTCGCCGAGCGGGTCGAGGACTGGGGTCCGCACCTGGCGCGGATGAAGCAGTTCTGGTCGTCGGTGGCCCTGGCGACGGGCGCCTACAACGGCCGGCCGATGCCGAAGCACATGAGCCTTCCGGTGGACGCCGAGTATTTCGACCGCTGGCTGGCGCTGTTCGAGGAGACGGCCCGGGCGCTCTGCACGCCGCTGGCCGCCCGTCACTTCGTCACCCGCGCCCGCAATATCGCCGAGAGCCTGGAACTGGGCGTCGCCAACCACAACGGCGTGATGCTGGGTGTCGGCGAGCGGTACCGTCGGGGCGTCTGACTGCAGCACGTAAAGCGCCTCGAACGCCGCGCGTCCTGACAGCGAGTGTCAGCAGCCCGCCGCTCCAACGAGGCGGCGCCACGCCGTTCGCATATTGTTCTTGTGTTAATCTCGAGTCTGGGCGCTACATATCGGCGTTGCCGCCGCGCCCTTTGGCCGGCTCATGCGTTCCCGACAGGTCATGGCCGAACAGCTCAACTTCATCCGCGTGCGCGGCGCCCGCGAGCACAATCTCAAGGACGTCAGCGTCGACATCCCACGCGGCGAGCTGGTGGTCATCACCGGTCTGTCGGGGTCGGGCAAGTCGTCGCTCGCCTTCGACACCATCTACGCCGAAGGCCAGCGCCGCTATGTCGAGAGCCTGTCGGCCTATGCGCGCCAGTTCCTGGAGCTGATGAGCAAACCGGACGTCGACCTGATCGAGGGCCTGTCACCGGCCATCTCCATCGAGCAGAAGACCACCAGCCGCAATCCGCGCTCCACCGTCGGCACGGTGACCGAGATCCACGACTACATGCGCCTGCTGTGGGCGCGGGTCGGGGTTCCCTATTCGCCGGCCACCGGCCTGCCGATCGAGAGCCAGACCGTCAGCCAGATGGTCGACAAGCTGACCGTCCTGCCCGAGGGCGAGCGGCTGTACCTCCTCGCGCCCGTCGTTCGCGGTCGCAAGGGTGAGTACAAGAAGGAGATCGCCGAGTGGCGCCGGGCCGGCTTCCAGCGGCTGAAGATCGACGGCGAGCTCTATCCGATCGAGGACGCCCCCGAGCTCGACAAGAAGTTCAAGCACGACATCGACGTGGTCGTGGACCGGCTGGTCACCCGCAACGGGCTTGAGCAGCGCTACGCCGACAGCATCGAGCAGGCGCTGCGGCTGGCCGACGGCATCGCGGTGGCGGAATGGGCGGATGTGAAGGACGGCGAGACCGAGCCGCGCCGGATCCTGTTCTCCGAGAAGTTCGCCTGCCCGGTCAGCGGCTTTTCGATCACCGAGATCGAGCCCCGGCTGTTCTCGTTCAACAACCCGTTCGGGGCCTGCCCGGTCTGCGACGGCCTGGGCGCCAAGCTGGCGTTCGATGCCGACATGGTCATCCCGGACAAGGACAAGAGCCTGCACAAGGGCGCGGTCGCGCCCTGGGCCAAGGGCCCCTCGCCGCTCTACACCCAGACCCTTCAGGCGCTGGCGCGGCACTACGACTTCTCGATGGACAAGCCCTGGCATGCGCTGCCGGCCAAGGCCCACGAGGTCATCCTGCACGGGACAGGAGCCGAGAAGATCAAGTTCATCTACGACGACAACGCCCGCAAGTACGAGGTCAACAAGCCCTTCGAGGGCGTGCTGCCCAACCTTGAGCGGCGCTGGCGCGAGACGGATTCCGCCTGGGTTCGCGAGGAGTTGGGTCGGTTCCAGTCCGATACCCCGTGTGACGCCTGCCACGGCGCCCGCCTCAAGCCGGAGGCCCTGGCGGTCAAGATCGGCGGCATGAACATCTCCCAGGTCTCGGGCCTGGCCATCCGGCCGGCGCGCGACTGGTTCACGGCGCTGAACGACAGCCTGTCCGACAAGCAGATGGAGATCGCCCGCCGGATCCTGAAGGAGATCAACGACCGGCTGAAGTTCCTGGTCGATGTCGGGCTGGACTACCTGAACCTCTCGCGGGGCTCTGGCACTCTCTCAGGCGGCGAGAGCCAGCGCATCCGGCTGGCCAGCCAGATCGGCAGCGGTCTGACCGGCGTTCTCTACGTCCTCGACGAGCCGTCCATCGGCCTGCACCAGCGCGACAACACCCGGCTGCTACAGTCCCTGCAGGGCCTGCGGGACCTGGGCAACTCGGTGCTGGTGGTCGAGCACGACGAGGAGGCCATCCTCACCGCCGACTACGTCATAGACATGGGCCCGGCGGCCGGCATCCACGGCGGCCGGATCATCGCCGAGGGCAAGCCGGCCGATGTGATGGCCAACCCCGCCAGCCTCACCGGCCAGTATCTGACCGGCGCGCGGGAGATCGCTGTGCCGCAGCAGCGTCGGGCGATCTCGACCAAGCACGTGCTGCGCGTGGTCGGCGCGACCGGCAACAACCTGAAGGGCGTCACGGCCGAGATCCCGGTCGGCACCTTCACCTGCATCACCGGCGTCAGTGGCGGCGGCAAGTCGACCTTCACCATCGAGACCCTCTACAAGGCCGCAGCGCGACGCCTGAACAACGCCAGCGACGCCCCCGCCCCGCACGAGAAGATCGAGGGGCTGGAGAACTTCGACAAGGTCATCGACATCGACCAGAGCCCCATCGGGCGCACGCCGCGCTCGAACCCGGCGACCTACACCGGCGCGTTCCAGCCGATCCGCGACTGGTTCAGCCAACTGCCGGAGAGCAAGGCGCGCGGCTACGGCCCGGGCCGGTTCAGCTTCAACGTCAAGGGCGGCCGCTGTGAGGCCTGCCAGGGCGACGGCCTGATCAAGATCGAGATGCACTTCCTGCCCGACGTCTACGTCACCTGCGACGTCTGCAAGGGCAAACGCTACAACCGCGAGACCCTTGAGATCCTCTTCAAGGGCAAGTCGATCGCCGACATCCTGGACATGACCGTCGAGGAGGCGGCCGAGTTCTTCAAGGTCGTGCCGCCGGTGCGGGACAAGATGGAGACGCTCAAGCGCGTCGGCCTGGGCTACATCCACGTCGGCCAGCAGGCGACCACCCTGTCTGGCGGCGAGGCGCAGCGGGTGAAGCTGAGCAAGGAGCTGAGCCGCAAGGCCACAGGCCGCACCCTCTACATCCTCGACGAGCCGACCACCGGCCTGCATTTCGAGGACACCCGCAAGCTGCTCGAAGTGCTTCACGAGCTGGTCGATCAGGGCAACACCGTCATCGTCATCGAGCACAACCTCGACGTCGTGAAGACGGCTGACTGGATCGTCGACTTCGGCCCCGAGGGCGGCGACGGCGGCGGCGAGATCGTCGCGGTCGGAACCCCCGAGAAGGTGGCCCTGAGCGAGACGAGCTGGACCGGCCGCTACCTGGCCGATGTGCTCAAGCGGCACCGCGAGCGGGCGGGCGAGAAGCGCAAGCGCGCCTGACGCCCGCCTCGTCCGGTCAGGTGAACACGTCGGCCGCCGTGTCGTCGGACGTGATCGCCTTGTAGATGGTCGGGGCGGGCGCATAGGCGACCAGATGGATCACCGTGCTGATCAGGCTGCTGATCACCAGGGTGATGCCGACGCCGATGACGATGGCCGCCATTTCGCCGCTGAGCATGGTCATCTGCCCGATCCCCTGAATCAGCGACTGGGCGATCGAAATCATCACGATGAACACGAAGGCCAGCAGGAAGGCGCCGAGGATCGGCCAGAAGCGGCCCTTGGTCAGCGACCAGGATCCGAAGATATTGATCTGGCGAGTGTGAAAGGTCTGGGCGCTGGCCAGCGAGAACTTGACCATCAGGAAGAGCGCGAGGGCGACACCGCCGATCCCGACCAGGAAAATGGAGCCGATCATGGCCCCGATGCCGCCCGGAGCGGGCGCGTCGCCCCCGACACCCGACGCCAGGGCCCCGAAGCCCGCGGTCAGGCCAACGATCAGCACGCAAACCAGGTAGACGCCCATCCAGCCGAGACCCTGGACGAGCAGCACTACGGCCTGACGGAACTCGTCAGCGCCCAGGCGCAGGTAGAAGAACGCCTTCTCGTCGGGCCGAAGGATCGCCCGGTTGACCCCGGCGGCCATCACCCCGGCGTAGAGCAGGCCGACCGGCAGCGCGACCAGCAGCAGAGGGACCAGCATCAGCAGGATACTGGTGACCTCCTCGATAGAGGGCTCGGCGCCCTCGCCGAGTTGGGCCAGCTTCATGAAGCTGCCACCGAGCAGCAGCGCCGCGAGCGCCACAAACGCGAGGATTACCCCGAGGCTGACCAGGGTCCAGACGACCACGAGCATCGGTCGCTGGCGGATGAGCCGGAACCCGGCGAAGGCGGCGTCTGTCGCCGAGAACGATTTCATGGAGCAGTCCCCCGAACGCGCCACGATCCCGCGGCCCCGAAAGGGAGATGACCAGAGGATCGCGGCCGGAGCAACGCCTTCACGCGTCGCCCCGGCCCGCGCGCCCTCGCCTAGCTGAACACGTCAGCGGCGGCCGGCTCGGCGATGGCGCGATAGATCGTCGCCGCCGGCGCATACATGACCATCAGGGACAGCGCCGACAGGAAGCCGCCGATCACCGTGTAGACCAGCATGGCCGGCGTGAAGAAGGCCGCCAGCGTGCTCATGTCCGGCTGGAACAGGCTGGTCACCCCGGCGAGACCGCCGCCCAGCACGAGCGCCACGATCGACTGCACCGCGAAGGCCAGCAGAAACACGACGATCAGCACGACGATGGCGAGCAGGTAGGCGCCGAGGGTCGACCAGAACCGCCCCTTGGTCAGCGACCAGCTGCCGAAGATGTTGATGCGGCCGGTCGCGAAGCTCTGCGACAGGGCCAGCGACAGGCGGATCGAGACAAGAAGGACCAGCGCGACGCCCGCGAAGCCGCCGACGATCCCGGCGATGACGCCGCCGGCGCCCCCCGCCACCGCGCCGCCGAGCGCCGCGAGAAGCACAGCCAGCAGGACCGCGACGATGACGACGCCGACCCCGATCAGCCATTGGGCGATCATGACGACGATCATGCGGAGCTCATCGCCGCCGAGGCGGATGAAGGCGTTCCGGCTGTCGTCCGGCCGAAGCACCATGCGGTTCACCGCCGCCGTGGCGATCCCGTAGTAGAGCAGCGAAAGCGGCAGGGCGACGATGTAGAATGGCGCCAGCGCGGTCATTGACCGCATGGTCGCCTCCTGGTCGCCTGTCTGGCTGGCCGCCTGCATGTCCACCATGGCCTGGCCGACCATCAGGATGGTCGCGGCCGTGGTGACCAGGGAGATGGCGAGCAGGATCAGACCCCAGACGAGGAAGACCCGCGGCCGCGAGCGCGCGAGCGTGAAGCCTGAAAGTCCGGCGTCCGTCGCCGAGAAGGTGGCCATGATTGTCGTTCCCCCGGTGGCTTTCCGATGGACGCCATTGTCCACCCTCGGTAGCAGTTTGAGCAGAACGCCCTACTGGCGGCAATGGCGGCGGAGACCGCGCGGGGAGTTGAGATCATGATCCTCTACGGTGAAGCCAATCCGGCTCCGAACCCGCGCCGGGTGCGCATCTTCATCGCCGAGAAGGGCATTGATCTGCCGGAGACGCGGGTCAATCTGCGCCAGCGCGAGCACAAGTCGCCGGAGCATCTGGCGCGCAACTCCCTGGGCCAGGTGCCGACTCTGGTTCTGGACGACGGCGAGGCCATCTCCGAAACCGTCTCGATCTGTCGCTACCTGGAGGCGCTGCACCCGGCCAACCCGCTATTCGGGACGACCGCGCTGGAGCAGGCGAAGATCGACATGTGGATCCGCCGGATCGAGTTCCAGCTGATGACACCGGTCGGCATGTTCTGGCGCCACGCCCATCCGCTGACCGCGGCACTGCTGACCCAGTTCAAGGACTTCGGCGAGTCGAACCGCGAGCTCTACGGCCGCGCCTGCAAATGGCTGGACCGCGATCTCGGCGACGGTCGCGCCTATCTGGCCGGCAAGTCGTTCAGCATGGCCGACATCGCCGCCCTGACGACGATCGACTTCGCGGCGTTCACCGGTCTGGAGATGCCGGAAGAGGCGGCGAAGCTGCGCGCTTGGCACGCCCGGGTGTCGGCGCGTCCGAGCGCGGCCGCCTAGGCGGGTTCCTGGTCCGCGCCGCGAAGCTGCTGCAGCACGCGGGCCGGCGCGGCGCAGAACATCACGACCCACAGAACGATCAGCAGCGTGAGGATCGCCTGCTGCAGGACGATCAGGCCGATGCCGGCCAGCGCCTCGCCCTGGGTGATCTGGCCGGCGCTGGGCTGGCTGAGTTCGCCGAGCAGCGAGAAGCCGCCGAGCAGCCGCGTCGAGATCAGACTGAAGACGAGCGCGAGGAGCAGGACACCGCCGTAGAACAGGATGCTCAGCAGGAGGGTCGCGACCAGGCGCCAGAACTCGCCGCGGGTCAGCAGCCAGGCGCCGCGGATGTCGAGCCGCTCGTCGGCGACGGCGACGGGACCGGCGAGGGTCAGTCGGACGAACAGCCAGCCCACCAGGGCCAGCCCGCCAAATGTCGCCAGGACCCCGACCAGCCACTCCAGGGGGCCCGACAGCGATAGCGCGAACATGCTGACGACGCTGAACAACCCGCTGGCGACCGAAAAGATCAGGACGATGATCATGTAGAGGCCGAGCATGCGCCACTCGTCAGCCCCGAACTTGATGTAGGCGAAGCTGCGGTCATGCGGTCGCAGGACGGCGCGGAACACGGCGCCGGGCAGTACGGTCACCAGCACCAGGGCCATCGCGAGGACAACGAGAATCCACGGTCCGAACCGTGTGAGCAGCTGTTCGATGTCCCGCTCGCCGCCGCCGTGGGTCGCCGACTGCAGGGTGCCCAGGTTCGGCAACAGCAGGATCAGCACCATGGCGATCAGCGACAGGAAGTAGATGCCGGTCCACGACAGGATCAGCAGAGGCTTGTCACGGACGATCCGGAAGCCCTCGAACGCGGCGTCCAGCGGCTTGACGGGTCCCATCAGGCCGCGCCTCCGGCGTTGAGCCTGCGATAGGCGTGGGCCAGGGCTCCAAAGAGAATGGGTGTCGCGAAGAAGACTCCGACAAGCCCGACGGCGAGATTGGCCACGGCGGCCATGCCCGGATCGCCCATCAGGAGTCCGAACTGGACCGCGACGATCTGCAACAGAAAGATCGGCGCCTGGATCAGCAACCACAGGCCGGCAAAGCGGAAGGTCTGGCCCCGGGTCAGCGGCAACGTGTTGAGCACGCTGACCGCGCCTCGGACCGCCGTGGCGGGGCCGACCATGGCCAATCGCGACCAGACGAGCAGGCAGACGAACATCATGATCGCCACGCCGACCATCAGGGCCGTCACCTGCTCCTCCGTGAGCAGCTGCATCAGCTCCTGCGGACTGACAGGCTTATCGAGTTGCAGCGGCGCGACGCCTTCAGAAGCGCCGGCGAACAACGCCAGAAGCATGAAGGCGGACACGATCACGACGACCGCATAGATCACCGCGATGAGCAGATTGGTCACCAGAAGCTGGCCCTCGAGCCTGCCCCACTGGATACCCAGCGGTCGATTTTTGGAGGCCGGCTCCGCGCCCAGATCGGCCAGCGCCAGCCGGTAGTAGACGGCGCCGGCGACCGAGAGCCCCACAAGCTCGATGAGGAAGCCGAGCAGGGTGAGCCCCGTCGCGCCGGACCCCCTCATGACAAGGCCGGTCCCTATGACCGCAAGCGGCGCCCCTGCCTTGCGCCAGTGGGTGCGCCAGAAGGCGAAGCCTTCCGCCACGGCCTCCCTGATCGAGAAACGCGCCTGCGCCATCGGTCCTCTCGCGCGTCCCTGCGCGCCTGCTCTCCCGGCGACTTAAACCCTGCTTCGCCCTCGCTGGCGACAGGATTTGAACTCACTCGGAGGGGCGGGCCGCGGACAGTTGCCGATAGGCCTCGGCCCAGGGCGCGGCGAGGATGGTGGTGACCACGGCGCCGAGCAGGGCCCCGACCAGCGCCATGCCGACGGCCCAGGGCGCCAGCTCCGCCATCCAGATCGAGGCGTCCTGCGCGAAGAAGGCGCTGGCTGCCGCCTCGTCCACTCCGCCCTCGCCCAGAAACGCGAGGCTGGCCAGGACGAGCAGCGCCAGCAGGGCCAGTTCGAGCGCGAGCACGATCCCGACGAGCAACAGCCCCACCCCGATCAGCCGCCAGGTCTGGCCCCGTGTCATGGTCCAGGACTCGAAGAGCCTGAACCGCTGCTCGGCGAAGGTCATCGGCAGCGCCATGGAGAAGCGCACGAACAGCCAGCCCAGCACCGCCACCGCGATCAGGACCGCCGCCAGCATGATGGGAACGACCGCGAAGAGATTGCCCTCCGCGCCCATGGCCAGGACCATGAGCAATGGGACCAGCACCGCGCCCATGGTGATCGTCACCAAGAAGGACAGGATGCCGAACACGACGATCATCAGCGCCAGCCAAAGCTCGCGCGCGCCAAACCGGAGATAGAACCAGCGGCTGTCCCCCGGCTCCAGCACGGCGCGGAAAACGGCAGCGGTCAGGATCGCGCGGACGGCGAGGCTGGTCAGCAGCAGCACCGGTTGCATCGCGAAGGCGGCGGACATGGCGGGCACCAGCGCGTCCGCGGACGGCTCCACGCCACTGGCGTCCATCCGGGCGATCTCGGCCAGGGCGCCCAGGAAGGCGCTCATCAGGCCGGCCGCGGGCAGCACGCCGAGCACAAGCAGCAGCCCGGCCCAGACGAGCACCGCCAGCGGGCGGCGGGCGATAACGCCAAACCCGGCGGTGGCTACCCTTGCAATGCCGATCACGGCCATCGACCCCTCCCCGAAACAACGACCGCAGGGAGAGGACCACAACTGCGCCCGTCACGCCACTGCGGCGAGCCGATCGGCGCTTTCCCTCGCGGCGCGCGGGGCTTATCTGTCCGCGCATGACCATAAAGCCTGTTCACATCGTCGGCGGCGGCCTCGCCGGTTCCGAGGCCGCCTGGCAGATCGCCCGGGCCGGCGTGCCCGTCATA
The DNA here is from genome assembly GCA_044361705.1 of Caulobacter sp. GTDB lineage: Bacteria > Pseudomonadota > Alphaproteobacteria > Caulobacterales > Caulobacteraceae > Caulobacter. Next base: position 15,860 of record JBIKII010000022.1, read on the forward strand.
CTCCACGAGATGCGCCGCGACGGCGTCCGCACCGACGCGCACCAGACCGACGGCCTGGCCGAACTGGTCTGCTCCAACTCGTTCCGCTCCGACGACTGGCAGTACAACGCCGTCGGCCTGCTGCACGCCGAGATGCGCCGCTGCGACTCGATCATCATGGCCTGCGGCGACCTTCACCAGGTTCCCGCCGGCGGGGCTCTGGCAGTCGACCGCGACGGGTTCTCGGCCGAGGTCACGGCGCGGCTGGAGGCCCATCCGCTGGTCACCATCGTGCGCGAGGAGATCGCCGGCCCGCCGCCCGCCGATTGGGACAGCGTCATCATCGCGACCGGCCCCCTCACCTCGCCAGCGCTGGCGCAGGCGATCCTGGACCTGACCGGCGAGGAGTCCTTGAGCTTCTTCGACGCCATCGCGCCGATCATCCACTTCGACTCGATCGACATGACCAAGGCGTGGCGCCAGTCGCGCTACGACAAGGAAGGCCCCGGCGGCGACGCGGCCGCCTACATCAACTGCCCAATGGACAAGGACCAGTACGACGCGTTCATCGACGCGCTGCTGGCCGGACCGAAGTCGGAGTTCAAGGACTGGGAGAACGTCCCCTACTTCGACGGTTGCCTGCCGATCGAGGTGATGACCGAGCGAGGTCGCGAGACCCTGCGCCACGGCCCCATGAAGCCTGTCGGCCTGACCAACGCCCACAACCCGACGGTCAAGGCCCACGCCATCGTCCAGCTGCGCCAGGACAATGCGCTGGGCACGCTGTGGAACATGGTGGGCTTCCAGACCAAGCTGAAGTACGGGGCGCAGACCGAGATTTTCCGCATGATCCCGGGCCTAGAGAACGCCCAGTTCGCGCGGCTCGGCGGGCTGCACCGCAACACCTTCATCAACAGCCCGCGCCTGCTGGACGAGAAGCTGCGCCTCAAGGCCGACACCCGCCTGCGCTTCGCCGGGCAGGTGACGGGCGTCGAGGGTTATGTCGAGAGCGCGGCGCTCGGCCTGCTGACCGGACGCCTCGCCGCCGCCGAGCGACTGGGCCGGCCGATCGCCACGCCGCCGCCGACCACGGCGCTGGGCGCGCTGGTCGCCCACATCACCGGCGGGCACCTGGACGGCGGCAAGCACAGCTTCCAGCCGATGAACATCAACTACGGCCTGCTGCCGCCCATGGAGGCCCCGCGCAAGGACGCCGAGGGCCGCAAGCTTCACCCCGGTGATCGCGGACGGGCCAAGAAGCGGATGCAGAGCGAGCGGGCCATCGCCGACCTCGACGGCTGGCTGGCCGGCGAGGCGCTGGCGGCGGCGGAGTAGGCGTCAGACCCGGCCGGTCATCACCGCCAGGAAGACCCGCAGTCGTTTCTCCAGCGGCCCGGGCGAGCCGCCCCGGGCATAGCGGCGGGCCAGGGCAGCGTGGGCCACGGCCGGAAAGGCCTCGACCGGCAGCGCCTTCAGTACCGTGCGGGCGGTCTCCAGCGCCTCCACCGCGCCCGCAGGATTGCTCCGCGCCAGGCCGACGGCGCGCGCCGCGTGCGTGATCTGATCAGCGGTGGCTTCCGTCGACAGACGGCGCGCCGCCAGGGCCATGACCAGGCCTTCGGTGGAGTCGATGTGGGTGATCAGGGCCTCGGCGGACTTGTCCCCGTCCAGGTCGCCCAGCCGCGCCTCGGCCAGGGCCGCCAGCGCCACCGGCGGCAGGCCGCTCGCGGCGATGGCCTTCAGGACGGGGTGAGGCCGCACCGGCCGCCCCTCGGCGATCTCTTCCAGTCCCTCGCGCCACCAGGTCATGCGGATCTCGCCCATCAGCGGATCGGTCACCAGGTGCGGAATGCGGGTCAGCTCGTGGTCGAGCGCATAGAGGGCGATCAGATCGGCGCGCGCGGCAGCGTCCGCCACGAACCGGCTGGAAAGCCAGCGGTCGGGCGCGTGTTCGCGGATGGTGATGTCGAGGTCGTCAGCCATGCTCAATGAAAAGGGCCCGCCGGAACCAGCCGGCGGGCCCTCTCTAACCGATCTGGACGGTCTAGCCGAACAGCGTCTGGTTCATGGTCATGGCCGTCAGCATCGGGATGCTGAGCAGCGTGTTGATGCGCGAGAACAGCATCGCGGTGCGGGCCGCCTTGGCCTTGGTGTCGGCGTCGGCCTCGACGATGCCCAGCGCGCGCTTCTGGTTCGGCCAGATCACGCCCCAGACGTTGATGAACATGATCGTGGCCAGCCACATGCCGATGCCGATCATGGTGAAGCCCTTGTCGGCCGACGGATCGTAGCCGCCGGCGAGGCCGAGCGTGATCGCCTCGACGGCGTAGGTGTGGCCGCGGCTGAAGGCCAGGACCATGCCCATGATCCAGGTGGCCAGCGCCGCCCAACGGAACCAGAACAGCGCTTCAGGCGCGATGTGCTTGGAGACCGCAGGCTTCAGCTCGGCCGGGATGGCCGGCATGACCCGGATCTGCACGAAGTTGAAGTAGTAGAGCAGGCCAATCCACAGGATGCCGAAGAAGGTGTGCATCCAGCGGAACACCGCCTGCCAGAAGGTGGCTTCCAGCCCGTGCGGGCTGGTGGAGTAAGCGAACACCATGACCAGCGCGAGCAGCACGCTCACGATGATGGTGTTGCGGAAATTCGAGAGAAGCGCGCCCATCGTCCAACCCCTTGGAGATTCCTACCGTGGGGGTCAGCTATAGGCCGGTTCGCGCGGGCCGGTAAAGGCTCGGCCCGGCCTGTCCATGATCTGGATCAAACCGCGATGAGCGCCGCCGCGACCCGCCGTCCTTCGGACGCGACGACATTGTAGGTGCGGGCGGCGGCCTCGGTGGACATGAACTCCAGCCCGATGCCGGCCGCTCTCAGACCGTCGCGGACGGCGCGGGGCGGCAGGCCCTGGGTCAGGCCCGTGCCGAGCAGGACGAACTCCACCGCGCCGCGATTGGCGAGGACGTCGGCGAAGTCGTCCAGCGTCAGGGCCGCCAGCGACGCGGCCGACCAGTCCCGCGCCACGTCGTCAAGGATCAGCAGCGACCCGGGACGCCAGGCGCCGGAGACCCGGAACCCGCCGCCACCCCAGGCATCAACCGAGGGCGGTTGCCGCAGCCCGGCCATCAGGGACGGGAGGCGGCGCCGAACTTGATCGGCGCGACCTCTTCCTCGCCCCGCTTGACGCCCCACAGCAGGATTACCGGCGCGGCGACATAGACCGACGAGTAGGTGCCCAGGGTGATGCCGAAGATCATGATCACCGCGAAGCCGAACAGGGCGTCGCCGCCGAAGACCGCCAGGCCGGTGAGGGCCATGATCGCGGTGATGCCGGTGATGATCGTCCGCGACAGCGTCTCGTTGATGGACAGGTCGATGACCTCGCGCAGCGGCATCTTCTTGTACTTGCGCAGGTTCTCGCGAAGCCGGTCGAAGACCACGACGGTGTCGTTCATCGAGTAGCCGATGATGGTCAGGATGGCCGCGATGGTGGTCAGGCTGAACTCCATCTTGGTCACCGCGATCAGCCCGAAGGTCAGGATGACGTCGTGGAACAGCGCGATGACCGCGCCCAGGCCGAACTGCAGTTCGAACCGGAACCAGATGTAGACGAGCATAAGGCCGATTGCGACGAGCAGGGCCATGAGGCCGTTGGTCAGGAGCTCTCCGGACACCTTGGCGCCGACCGTGGCGTCGTTGGTGAAGCGGATGTCCGGCAGCGCTTTCTGCAAGGTGGCGCGCACGTCGCTCTTCACCGCGTTGGCGTTCTCGCCCTCCTTGGTCTCGAAGCGGACCATGGCGGCGGAGCCGTCGCCATAGGCCTGCACCTGGACATCGCCCAGGTTCTTGCCGGCGAGCGCCTTGCGCACAACGTCTAGCGGAATCTCGCGTCCGCCGCTGGGCGTCGCCGTACTCCCGGCGGCGGCGGGCGCGGAGGTCGTGAACTCCAGAACCGTCCCGCCGCGGAAGTCGATGCCGCAGTTCAGGCCGCCACAGGGCAGCTTGAACGGGAGCAGCACAACCGCCAGCGACGCGATGGTCAGCAGGATCGAGATGGCGCCGGCGAGCTTGGCAAAGTCGACGAACCGGAGGTTTGTCTTCACCGGCAGGGTCTTGATGAGAGGCCAGAAGGTCATGGTTCGAACCTCACGCGATCGGCAGCGTCTTGGGACGCGCCGTGCGATACCAGACGGCGAGCAGGACCTGGGTCACCAGGACGGCGGTGAGGACCGAGGTGAACACCCCGATCGACAGCGTCCAGGCAAAGCCGCGAACGGGTCCTGCGCCGAAGAAGAACATGATGGCGGCGGCGATCAGCGTCGTCAGGTTTGCGTCGATGATCGTCTCCATGGCCCGCGAGAAGCCCGACTCCATGGCTGACAGCGGGGCCCTGCCCGCCCTGACCTCGTCGCGCATTCGCTCGTAGATCAGCACGTTGGCGTCAACGGCGACGGCGAGGGTCAGGATCAAGCCCGCGATGCCCGGAAGGGTCAGCGTCGCCTGGGTGGCGCTCATCGCGGCGATGATCATCAGGCCGTTGACGACCAGCGCGACCACCGAGATGCCGCCGAACAGCAGCCCGTAGGCCAGCACCATGAAGACCAGGATGGTGACGAAGGCCACGACCGTGGAGATCTTGCCGGCCTCGACCGCGTCGGCGCCAAGTTCGGCGCCCACCGTGCGCTGCTCCTCAACCGTCAGCGGCGCCGGCAGGGCGCCGTTGCGCAGCATGATGGCCAGGTTGTTGGCGCTCTCGGCGGAGAAGCCGCCCGAGATCTGGGCGCTGCCGCCCAGGATCGGTTCGTTGATGTTCGGAGCCGACAGGACCTTGCCGTCGAGGACGATGGCGAAGGGCTTGTTGACGTTGCGCGTCGTGATCTCGCCGAAGCGCTTGGCGCCCTGGCCGTCGAAGCGGATCGACACCACCGGTTCGCCGGTCTGCGGATCATTGGACATCCGCGCGTCGGCCAGGTTCTCGCCCGAGATTTCCACCCGGCGACGCACCACGACGCCCGGTTCAAAGGCGTTGGCGCCTTCCTCATAGGGCAGGATTTCCGCGCCCGGCGGCAGCACGCCCGATATCGCCTCGCCGTAGGTGCGGCTCTGGTCGACCATCTGGAACGACAGCTTGGCCGTCTTGCCGATGACCGCCTTCAGCCGCTCCGGATCGCTTTCGCCCGGCACCTGGACCACGATGCGGTTGGCGCCCTGGCGGGTGATGGAGGGCTCCTTGGTGCCCAGTTCGTCGACCCGCTTGCGGATGATCTCGACCGACTGCTCGACCGCCGCCATGGTCAGTTCCTGGATACCGCGGTCGGTGAAGGCGACGCTGATCCGGCCGCCATCGACGCGGGTGACCGTCATATCGTTGCCCTGGCCGCTACGGACCGGCTGCGGCATGCGGGACAACAGCCGGAACGCTTCGTCATACTGCGCCGGATCGGCGATCTGGACCGAAGCTCCGCCCTGGCGCGCCGCCGGATTGGCGGCCCGGATGCCCTCATCCTCGAGCGTCTTGACGACGTCCTCCATGAGACCCTCGGACCGCTCCTTCACCAGAGCCGGCGTATCGACTTCCAGCATCAGGTACGAGCCGCCCTGCAGGTCGAGACCCAGGTTCAGGGTCTTGCTCGGCATGAACGGCGGCAAGGCGTCGCGCGTCGACTGCGGCAGCAGGTTCGGAAGCGTGAACAGGATGCCGAAGATGATCGCCGCGATAACGACGATCACCTTCCAGCGGGAGAGGATCAGCATGGGTCCAGCGGCCTTTTCGGCGTCAGCTCTTGGCGTCGTTGGCGACGACGGGTTCGCCCTTGCCGCGCACTTCGGAGATCATCGACTTGACGACCTTGACTGTGACGCCCTGGGCGATCTCGACGCCGGCTTCCTTGTCCTCGACGCGCACGACCTTGCCGATCATGCCGTTGGACAGGACAACCTGGTCGCCACGCTTCAGGTTGGCCACCATCGTCTGGTGCTCCTTGAAGCGCTTCTGCTGCGGCCGGAACATGAAGAAGTAGAGGACGGCGATGAGGACCAGCGGAAAGGCCAGGCTCATCAACTGATTGGGGTCGGACATCTCGTCTCCGAGGGAAGGGCTGGGCGACGGCCAGCAGGCGGCGTCGCGGGTCGGCGGAAACTATGCGCTGACCCTTCGCTTTGCAATGAGCGCCGGGCCCGGTAATGCGCCCCTATGGACGATAAGACACAGGCCCTGCTCGCCCGCATCGCTGACGCCCTGGAGCGGATCGCCCCGCCCGAGGCGATCAGGCCCGAGTTCACCGCTGCCCGGCTGTACCGCCACGACCCCGCCACGGGCGATTTTCCGGCCGCGCCGGACTATCCCCTGTCGCTGGAGCTGCTGGTCGGGATCGACAGCCAGAAGGCAAGGTTCGTCGAGAACCTGACCCGCTTCGCCCGCGGCCTGCCCAGCAATCATGTGCTGCTCTGGGGCGTCCGCGGCACGGGGAAGAGCTCCCTGTCCAAGGCGGCCTTCATGTCCGTCGTCGCAGACTTCCCGGCGCTGAAGCTGGTCGAGGTCGATCGCGACGAGGTCGCGGCCCTGCCGCCGCTGTTCGACGTGCTGAGGAACCGCGCCGAGCGGTTCGTCGTGCTGTGCGACGACCTGTCGTTCGAGGATGGCGCCGCCGCGGCCAAGGCGCTCAAGTCCGCGCTGGAGGGCGGCGTGGCCGGACCGCCGGAGAACGTGCTGTTCGTCGCCACCTCGAACCGTCGCCACCTGATGCCGCGCGACCACGCCGAAGGCCGGGGCATGATCGCGGCCGCCGAGGACGCCGAGGAGGAGGTCAGCGTGTCCGACCGCTTCGGCCTGTGGATCGGCTTCCCGCCCATGGACCAGGCCGCCTACCTGGCCGCTGTGGGGGCCTACGCCGAGCGGTTCGCGCTGGCGACGCCCGACCTCGAGCGCCGCGCCCTGCAATGGGCGCAGCTGCGCGGGTCACGCTCCGGCCGGGTCGCCTGGCAGTTCATCCGCGACCTGGCGGGTGAACTGGGCCGAAGCCTTCCCGTCTAGCGCGGCAGGACCAGCGCCGGATCGATGGCCTTGGCCTTGAACTTCGGCGACGGCGAGTAGCGGACCTCGAAGTGCAGCTGCGGGCGCGGCGCGCCGCCGCTGGCGCCGACCGCGCCGATCTGCTCGCCGGCCCGGACGACCTGCTGCATCCGCACGCTGGCGGTCTGCAGGTTGCCGTACACCGTGACCCAGCCGTCCTCGTGCTGGATCAGCACGGTGACGCCGAAGCCCGGCACGTCGCCGCCGGAGTAGACAACCTTGCCCGCCGCCGCGGCGCGAACCGGCGTGCCGGCGGGGGCGGCGATGTCGAGGCCGTCGTTGCGGCGACCGCCGCCCTTGGGCCCGAAGTCGGAGATCACCTCGCCACGCACCGGCCATTCGAAGCGGCCACGGCCGAGGGCGGTGATGTCGGCGTCGGTCAGGGTCGGCGGACGGTCATCGGGCAGCAGCGGCGCAGTCGCCGAGGGACGCGGCGGCGTCGGCGCGGGAGTCGCGACCGGAGGGCGAACCACCGGCGGGCGGACCACCGCAGGCGGCGGCGTCACGACCGGTCGGGTCGGGGTCGGGGTCGGGGTCGGCGCGGGAGCCGGCGTCGGACGGGGCGGAACAGGCCGGGGCGCCGGCGGCGAGGTGACGGCGGCCGGCGGCGGGGCGGCGGCCTGCGGACGCGGCGCGGGTGGCGGTGCGACCGGCTGGGGACGCGGCGCGGGCAGCTGGGGACGCGGCGCCGGCTGGACCGGGGCGGGCTCCATGACGGTGATCGTGCGGGTCTGCGGTCCGGCGTCCTTGTAGCCCATCGGCAGCTTGATCTTCTGGCCAACCCGGATCGCCGAGGTCGAGGTGATATCATTCTCCTCGGCCAGGGCGGCGACGGTGACGCCGAAGCGGCGCCCAATGGCGATCAGGGTGTCGCCGCTGGCCACCACATAGGCCTTGGCGCGGCTGGCGGGGCCCTTGAGCACCTGGCCGGGCTTGAGGCGGTAGGGTTCCTTTAGGTCGTTGATCTTCGCCAGCTCGGCGCGGCTCGAGCCCATGGCGCGGGCAACGGCGTCGAGCCCCTGCCCTTCCTTGACGGTGTAGGTCTTCGGCCGCCCGTCGACATCGACCAGCTTGCCGGGCGCCAGGGTCACGGTCTTCGTCACGGGAACCATGACGGGCTCGGGCGGTGCCTCGTAGCGCGGCTCCGGATAGGGATCGGGGGCGGCGACCGGCGGCAGGGACGACGTCTCGACGGCGGCGGAGGACGCCGACGGCGCAGCTGCCGGCAGCTGCGCCGACTCGACGGGGGTCGAGGGCATGCCTTCCGGCATCGGATCGGAGTCGGCATCCGCCGACGGCGCCGGATAGGCCGGTCGCAGAGCCGGCGGCGAACCGGCCGGGGCGCGGCCGGTCGCGTACTGCGGCGTGGCAGCGCAGGCGGTCGCAAGTGTGGCGGCGGCGGCGACCAGGGCCGCACGGATCATCATGTTGGTCATCGCCGCTCCGTTCGATTAAGCGCGAATGAATCGTGCGGACAGCGTTAAGCCCGCGTTAAGCACAGGCCAGCTTCCGGTCACGTTCTTGTCGCCCGACCTTCTGGGCGGATTCGAGGCGCAAGGCCCGTTTCGCGGTCCAAAGTCTGTGGATTTTCAGAGTTCCCGCGCCACGCCGTCGAGCAGCGGCACGAACCGGACGTCGCCCAGAAGCTCCACCTTGAAGCCGCCCTGGCCGTCGCCGGCGTAGCGACGCAGGCTCTGCACAGGCCCCTTGCCGATTGGCGCGACGAGGACCCCGTTGGGTTTCAGCTGGGCGAGCAGCGCCTTGGGCTCTTCGGGGGCAGCGGCCGTGACCATGATCCGGTCGAACGGCGCCTGCTCGGCCCAGCCCTCGCCGCCGTCGCCAAAGCGGGTGATCACATTGATGAGACCCAGCGTCCGGAAACGCTCCTCCGCCTCCTTCATCAGGGTGCGATAGCGCTCGACCGTGTAGACCAGCCGCGACAGCCGGCTGAGCACGGCGGTCTGGTAACCGCTGCCGGTGCCGATCTCGAGCACCCGGGCCCGGGGCTCGATGGTCAGGGCCTGGGTCATCAGCCCGACGATGAACGGCTGGCTGATCGTCTGGCCGCAGGCGATCGGCAGGGCGGAGTCCTCGAAGGCCCGCTCCTTGAACAGGTCCGGCGTGAACAGTTCGCGCGGCGTCCGCTCGATGGAGTCGAGCACGCGTGGGTCGGTGACCCCCTGCGATCGCAGGGCTAGGATGAGGCGCGCCATGCGCTCCCGGGGGGTGTCCTGCGGCTCGCTCATCCGACCTTGGGCGGCGCGCCGCCCAGCAACCCTTTCAGCTTGTTGACCGTCTCCATGTGGGTCAGGTCGATGTGCAGCGGCGTGATCGAGATCTTGCCGCTGTAGACGGCCTTCAGGTCCGTACCGTCGGCCGGCTTCGACAACTGACCCGAAAATCCCATCCAGTAATAGTTCCGGCCGCGCAGATCGGTGCGCTTGTCGAGCGTACGGATATGGGTGTCGCGGGCGCCCTGGCGGGTGACCTCGACCTCGGTCACCTCTTCCGGCGGGCGCGAAGGGAAGTTGACGTTCATGACCACGTCGGCCGGCCAGCCGACCTGGATCAACCGCTCGACGATTCCCGGCCCGAAATGCTCGGCGGTCTCCCAGTAGGGAACGACCTCGTCGTGGAAGGCCAGCATCGACTGGCTGAGCGCGATCGACGGAATGCCCAGCGCCATGCCCTCGATGGCGCCGGCGACCGTGCCCGACAGGGTGACGTCCTCGGCGATATTCTGGCCGCGATTGACGCCCGAGAGCACCAGGTCCGGCCTTGCGCCGTCGATCAGCTCGCGCACGCCCAGCAGCACGCAGTCGGTCGGGGTGCCCTCGACGGACCACTTGCGGTCGGCGACCTTCCGTACACGGATCGGATCAGCCAGCGTCAGCGCCCGGCTGGCGCCCGACTGCTCGTACTCCGGCGCCACGATCCAGACGTCGTCGGTCAGGGCGCGGGCGATCTTCTCGAGCGCGACGAGGCCCTCGGCGTGGATGCCGTCGTCATTGGTGAGGAGGATACGCATCAGGCCGTCGGCTCCAAGTGCGTGACCCCGCCCATATAGGGGACCAGCACGTCGGGGATGGCGATGCGCCCGCCCTCGTCCTGGTAGTTCTCCAGCACCGCGACCAGGGTCCTGCCGACGGCCAGGCCCGAGCCGTTCAGGGTGTGCATGAAGCGCGTGCCCTTCTCGCCCTTCTTCTGGCAGCGGGCGTCCATGCGCCGGGCCTGGAAGTCGCCGCAGTTGGAGATGGAGCTGATCTCCCGGAAGGTGTTCTGCGACGGCAGCCAGACCTCCAGGT